>CBHTUB010000621.1:0-1684 GCA_966095595.1 uncultured Chryseosolibacter sp. | reverse complement strand
AAGCCTGCATCTGACAAGGGAGATTATTAAAATACAATCCTGTAAACGAACAAAGCCTTCGGTTCAAATCATCGAAGGCTTTGTTTATTTAAAAATGATGTAGCTGAATAACTATTTAAAATATAGCTGAATAACTATTTAAAATGATATAACAGGATGACGTTGGCAGTAAAAGCGGGCTTCGCGCTGTCCTTGATCTCGAGCTCGGCGTCGAGTTCCGTTTTGGCAATACCCCTCAGGTTGGTGAGTCCCGCTAGCTTCACTTTCAGTCGCACCTGGCTATCCACAACAACAGGCTGATTGAACTTGAGCCTTTCTATGCCATAATTGATGAGCATCTTGACGTTGTTGATCTTTGCGATCTGGTTCCAGAGGTGCGGCACCAGCGAGATCGCCAGGTAGCCATGCGCGATTGTTTTCTTGAATGGACTTTCCACTGCTGCACGTTCCGCATCGATGTGGATCCACTGGTGATCGTGTGTGGCGTCAGCGAAAAGGTTGATCATCTTCTGATCTACCGTGATGTACTCCGACACTCCGATCTCTTTCCCGATATAGGTCTCGAATTCTGCGTAATTGTTGATGATCACCTGTGGCATAGTTGGACGTCGTGTTTGAAATTTGGCGTGTAAGGTAAGTAAAAATTGAAAAACGCTACCGCACATCCAGTTTTTATTCTTTTGTCCAGGTAGATTCCACATGCTAAAAGTCAGGTAAACGGTGGTCGTGATAACAACCTTCCCTGGACAGACGCTTGAGACGGCCTTCCTGAATCTTTGTGTATTTTGCGGAATGCGTACATGGTTCCTGGCACTCGTCGGTATATTTCTCTTTGCCGATGCCCACACCCAAAACGGGTTTGCATTCCTCGAAACAAAACTATCTGATAGTGTTTCCCTGCGGGGACTTTCCGTTGTCGATGATTCCGTCGCGTGGGCAAGCGGATCGAAAGGAACTGTTGTCTATACGTCAAATGCCGGAAAGTCCTGGGTTACCCTCAGAGTTGCGGGATTCGACGACAAAGATTTCAGGAGCATCTACGCCTTCAACCGGAACAAGGCGATCATTGCGAGTGTAGGATCGCCCGCCTATGTGCTGCGTACCGCGGACGCAGGGCGGTCATGGCATGTTGTTTACAGGAATGACCATCCCAACGTATTTGTGGATGGTATGGACTACTGGGATGAGAGAAATGGGATGTTATACGGTGATCCCATAGAAGGGAAAATGTTTCTCGCCAGAACAACCGATGGGGGAGAGACATGGACAGAACTTCCAGCCAATGATCGGCCGGCGCTGGATGAAGGAGAGGCTTCATTTGCAGCAAGCGGAACCGGGATTCGCTGTCATGACAAAAAACAAATCATGATCTGCTCGGGCGGGTCGAGATCGCGCCTGTTCTTTTCTTCAAATAAGGGTAAGACGTGGAAATTTACCACGTTGCCCATTATTCAGGGTAAGCCCAGCACAGGTGCATTTTCAGTTGCGTTGGCGGGGAAGCATGTCATCATCACTGGTGGAGATTACAAGGTCGACTCATTGACTTTCCAGCATGTCCTTTATAGTCCGGATGACGGCGCGACCTGGAAATCACCGTTAAGACCAACCCGTGGTTATCGCGAATGTGTAGAGTTCATCAACGACACCACTGCGATCGCCATAGGGCCGGCGGGAGCGGACATTA
>CBHTUB010000620.1:0-1782 GCA_966095595.1 uncultured Chryseosolibacter sp. | reverse complement strand
CTTCGCCGACGTCATTCGTGAATCTCGATATGAGATCTCCTTTTCGCTGGTCGTTGAAAAAACCTATGTGTAGCCGCGACACGTTTCGGAAAATGGCCATGCGAACATTCTTGACCACATCCACCTTGATGCGGGAGGCAACCATCCTTTCCATATACCGAAAGGTGTTGGCGATGAGTACAAGAACCGTGATCGCGATACAAATGAAAAGCAAAGTCTTGCTCTGACCGTACTCCTGCAGGGTAGAGATAAAATAATAGTCGAACCAATGCTGAAGACTCTCAGTCGAAAATGTGAGCGCAGCAGGTTCTTCGGGTATGGCCGCAGCCTTTTGTGAAAAAAGAACGTCAAGCATCGGCTTCATCAGCGCCAGGTATGAAGCGCTCAGGGCTGCCGCCAGGATCGAGAAGATGACAAACTTGAAGGCCCTGAATTTGATTCCGCGCGCAAAGCCGAGGATTCGTAAATAAATGTCCATTAAAACTCGTAGTGTCTCTGTGGAATATTCCAACGCAAAGCTAATGAACTTATCGTTGAGTTGTAGTTATACCGCTGAACGTCGCTCTTGCTGTTCCTCAGCACAACTGTTCCTTCTACAAAAACATTGTGTCTGAATTGCCATGAGGCGGTAAAGGTTCCAAAAAATATGTCGTTTGACAGTCCCTGCCCAATAGTATTTCCTTCATTTTTAACGTGAGACGTGTTGTCCTTCAAGATATCCGCGCCCCAGTTCGCATCACCGTAATCACGACCGGTCTGAATGAGGATCAGCTTCCCTTTCATGGTGAGCCTTGGCAGTGGCTGATAACGGGCAATACCGATGATCTCCTTGAAATTCGCACCCAGCGGATGCGCTATGGGTTGCCTGTAGTTCGAGTAACTTCCGAAGCGGCTGCCATGCGAATAGGTGTAAGGCCGCACGATATTGATCTCCCCCTGAAGATCCAGATTCTTCACCGTGAAGGCATCGACATACTTTCCTCCCACCTGAACGCCGAACTTGTTCGCCCACCAGCCGTTGCCCGCGCGAATGTTATCGATGACAAATTCATCGACCAGGAATTGTCCATAGAGCTGAAAGGAGCGCAGTGCATTCCACTTTACATCCATTCCCAACAGTACATTGTCCGAGCTTCCATTCTGCTGTTCGATCGCCCGATAAAAAATGATCGGGTTGAAGTAATCGAGCCTGAGGGCACCGGAACCATCGGGGTCGTCCTTTGTGAAGATCACTGATTCGAAAACGCCAATATTCAGCTTTTTTCCAATGTTGATGCTCACGTGATGAAATGCATTGAACTTGCTCGGATAACCTCCCGAAGCAGCCTTTAATCCACCGAGATTGGCATCCGTGCTATCGACATCGGCAGTCATCTGATTGATCATAAACAGGTAATTCACCTTCCACACTTTAATGTTCATCCGCAGGAACATGGCGGGCGGCGCATAGTCACTGAAGATCAGCGAGCGGTAGCCATTTCCGACAAAGAAGCGGTCATGTCCAAGTTGCAGGTTGACATGCTTCGTGGCATCATAGGTAATATATCCCCTCGCCTGCAGGAAATCTGCCCCCGTCTGATTGCTGTATTCTTTCCAGAATCCCTCGTGCGGGACAACGGCAGTACTATCCACCTGACGCCAGACATAATACGGTAACACTGCCTGGTTATCGGTGAGGTAGGTATAAAATCCCAGCTTTCCGTCGACCATTCCCCTTACTTCTATCCCCCGGGTGTTGATGAACAGTCGCTCATCGCGCTGGTTATCCTGGCCTGCGCCAAC
>CBHTUB010000619.1:0-1809 GCA_966095595.1 uncultured Chryseosolibacter sp. | reverse complement strand
GATGCCCCGTTCGGTGATAAAACCGCGTATTTTTAATTAAACCACAAATCTGATTTATGAATTGTTTAAAGTATTCAACCTTGCTGGTTCTGTTGTTGCTGGGATGTAAGCGGTCCGGCGATGAAAAGACGACAGAAAACAAGAACGATTCAGCTGCTTCCATCGTAGCGGTGAGCGCAGATGGGAGTGCTCCTGCGATCACGGAGGTTTCGAAATCCCTTCCGCTCGGCTCTATCAAGATGGCTGACGGTTTCAAGATAGATGTTTTCGCAGAGGTCGATAATGCCCGCTCGCTGGCGATCAGTCCGTCCGGGGTGATCTACGTCGGTAATCGCAACGGAGACAAGGTTTACGCCGTCAAGGATACCGATGGCGATTTAAAAGCTGATAAGAAGTGGACCATTGCTTCCGGATTGAATATGCCGAATGGCGTTGCGTTCAGGGATGGCGATCTGTATGTGGCGGAGGTAAGTCGCATTCTGAAGTTTCCACAGATAGAATCGAAGCTCGGCAATCCCGGTCAGCCTGAAGTGGTCTATGATCAGTACCCCACGGAAACACATCACGGTTGGAAGTATATTGCATTTGGCCCTGATGGTAAATTGTATGTTCCTGTCGGCGCGCCTTGCAACATCTGTGAATCGAAGGACGAGGTTTATGCATCGATCACTACACTGGATGTGAATACAAAAAAACGTGAGGTATATGCGAAAGGTGTTCGTAACACCGTCGGTTTTACCTGGCACCCGGAAACAAAACAGCTCTGGTTTACCGACAATGGGCGAGACATGATGGGAGATGATGTGCCGCATTGCGAGCTGAATGTCGCCGCGAAGAGCGGGTTGCATTTCGGTTATCCGTATTGTCATCAGGGTGACGTGAAAGATCCCGAATTCGGGAACAAGCGCGCGTGTAGTGATTTCGTTGCTCCGGTGCAAAAGATGGGGACGCACGTCGCTCCGCTGGGATTGAAATTTTACACCGGAAATATGTTTCCCGAGCGTTACAAAAACCAGATCATCGTTGCCCGTCACGGATCGTGGAACAGAACGAAGAAGAACGGTTACGACCTGCAGCTGGTGAAGTTCAACGGAGATAAGACCTCCCTTGAACCGTTCGCTTCAGGGTGGCTCGACGACGCGACCCAAAAAGTTTGGGGACGCCCTGTCGATGTTCTTCAGCTTAATGACGGGTCGATCCTTGTGTCTGACGATCAGGCCAACGTCATTTATCGGATCAGCTACAATAAATAGGTAATGAGGTATTCTTTTCTTATACTTTTTGTATCAGTTTTCTCTATCCAGTGTCTCGCGCAGGCTGAATTCGCTACGATCAGCCGGGCGAAAGCAACACGCGTAAAAAACCAGGCGAACACCGGTACATGCTGGAGTTTTTCGACAACATCATTGATCGAGTCTGAAACAATTCATAAAGGACTTGGCGAGTTTGATATTTCGGAGATGTTCGTCGTCCGCAAGATCTATACGGACAAAGCAAAGAACTACATTTTGAGGCAAGGCGCTGCACAATTCGGTCCGGGGGGACTTGGTCATGATGTGATCAACGCCATCCATAAATACGGAGCCATGCCGGAGTCTGCCTACTCGGGATTGTTGCTGGGGTCGAAGGCGCACGACCATACGAAGCTGGATATAAAGCTCAAAACGTTTCTTGACAGCCTGCTCAAGCAAAGGCCGATACCGTCTACATGGATGAAGCAGTTCGAGAATATTCTTGATGAGCATCTGGGTAAAGTCCCCGAGGCATTTCCATACCATGAAAAGATGTATACTCCCGAGACTTTCGCCA
>CBHTUB010000618.1:0-1813 GCA_966095595.1 uncultured Chryseosolibacter sp. | reverse complement strand
CCCCTGCCCACAATGCTATTGAATTTGCAGAGACAATGCCGTTATCGGTCCTTATATTAAAATCGGCTGGAACATAACCCAACCACCCGATCAGGGCTGCGACGAGTCCAAGAATCACCAACAAAACTGCCGGCCATCTGTCTGGATGTATCGTCCACAACCTCAATCTCGTGATACCATTGATCCTATATTCGCGGTTACGCACTTTCAGAACCGAATCTGTTACCGTAACGTCTCTTCCATCTGTGTAAATCACTTTATCAGGTGTCATAGATCTGAATTTTTAAGTCCTACACAATAATTCATTCCATACAACAATTCATACGACCTGAAGACCGGAGATGGACATCACCGGCCGCAATTCTTTCGACGAAAGGCAAATATCTATGATGATCGACGTGAGAGCAGCAACTGGACCACGCCGCTGATGATGATGACCGCTGCGCAACCGATCAGATTATACAAGAGAAACGCGATGTCGGTGAAGATGTAACACGAGAATATCACACACTCCGAGAGAATAGCTCCAATGAACACGGCCGTACCATTGATGCGTCGGAAGTAAAACGCTACCAGAAATATTCCCAGGATCGTCCCGTAGAAAAGTGAACCGACAATGTTCACAAACTGAATAAGGTTTTCCGCAAAGGAGGCAAGCATGGCGAATGTCATTGCCGCCAACGCCCACCCTATGGTAAACAGCCTCGACGATCGCAAAAGCATCTCGGGTGATGCCTCACGCCTGACAAGCCTTTTATACAGATCGACGGTGGTAGTAGATGCCAGAGCGCTCAACTCCCCCGCCATCGACGACATGGCAGCCGAGAACATTACGGCCAACAATAATCCGATGATGCCGTGTGGCAGGTAATGCAAAACAAAATTGAGAAAGATATAATCGGTATCACGGGTCTTTGCTCCAGGAACCACTGAGGCGATCGTTGATTTTACGGAGTCGCGTATATCTCTTTCCGTGCGCTCGAGATCAAGAAGTTCAGACCGCATGATTGAGATCTGAGCCTCATCCTTTGTCTGAATAGCTTCTACAAGACCGTTCGCAGCCATGCGCTTCATTTCATAGGTATCGTTATACTGCGACTCCAGTTGTTGAAAAACGTCTTGCCTTGTCCCCTGCTGCCTTGCCTGGTTCAGCAAGACCTCGTTATGAAAAACGGGAGGCTGATGGAACAGGAAAAACAAGTAGACGAGCACACCGATGAACAGTATGATGAACTGCATCGGGATCTTCAACAATCCGTTGAACAGGAGTCCCAACCTGCTCTCCGTGATCGACGTTCCCCCGAGGTACCGCCCGACCTGCGACTGATCCGTTCCGAAATATGAAAGAAACAGAAAGGTCCCGGCGATCAATCCCGACCATATATTATACCGGTCGCTGATATTAAAGTCCAGGTTTACCAGATTGAACTTACCGAGCTCACCTGCCACGTTTATCGAGTCGCTGAATGACATCTGTTCCGGAAGCATGCTATAAGCCAGCACGCCCGCCAGGATCATTCCGCCCATGATCACCGCCATCTGATAACGCTGCGTAAGGCTCACGGCTTTCGATCCGCCCGACGTGACGTAGATGATCACAAGAATACCGATGATGATCGTCGTTACGGACACGGGCCATTCGAGGATCGTGGACAGTACCAGCGCCGGTGCAAATAACGTAATGCCTGCCGAGAGTCCCCGAAGCACGAGAAACAGGAGCGCCGCAAGTGCGCGGGTCTTCAGGTCAAATCTCGTCTCGAGATATTCGTAGGCAGTATAAACTTTCAGCTTGTAGTAGATGGGAACGAAAGTG
>CBHTUB010000617.1:0-1923 GCA_966095595.1 uncultured Chryseosolibacter sp. | reverse complement strand
GCGCCAGAATTTTAATCCAACGTGATCGGCGACATCAAGTCTATATCCATCTATGCCGCGTCGTACATTTCCATCTGGCGCCAGCCATCGCCGGGTCACTGCGTAAATGTGCTTCTTTACATCGGGGTGAATATCTCCTTCGTAAGGATGCCCAACAATACGCTTTGTCGTTACGTCAACTTTCTTTATTTCAGGAAGGCTCTGAATGCCGACCCATCCGTCGTAGGAAAATTCGTTGGCTGCTGTTGCGGGGTCATCGAATGATTTGATCATGTACCAATCTTTTGTTGCTGCCTGCTGTCCCTCGCGCACTATCTCCTGAAAAGCCCAAAACAATATACCTGTGTGATTCCAGGAGTAGTCCATCACTACCTTCATTCCCCTCTTATGTGCTTCTTCGACAACCTTCAAAAAAAGCTTGTCGGCCGACGTCCATTTCCAGGTGGAGGGATCATTCGGAACTTCGGTGGCGATGATTTTCCTATCGCCCTCAGGATCGGGGCCGAAGTTTACATCGACGTGGTGATAGGAACGCGCATCGTACTTATGAAGGGAAGGTGCATAGTTGACGGGACGGAAATAAAGTGCATTTACACCGAGGTCTCTTAAATAATCGAGCTTTTGAAGAACACCTTCCAGATCCCCCCCATATCTACGAAAAAAAAGATTGTGGAAAAATGACTTCCCGGTTGCAGAAGCCCATGCATCGTCTGCATACCAATCCGACGTCCATGTTGTAGTTTGCCAATTCTGCGGCGGCTCGGATTGCCCGGGGATTGTGATGTCTTCAAGTGTCGGGTCGTTTGACCAATCTCCGTTGTGGAAACGCTCCACAAAGATCTCATACCATATCGCAGAACTTGCCCATGAAGGCGGTTGAGAAAATTTCTGAGCTGGCGACTGGCACAATGAAATTATCAGAACACACAGTAAAATGATAATGCTACGCATGTCAAAAAATTAGTTTAAGCAAGTTCCCATTTCTCACCAATATCCACCACTCTATTATATATACACCAGCTATCCCGATACAAAGGAGGATAATCCGTCCCATTCAAGCCATTCGTATAAGAAAAGTCTGTTTTCGTAATACGACAATTCTATACACTTTTTAATAGCTTTGATCCTGGTGAAAATCAGATCAACACAATTCAGGACTACCCTCCTGCTTTACTGGGTAATCTACTATTTGCTCATCTCATTGATTGAGGCAGGTCCGCAACAACATTATTCAGAAGCGTTCCTCTCTAACCTCGTTTCACTTCCGGTAAAATTTGTATTTGTCGCGATCACGATAGGTCCGCTGCTGAACGTGTTACTTTTAAAAAAGCGCGTAATTCCATTCTCGATACTGTACTTTTTCCTGTTGATCCTATTTGCCACTTTACTCCGCCTGATTGACAACCAGATCATTCTGCCATACATCCTTACCCATTGGGTTCAATTGCCGCTCTTTGATATGCCTGCATTCCTTTACAGTATCATCAAGCTTCAATTTGTCGCGGCCATACCTTTTATGATCAAGCTCTTTTCACATTGGACGGAGACTGAACGTCGCAGCAACACCCATTACCAGCAGAAGCAACAGGCAGAACTCTCGCTCCTCAGAAGTCAGCTCAATCCGCATTTTCTTTTCAATGCGCTCAACACCTTGTACTCAAAAATTATCACGAATCCTTCCGAAGCATCCGATGTGGTGTTGAAGCTTTGCTCATTGCTTCGCTTTTCCCTGTATGAGGCGAACCAATCGCCTATAGCAATTCGGAAGGAGCTCGAATACCTGAGCAACTATGTCGACCTGCAGAAAACACGTTTTGGTGATCGCATCAATATCAGCTTCTCGGTCTTTGGCGATACGCAGCGCGGGTCGGTAGAGCCGTTCCTCATCCTGCCTTTTATTGAAAACAGTTTCAAATATTGCCA
>CBHTUB010000616.1:0-1931 GCA_966095595.1 uncultured Chryseosolibacter sp. | reverse complement strand
ATGATGCGGTCGATATTTTCGGCATGACCGGGATGATAATATACCTTTACGGCTACATCGTGTCCGGTTCTGCCGGGATCAGTCCATATTTCCTCACGCCCGGCATAGCTTCCGGAAAAGAAAGAGTAAGTGTTCCTGATCGGTGCGCTTGCCGCATAATGAAAATAGCTTCGTTCAGTTTGTCCCGTACCCGTACGTTCCTTCCATTGCCTGATCAGTTTCCCCGCCGTTATCGCGATCTGTCCTTGCTCCGTACCTACGACAGCTTCGAAATTAATAAGCTCCTGCAGGGGAATGATCTGTCTGGAAGCATCATCGTCAGGCGACGGCATGACGTTTGGTCCCAGACCATACCTGGCTCTCTCGCTGTTGTTTCGAAGCTCATGCAACCTCTGATAACCGATGGTGGGCAGTACATCGTAGTTGATGAAGTACGTCCCGTTTTCGATGACCGACACATCGATGCCCTTGTGAGGAAAACCCTTCGTGTGAAGATGAACCTCAAAGTCGAGATTCATGGAGTCACCCGGCATGAGCGGTTCATTGAGTTTGTAGATCCGATGCCCGAGATCATCGTCGTCCACCTCTCCAGAGATAGCCCTGTCGAAAGTCATTCGTCCCGTTTCGACTCCCCATGCAGTGGCAATGTGAACGGAGTCGATTGGCGCATTGTGCGTATTCACGACCGTGTAGGTCGCGCGTATGTCGGCTTTCCTTTCCGACGGGTAAAGCTCCACATGAAGCCTGGTACCGGTAAGCAACGGCTGGGGAACGTGTTTGTATTCGCTGTACCGCAGCTCGTATCTGGCTTGTTGCTCCAAACGTTCCGCGACAGTCGTGTATTCGTTAAGGATGTTTGTATTATAAAAGATATAGCTGCCGGAGATCAGGACGATCGCTGCGGACACAACGGTAACGCTGGCGGTCTTTCCGGTGAATCGCCTGCGCGCGAGCTGAAAGCGCGACATCGTGCCGTCCGATAGGCTTCTAACCCAAAGTAATCTGGCCACAACTGCCAGGAGAAAGGCCCCGCCTGTCCAGTAGAGTTTGAACCACAGCCATGGACCGGGAAATGGCCCGAAGCCACGCATGTCCGTGTACGACCATCCCGGATCAGATGCATAGATCAGCAAATTATGCTCTACACCGAGTTTGGCGGCGAAAACCATGTATAAATAAAACGTCAGGACGACGAAGTGGCCGAGATACTTATGGTTCACCACTGCGTGGATAACCAACGCAACCAGGGCAAACAACAGATAGTTGATGAGTTGCATGCCGAAAACAGCCTTGAAGAACACTTCGATTCCCAGTGGGCTATATCCCAGTCTTATCTGAACAAGGACCCCGGCTAGAATCAGGAATCCCAGCCAGGTGATAATGGCAAGTGCGAGTCCTGAGAACTTTCCAAGGAAAAGAGTCCATTCCGATACGGGAAGTGTATCGGAGATCTTATTGACGTGGACTTCCCGTTCCCGCCACATGAGCTCTCCGGCGTAATACACGATGAGGATTGGAATGACGATCAAAGGTGTCCTGATGTCCCTCAGGGACGCCGTGATCAAGGTGAGCACATTCATCGCCGTAGGATATTGCGGAACACCACGAAAGGTCAGGTACTCATTTCCGAAGACTATGAAGTGCAGCGCCAGAAGCCCTGCCAATACGACAAAAGCCTTGCTTCGTGCGATCATCAGAAACGATGACGTTGCTATAGCGCATAACTGCCGCAAAGAGGTGTTGATCCCGAATACAGGCGTCACCTCGGGAACGAGAACATCAGAAGGCGTAACGGTTGAAGGTTCAGCCTTTGTCGCTCGCCTGCGAAAAATGCGGAGGCGATTTTTTTCTGTGTGGTGGGTAAAATTAAATCGTATATAGACATAGGAGAGAGCACCCGCGGCGATTCCCAGCCACATGATCCGATTCCA
>CBHTUB010000615.1:0-1939 GCA_966095595.1 uncultured Chryseosolibacter sp. | reverse complement strand
CGACAACACCCTAACGCGCTGAACCAAACTCTTTCGTCCACCATGTACTGTAAGCCGTTGCACTATCGATATGAACGGTCTCTCCGATCAGCGGGTGCACCACTGGCAAGTCGAGCTTCCTTGCTGCATCGACAACTTTCAAAATAGGTTCATCCCAGGCATGGAGTGCCAGCGAGAACTTCGACCAATGTACGGGCATCAACCGCTTTGCCCTGAGATCGACCGCAGCCTGCGCAGTTTCCTCCGGCATCATGTGAATATACTTCCAATACCTGTTGTATTGTCCACACTCGAGCATCACGAGGTCGAATGGACCATGCTTCTCCCCTATCGTCTTGAAGTGATCGTCATAGCCGGAGTCTCCGCCAACGTAAACCCTATGCTCAGGGCCCGCTACAACAAACGAAACCCACAGCGATTGATTTCTTGTAAATCCCCTGCCGGAAAAATGACGCGCCGGCGTCACCGTGATCGTAAAGCCATTGGAGAGAACAACATCTTCGTTCCAGTCCCTTTCCATGATCATCGATTTGTCATAACCCCAACGCTCAAGATGCTCGCCGGTACCGAGCCCGGTCACTACTTTCTTAACCTTGCGGCGAAGCTTCACGACCGTTTCGTAGTCGAGGTGGTCCCAATGGTCATGCGTGATGAACAGAAAATCGACATCCGGAATTTCGTCGACTTTATAGATATCCGTTCCCGGAAAACTCCTTGTCGTGAAGCTGAGCGGTGAGGCTGCGCCGCTGAGCACGGGATCGACAAGGAACTTCAGTCCATCCAGCTGCATGTAAAATGAGGAGTGGCCAAACCAGATCACCACGTTGTCCGATGGATCCAGCGTGGTCAGGTCCGTCTTCTTCGAAGGGATCGTATCCCCGGGAGCATTGCGCGGGTCCTTGTCGAACAGGAACTCCTTCATCACTTTATAATAGGAAGCATCTTCGGAGAGGTCAGGCGTGTGGTGCAGGTTCTGAAATCTCCCGTCGCGAAAATTGGGCGATGCCTGGATCCGTTCTGCGCGTTCTCCGGAAGGAAGTCTCCCAAATTTCGGCTGTAGCGTGAACAAATACACCGCGACTAAAAAGATCGCGATCGCGGAAAGAAGGAAGATCATCATTTTTCGAAGTCGTCTCATTCCTTCCGTAGACGGATGAGCGGAGATTTAATTGTGAGTGATCCGCTTAATTTATGACTTCCGAAACAATTTTATGCGGAGATCCACAAACAGGTTTGAATTGGAGGTTTGTTTGGGCAATCCCCTCGTACCTCGGGGCCGGGCTATCCGCTGTACTCCTCGTCCAACCGCGAACGCCCGAGCTACTGCGGGGTGCCGCTGCTATCCCTTTGCCGGTTTTTGGTATACCTACACAGTGTGCGGCATTCATTGCAACTCCGCAAATGCGTTACCTGTACGCCACCGATCACAATATTCATCACGCGTTCTGTTCATACGCGCTGCGAAGCCAGCTCAAAAGCTCCTTGTCGATCTGCAGGGGATCTGTCAGGCGTACACGATGCGTCATCATCGTATTCCAGCTCCCGGCGGATGCAAACCTCCTGGTTGGCGGGACGCCCTTCAGCTTGATGCCGATATCGAGATGGGCAACCATGACCTGAACAATGGCGATCTTTCGTTTGCCTCTCAGCAGACTCAGGTAGCTCGCAGCAGGCGCCACGGTAACGTCGTCACCAAATTCGCGGACGGCGCTCAACAGCGATGCAAACGGAGGTTTCCATACCTGTCTGTTCCCCCCGAAATGTGCAGCGATGGCTTTCTCAACGGGCTCCTTTTTTTCCTTCGTCCCCTTGAATACCGTGTAGATCGCCATAGCATGACCATGGCCCAAACCGAAATCCTTCTTAAGCCATGCAACGATCTCGCTTGCCTTCACCCCCTCTTTCAGCAATCCCTTTTTTTCCGCCAGCTTTCTGAAAT
>CBHTUB010000614.1:0-1969 GCA_966095595.1 uncultured Chryseosolibacter sp. | reverse complement strand
AAAAAGGGCAAACCGAACATCGCACCGCTACAACCGCCTACCCTTGCTACCTTCCGATCCTGGGGGAGTTCAGCAGGAGCTGGTCGTGCCCGATTTGCCAGCGCAAAGATACAACGCGGGGATTATATAATTGCAACCGGCTTCAGAAAAACCTGAAGCAGTGAAGATTTTTTATCGTCCATGAGATTTCGCAGCACGTCGGGCCCAAAGGATTGCATTTTGGCTTTTGGCATTTGGGGATTGGCGTTAAGCAATCCGTACTATTTGATGGTCTCCCTGATGGTCTGCCTTAATAGCTGCTGATGCTCATCCATCACGAGGTTGAAACTTCTTCGCTTCAGATCAAGCGAGAGTCCGATCATTTGCCGGGTATTCGCAGCGGCGATCCTGCCACCGGAGACGCCGGTGATCTCGTCGATCGCGTGCTTCAGCAGCGCCTCGTCCAACTCGCCTAGCGGCTTGATGTAAAGGCTGTTGTCCTTGTCGAGAACATTGGGTGTAAAACCGTCAGCGTAGTTAGACTGGTCGAGGCTGTTGAACACTTTTACGACGATCGGCTGCATGCCCCAGGTGTTTTTCGGGTCATTCTCTTCAAAGATGGAGATAGAGCCTACATTTTTTCCGTAGGTTGTATTGCCGATGATGAATACGTCCATGTATGGCTTCAGTGAGTTGATGATCAATTCACTGGCAGACGCGGTCCGCGAGCTTGTCAGGACATAGATCCGGTTATCCGTAAGCAGTGATCCGACATTGCCCGTCAGGTCCGCAAACTTGCTGATGAGAAAATCCTCGCCATACTCGGCCACAATAGCATCTTCTACCGTTGGGTTATATTCTTTTCGCATGAATACCTTGTCGCTTCCGATGTTACTTCCGATCAGACTTGCCAGATTCTTCGCCGACGTTTCGGAGCCACCGCTGTTGTATCTCAGGTCAAGGACGAGATCGGTGATCCCCTGCGACTTGAAGCTCTCAAATATGCCTGCTGTTTCCTGATCGTAAACCGTGCTTTCGCTGTTCGGCCCCGGAGCAAAAAAATTATAAACAAAGTATCCGATCTTCCTGTCGTTGACCTGGATCACTTTGGACAGAAAATTGGGATTCTCGGAGTATTGAAGAACATTCAGGGTGAGTGTCTGGGGCTCCCCAAAGGTTTCTGCTGCAACATCGAGCGCCTTGTAGGTGATCGTATGTTGCTCTTCGAGGTCTGCGAGCACATCCCTATAATTGTCAACAGTCATTTGTTGATCGTTGATAAGGGTGATCACATCCCCGCGTTTGAGGGGCGTATCCGCGGCAGGTGAGTTGGGTTTGATATAAACTACCTGTGCAATTACATTGTTCGAGCTCTCACTTTCCTTGTACAGCACAAATTCGTAACCCGCTTCCTGTGAGACTCCCTTCAATGAATTTAAAAGCTCCTGATAATTGTCCTGGATCCAGGAGAACCGGTCTGCATCATTCAATAGGCTTTCGAAGTATGCATCGGGAGCCATGGTTTTGGAAGGCGCTTCATCGGGCAACGTGCTGTTCCAGTAATACCACGTTTCCATGTTTTGCTTTATCCATGAATTGACATATTCGTTATTGGCTGAAGGTGACGGGTTGTCATCCTTATCGCAGGAAACGATAAAAAATGAAACGATAAGACGCGGCCAGTGGAACGCCCGGAAGGTATTCTTATTCATAACAAATGTGCTGCAAATTTTATGCTTGATGCTTCAATAAGCGTCAACGGGTACAATAAGTTCTTATTGCATTGGGCGGTAATTTACAGATAAGTTAGCCGGCGAAACTTTAGCGCCATTAAAAAAGTTATCATTAAAACGTTGATTTTATGGCAAAAGCGTCTTTTTCCGAGATTATCAAGGGCAGCAAACCTACACTTGTTGACTTTTATGCCGAGTGGTGTGGCCCGTGTAAAATGATGAAACCCATTCTGGAGCAGCTGAAAGGTACAGTGGGA
>CBHTUB010000613.1:0-1982 GCA_966095595.1 uncultured Chryseosolibacter sp. | reverse complement strand
ACACCCATCACCGCCAGCGGCTGTGGAGCACCGCCGACATCGAGGCTGCGGCCGCCGCGGCAGGGCTTGAGGTCGTCGGCCGCTACGGCCAGCGCCCCGGCTGCATCGTCGAAGCCGACTGCGACGAGCGCCACCCGAAGATCGTCTTCTTCCTGCGCGAAAATGTTTCCGATACACAATATGTCCGCCAGCAGATGATCTCACACTTCCATGGCTTCAAACAGAGGGAATACAACTTCCCGAACAAGATCCTCAAAAGCGAGCAATACACCGATATCGAGAATGAGCTGAAACGTTTCCTCGACGGTATCACATGGAGGAACTACTTCGACAACGACGATTA
Organism: uncultured Chryseosolibacter sp.; assembly: GCA_966095595.1. Lineage (GTDB taxonomy): Bacteria > Bacteroidota > Bacteroidia > Cytophagales > Cyclobacteriaceae > Chryseosolibacter. The sequence continues at coordinate 1,639 of CBHTUB010000613.1, read as the reverse complement.
TGTCAGCGGGGGACTTGACTACTACGAAAAGCTAACCAACATCGACTGCAAGTTTGGCAAGGGATTGTTCACACACAGCAACTACTGGGAATCGAAAAAATTCTACGACGACGTCATCTACCACTTTTTGCTGCGACCTGAACCGACAAAAGATGATGTTAGCGGAGCGGTTGCCGAGCTGGCTAGAAAATAACCTGGAGTAATGACCGATAGCGTGGGGAAAGGCTCCACGCTTCAGGCTCCAGGCTTCCGTATGATTACCTATTGGTTCTTTTCAATGGCTCCAGCAGATACTCGAGGCCATTGATCTTGATCTCGTAAATGGTGGCGAGCAACATTCCCATTTTTCCAGGCGGGAAGCCTTCTTTTGCAAACCATTCGAGATAGCTGACAGGCAGATTGCATATCACTGTGCCTTTGTATTTTCCGAAAGGCATTTTCATTCGGACAAGTGTTAGAAGAAGGTCAGAGTCGGGAGCGTCCAAGTGGTTTGGTTTGAAACCGTAAGATAGGTGTTTTACTGTAAAACCATCATCAGGCTGAGGTCGTTCAGCGCAAGTGTTTTATCATCCGTCAATTTTTCACGCATAAAATAATCGTGTAACGAAGCGGTGCGTTTTAAAACATCAAACCTGAGATTCCAATTCAGTTTTTTCAGGCATTCTGAGCAGAGTCGGTTCGGACGCGAGTCTGCTTCCTTCAGGTTATTGACTCCATTCATCACGCACAGTGCATTAATGCAATGTTGAATCGACAACATATGACCGATCTCATGCGAGCTTGTTTTAATGAGTCGACCCAGGCATGTAGGATAATTGACACTATCAAGACCACCATCGGTATATCGGAACACAGACGAAACACCTACTCTTTTCTTTGTTCTGGCTTGTCCGAAAACATAGTTCCACCCTTCACCGGGGTATAGGTCCGCGTTCGTTATTGCCATCAGGGCTATGGCATCGGCAGGGATCTGTCGCTGAAGGTCATTCAATATCGCCGTAGTCAGCAGCTGCGTATGACCATCAGCCAACGTCCTCCGGCTGGAATCGGGAATAAACGAATCGTCGACAGTGGGGAGAACGATAACGGTCAGCTCGAAGAAGATCTGCAGGTATTCCTGTGTATCGTCTATGAGCTTTAACTCGCCAATTGTGAAATTTCCAACTGGCAGAAGATAGATCAATTTTCTTTGTGCTGTAGGTGTTATGGGTTTAAAGTCAATGTATTGCTCAAACGTTTGACCCTTTTCTTGGTGAACGGATAACCAATCGTGAGGCCCCGGAACAGGCAGAGGTTGATCATTCTCCTTGTACCTGGCCATCAACCGTTCACTTCCATCGCTGCGCTTGCCACGGGTGCAGGAATAAAATATCAGGCTGACCAGTAGTAATGTACTCACCATTCGCATCATACAAAAGTCAAGGTAAACTTCGACACTTACAATGTGTTCGACGACCGATAATCCGCATTTCATTATCTTTGTCAACAAACCATCTTCCCCGCCATGTCACGAAAGATCCCATTCTACATCGCTATTATCCTTACAGCAGCATTTGCCTGCTCAGTCATCAAAAATGACGATCCGGCCCAGGACGTCCGCACGTTCCTCGTGGAGTTTCAGGGAAGCCTGGCCAAAACC
>CBHTUB010000612.1:0-1998 GCA_966095595.1 uncultured Chryseosolibacter sp. | reverse complement strand
CAATCATAATCCTGTAACCTGTCTGAAAACGGGAGGTTATCATGTAGATGTTTTAACCTAAACAGTTTAAGCCATGCTCAAAAACTACCTCGTGATCGCGCTCAGGCTGCTGATCAAGAACAAGATCTTCTCCCTTATCAATATTCTGGGGCTCTCGACCGGGATTGCTTGTTGCATCCTCATCACGCTGTATGTCCAGGATGAATTCAACTTCGAGAAGGGTTTTAAGGATCATGAAAAAGTGTTCCGCATCAATACGGCTTTCATCAAGGACGGCGTGACTGAAAATGGCGGCACCACTTCTCCGCCGATCGCATGGGATCTTGCTGACGCCTTGCCTGAGATCGAGACCGTTGCGCGCGTTATGGCGCCGCCAGGCGTCGAAGCCAATATTGTCAGATATGGAGACAAGACTTTTTTTGAAAAACAGGCGCTGCTGGTCGATTCTACTTTTCTTGATGTTTTTCCTTACAGATTGAAAGAAGGCGACGCTGCTACCGCTCTCGATGCTCCGTCAACCGCGCTCATATCCGAAGACCTTCAACGCAGAATATTCAACGACAAAAGCCCGCTGGACGAACTGCTCATCATCAACAGCGGACAGTCGTCAGATACTTTCCGCGTGACCGGTGTCGTAGCGAAGCCCGAATTTCCGTCACATGTCGATGCGGATATTTACATGTCGATGAACAGCAACGGATGGGGACAATGGGTGCTGAGCCAAACCACGTGGGCAAACAACAACATGGTGAGCAGTTACCTCAAGCTGCATGATCCGGAAGCCTGCAAGGTCATTGAATCGAAAATTCCCGCGATGCTCGAGCAGCATGCCGGCGAAGAGCTTCGTGCGTCAGGAAGACAAAAGATCATGACACTACAGGCACTCGACAAGATTCGGCTCTACTCCGAAACGCGCGACAACGCCTCGCACCCCAATAGCGGAAGCATAACTTATGTCTATATCATCATAACAATAGGTGTATTCATCCTCTTGCTCGCCTGCATCAACTTTATGAATCTCACCACGGCAAAGTCTGCACAACGTGCAAGTGAGGTTGGTATTAGAAAGTCAATGGGCGCATTCCGCTCGAACCTTGTCAGGCAATTTCTCGGCGAGTCGATGATCATCGTCTGCTTTGCACTATTGTTTGCCTTTTTATTGGTCGTGCTCGCCTTGCCGTTGTTTAACGACATTATGCAAAAGCAGCTGGAGCTGACCGGCGCAAACGTTCCATTTTTGTTGGGCTCAGCAGGCCTCATTTGTCTCTTTACCGGATTGGTCGCGGGAAGCTATCCTGCATTCTTCCTTTCTTCACTAAAACCTACACAGGTGTTGAAGGGTAAGGGTGCTACAAATGGATCCCAGTGGTTGAGAAAGAGCCTTGTCGTATTCCAATTTGTCATCACCATCACGCTGATCTCATCCATCGTTATCATCCAAAAACAATTGCACTTCATCAGGAACAAATCCCTCGGTTTCGATACCGATCAGGTGATCATGGTCCCTTTGCGTACGGCTCCTGCATCGCAGCAGTATCTTTCCTTAAAATCAGAGTTTGAGATAATACCGGGCGTGAACGTAGTTTCGGCGACCACCAGCATCCCATCTACGCCTTTATTCCGGGATTGGGGTGTATACAAACAAGGCTCTACGAATGATCAATCGCTACGCCATGAAGTAGTGAGCGTGGATCCCGACTATTTCAAAATGCTCAAGGTCGATCTGCTCGAGGGACGCGATTTTATAGCCGACCAGGACAACCAACTCAATGACACGATCAACCCCACTCGAATTATTGTTAACGAGGCCAGCCTCGCTGCATTCAATATTCCTCTCGGGAAAGCAGTAGGTACGACGATCTATTTCGAACCGGGGCAGGAACGCTACGAGTTTCAGGTGATCGGGGTAGTAAAGGACTTTCATCAATGTTCGCTGCACAAGAAAATCACACCGATGATCTTTTTGCTTCCCGGCAACAGATTGAGGTATCCATACCT
>CBHTUB010000611.1:0-2043 GCA_966095595.1 uncultured Chryseosolibacter sp. | reverse complement strand
AGATCTTCAGAATATATTGGAGCGGATCAAAGTATGAAGTGCATTAATTGTTTCTACGAATTCGAGCCGAGCAATTTCTGTCCTCAATGCGGGCAAAAGAGCGATCACCATCGTCTTACGTTGGGTCATATTGCTCATGAGCTCAACCATGCGATCACGCATACTGATAAAGGCATTCTGTTGCTGATCAAAAGACTTTTTCTGTACCCGGGAGTGGTCGCGAAGGAGTATGTGCTTGGAAAGCGTAAGAAGTATTTCAATCCGGTAAGCTTCCTTGTCATCACTACCGCGGTCTTTGCTTATGTAAGCTATAAGGCCGGATATTATCAGGCACTAACCGAAATGCGGTCGGTGAACACATCTAATCTGTATCAGGAATCTGCAAGGATAGTTGTTGAAAACGGTAAATTATTGCAGCTGGTTTTGATCACGCCGCTTGCCACGGTTTTTGCGTGGCTGTTGTTCAAACGAAAAGGTTTTAATCTCGCAGAGAATTTTGTACTGACATCTTTTATATTCGGACAACTAAATATTTTGAAGACAGCGGTCTGCGTGCCCATATTCCTGGTGACAACCGCACAGGTAAGGGCGATCGATAACGTCTTTCATCTGATTGCCCTGACGTACCTCGTCATAGCCTACAAACAATTTTTCGGACAGCACATCGTGATCACAATCTTGAAGGCAATTGTTATTACCATCCTTTACATCATCTTTTATTGGCTATTCGTGATGGGTTATGTTTACCTGAAAAATCTGGTCTTGCACTAGCCCTGCGAGGTTAGAACAGAGCAGACGTTCTCGTGTCTCAAATCTGATCCCGGACACGTTGTGTTGTGCCAGGGACAGTGTTCGGGAGATTCCTGCTCCCTTTAGTTCAAACACTACGTTTTCCTATTCTATCAATGCCACGCTAACCTTGCTGATATTCAGTTTCTCCCGGGCAAACTTCTCTATCTCGGTATAAACCGCTTCAACATCCTTTGATACGAGCGATCCGCCGATGACGTGTGCGCCTGCTGTCGGAATTGCCTTTGCCACCTTGAGGTTTTCAGGCGTTCCGAGCCGTTCATGCATTTCGAGCATCGCACTTACCTTTACTTCTGGGTCTTGCTCTTCTTCACTTTTGTAGTAATACAGCGTTAGCGACGGTTGTTTTATCTTCTGGAACAATTCCGTGGTCATCGTGGTCTCGAGCAATTCTTCCAACTGGACGGTCGACTCCAGGCGATATTTATTGTTCCAATAGAGTGATTTTTCCTCAGTGGAACCGGTTTGACGGTAGTTCCCGCCCATGACAATTCGCGCGATCTGCAGGCCCCATGGATCGTTGAGCAGAAAGGCTGCAGGATTGTTGATCGCGATATTCGGGGACAAGTTGATCAATGCATGAACCTTCTCGGGATAATCTGCCGCGAGCTTCAACGCCACGGTGCCGCCGGTAGACGTGCTCATCAATATCACTTTTTCTCCGATCTGGTTGCCGATTGCCAAAGCTTCCTTGGCGCTTTCCCATATCCTATCAGCGGTAAAGAAGAGCAGTTGCTCGGTTGTATCGACTCCATGATCGGCCAGTCGTGAAAGGTAGAGGTTACAGGAGAATTCCTTTGCAAAGCGAACATGAACGGGATCACCTTCTTTCTGACTTGCTGAAAAACCGTGCAAATAGACCACGGCATATTCGGTCTTTCGTTTAAGGCTATCGGCCCAAACGATTCGCGCCTCGTTGTCAGGTTTCAATTTATGTTCTTGCTCATTTGCGCGCACGTAGTCTTCCAGGGCTGCGGACTCGTCAGGTACCACAGGCAAAGCGTTATTATAAACCGGTCTGTCGGGGCGCGGTCCGATGAAGTATAGACCTACCAATAAAATGATAGGCACCGTAACGCGCATGAATTTCCTGGATGCCATAGGGAAAAATTTGAAAGATGGAAGTTACGAAGTTTTCCGAATGCTAAACCATGACCGCGGCATTATCGGCCTTAACGTTGAAGGTAAAAGTGGAACCCTTCCCTACTTCACTGGTGAGCCAGATCGAGCCGT
>CBHTUB010000610.1:0-2047 GCA_966095595.1 uncultured Chryseosolibacter sp. | reverse complement strand
GCTCTTCTTTGTGCCTTTCTTTTCTCTCAGCTACTCCCATTTCAGTTTGTTTAACAACGTAAAGTTACTAAACAGTGTTTAGTTTCTACCTGTGTTTCTGTCAATTTTTTTATGAATCTTTATTTAGCCTGTACTCGTTGTTACACCAGATAGTTGTTATAACAAGTTTTTCAGCCTCGGGAGGGGCAATTAATATGAAAAACAGGACTGTAAAACAGATGCTCTATGCGCATCCCCATGATATGGACGGTATGCCGATCCGCCAGCCTTTTCCAACCAACCGTGTTGAGCGCCTCGATCCGTTTCTTTTACTGCACCATGCGAACATTAAAGTGCCCACAATGGTAAAGCCCGATCATGCGGGAGTGGGGCCACATCCACACCGTGGGTTCTCACCCGTCACTTTTGTTTTTGAGGGCGGCGTTCATCATCGCGATAGCAGAGGCAACAACAGCACGGTGTATGCAGGAGGCGCACAATGGATGAATGCCGGAATGGGTGTCATCCACAGTGAACGTCCTTCTGATAACATCCATGAGATCGGTGGACGGCAGGAGATCATTCAACTTTGGATCAACTCGCCTGCAAAAAACAAAATGGACCAGCCTGCTTATTTTCCGCTCCAGGCCGGAGAAGTACCCTTTCTTGAAACGCCGGACGGATCAGCGAGGCTGAATGTGTTTGCAGGTGAAGTGTCAGGAATAAAAGGAAAGATCCCAACGCTCACGCCGGTCAATGCCGCTACCCTCTATGTAAAGCCGGGCGGGAAGATCTCTGTCGAGATTCCGAAAACACATACTGCATTCCTTTATATTCTCGACGGCAAGATAAAAATTGATGGATATGGCCTGGCAGAAGAATTACATGCCGCTGTATTCGAACAGGATGGCGACGGCATTTCCATCGAAGGAGTCGAAGACACAAGGCTGCTGCTCATGACCGGAGAACCGATCAATGAAAAGGTGGTAGCGCATGGACCCTATGTCATGAACAGCGAAACCCAGATCCTGGAGGCAATGCGGGATTATCAGATGGGAAAAATGGGGATGCTTATCGAGGAGTAGGAGGAACCGTTCAGGATCAGGTGTGCGTTATCCATGAGGATTTCTAACTTTACCCGGGAATCTGTCATTCATGAAAAAGTCCACGGAGTTTCATTCACCGGTGATCGATGTGATCCAGAATCGCAGGAGTCGGCGTGCCTATACCGGTCAACCGGTCGAGCCGGAAAAAATACGATCGTTGTTCGAGGCGGCGCGCTGGGCACCTTCAAGTGTGAATGAGCAACCATGGGTTTACATTTATGCTACAAAAGGACAGGAGCTCTATGACAAGATCTATTCGACCTTGAACGAGAGCAACCAGGTCTGGGTACAAAATGCTCCGTTGCTGATCGCGAGTCTCGTCAGGAATAAGTTTATTCGTAACGACCGCCCCAATGGTGCGGCGCGGTACGACCTCGGCGGAGCTAATGCATTCCTGTCGTTGCAAGCCACTCACCTGGGACTTAACGTTCACCAGATGGGTGGCTTCGATATCCTGAAGCTTCGAACGAATCTCAACGTGCCTGACGAATATGATCCCGTGATCATATTGGCGATCGGTTATCCCGGACAGCCGGATATCCTTCCCGATCATCTCAAGCTTCGTGAGCTCGCACCGAGAGAGAGATACGTGCAGCAGGAGTTTGTGATGAATAAAACCTTTTAAAGATCATACATGTTTGCTAAAGGTTGCGTGCCGGCAAGACAGGTTTATGACTGATGATTTTGATTTTAGACTCCGCGTATTTTGACTTTGTGTCCTTTGTGGATTCTTTGCGCACTTTGTGTCCTGCATTTGATTTTCGCACGGCCTTCCATTCATGAGCCCGCACTGGACAAACCAAATTCCTTTTTTATAATAATTTAACCCTATGGAAGAAACGACAAAAAAATATTCAAATGGAGAAGTAACAGTTGTATGGCAACCATCACTGTGCATCCATTCTGCCAAATGTTTCAAGGGACTGGGCGAAGTGTTCGATCCGAAGAAACGCCCGTGGATT
>CBHTUB010000609.1:0-2070 GCA_966095595.1 uncultured Chryseosolibacter sp. | reverse complement strand
ATTTCATTTGTGGCTATTCCGAGCGTGGCTCCTTCCTTGCTGCTCAGTGCCTCGCGGCCTTCCCAGTCGATGGTGATATCCCGTGCGTTGACAGTGTCTTTTAATAACAGTTTGTAAAGGATCGTCCATCCGTCATTCGTTCTCACCGGTTTCAGGATAAACTGAAGGGAGGACTCCGGATTATACAGGTAATTGTAGTTGATCTCACGCAGGGGCTGTGCCTTCAGGGCAAGTCCGAGGCAGCAAAAAAGTACGGTGATTTGAAGTGTCCTGTGCATAGTCTGGTACAATATCAGGAGAAAAGTTTAATTCCGGAATTAATGATAACGTTCTCGTTGAAGTACTATTTTTGCGCCATGGCAAAAGTATTTACGACGGAAATCACGAGCGAGAAGATCACTTCGGACAATCCAATCCATCAGCGTTTATTCAAGGCGTATGTCATCGCCAGAAAATACGTCGTCGGCGATGTGCTGGAGGTCGGTTGTGGCGAGGGGCGTGGTGTTAGCCTCCTGATGGAAAAGGCCAGAACGTTTACCGCCGTTGACAAGATCCAGCCTGTTATCGAAGACCTTCGCAAGCAATATCCCTCTGGCACGTTCAGAAGCATGAGCATACCGCCGTTTAATGGATTGGCCGACAACGCATATGATGCCGATTTCAGCTTCCAGGTTATCGAGCATATTGAAGACGACCTTTTGTATCTGAAGGAGATCCATCGGGTGATGAAACCGGGTGCCGTTGCCTTGATCACGACCCCCAACCGAAAGATGTCCTTGTCGAGAAACCCATGGCACATACGTGAGTATCTTCCCGAGGAATTGACTGCCCTTGCAAAAAAAGTCTTTTCAGATGTGGAAATGAAAGGCATCACGGGCAATGAAAAAGTGATGGCTTACTACGAGGAGAACAAGAAGTCGGTCGGCAAGTTGATGCGATGGGATGTTCTTAACCTGCAACACAAGCTGCCAGCATCGTTGTTGAAAATTCCGTATGAGATCCTGAACAGGTGGAACAGGAATAGACTTCAGGACACAGACAACAAGCTTGTAAGGGAGATCACGCACGAAGATTATATCGAAGTTGACGATGCGACGAACGCGCTGGACCTTCTTCTGATTTGCAGAAAATAAAAAGTTTGTCAACATTTAAGAGGCCCTGGCCATCAAACGCATGTCAGGGCACTGCCTATAGCCTCTTCAACAGTTCATATTGACGAAGCACAACTTGTTCAGCGTCTGCGCCGAAAGGATAGGAGCGCATTGGAATATTTATATGACCGTTACTCGGGTGCCTTGTATGGTGTTGTTCTTCGGATCGTGATCAGGGAGGAGATCGCCGAGGAGGTGCTTCAGGACATCTTTCTGAAGATCTGGGATAAATTCAATAGCTACGACGAAACAAAAGGCCGCCTTTTTACCTGGATGGTGAATGTGGCGAGAAATCAGGCAATCGATAAAACCCGCTCCAGGGAAATTGTAAAGGGTCAGAAAACCGGTGCGCTAGAAAAGGTCGTAAGTAGGATCGATGACCGTGATTATGTGGAGCAGGGAATCGACGCAATTGGAGTGAAGGATATTTTGAAGGCGTTGCCGGAAGAGCAGCGGTTTGTGGTGGAACACCTTTACCTCAGGGGGTACACCCAATCCGAACTGGCTGAAGAGTTCAATATACCATTGGGAACCGTTAAAACGCGGCTCAGGCTTGCCATGCAACAGCTTCGGTCGACACTTGGAATCACGTGAACATACAGGAATACATATCGTCAGGTATACTGGAATCCTACGTTCTGGGTGAGCTTTCGGCAGAGGAAAGGCGGGAAGTTGAAATCAACCTAGTTCGTTACCCGGAACTGCAGAGAGAGCTCTCGCTTGTGGAGCAGGCGCAGGAGGATTTATTATTGGGGATAGCGATCAGGCCGAGACCAGCATTGAAGCAGGAATTGCTCGATAAGATTCCGGCTGATCGTTCTGCAAGGGAAGTCCAACTAGTGACCGATGGCGGTTCGCGATTCTGGAGGTTTGTAGCTGCGGCGTCGATAATCGTGGCCATAATAAGCTCAGTTCTCGC
>CBHTUB010000608.1:0-2122 GCA_966095595.1 uncultured Chryseosolibacter sp. | reverse complement strand
CGCCTTTCTCGTATTCGTATCCTTTCACGATTTCTTCCCACGCGACTTCTTTGTCATCTGCCTCCGCAACCCGTTTATACTTAATCGGGCTGTGATCGGACTTGCGCAGCATTCGGAGTTTGATGTCGCTGCCGGGTTTTGTTGCGGAATAAAGGCCAACCGGAATATTCACGAGGCCGAAACTGATTGAACCTTTCCAGATCGCTCGCATGTTCTTAAAATCGGCGGTGATACGAAAACGCGCGAGTATGAAAGACGTGTCCGGCAAAATCCGACGCGTCAAATTGAAAAACCGGCCGCTGGAACGGGCGGCCAGTTTTTCGGGTTCGCACTGATGGGTTAGGACAAATTGCTTACCATTCGGCTACAGCCTTCTGGAGGAGAGCCGTCAGCTTTGCTGCAGGGATGCGATGGCGGGAATCCTTTTCGTAAATGCCAACGAAACCGCGAGCCTTCATTTCGGCGGCGGAGCCCATGGGACAATCACGCGGATCTCCCACCAGGTATTTTTCTCGAAGTGTTTTTTTGTCGGGTCCAATAAGATCAAGTGCAGTCGCGAGTCGATTCCCGACAAAGTTGATCTCATTACAAACGGGTTTTGCTGTCGTTCTGCTCATATCGAAAGTTTCTATGTCGGCTGCATTGTAGTTACTGAATGAGCCCGGATGAATCGGAGTAGCGGTGGTTTGACCCCTAAGGTAGTGCTTCGCGGGACGCGCCCTGATAGCCCCGGGGAGCAGCCCGGCATTTCACCTGATATAGATCAAAGAAACTTTGAACGACTTGCGGGGTTTATCGGACAAACAGGACGGAGAGTTATGAAGATCGTTTGGAAAAGCCTTCGCTCTGGCATGTTCTGAAAATATATTGACATATGGACGATGTACCTAAACGACGCCCTGGATTTCATGACCAGCGATGATGCCATTGCTTTCGCGCGGAAACATGGGTTGCGGGAAGCACAGGTGATTGCACATTTCAACGACAACAATTGCCAGATTCAGATTCCCTACCATTTTGACATCCTGGCCGAAGCATAGTCGCTGTCCCTTAACAAATCTTCATTTGCTCCGCAGCAGTTCAATGCAGAAGCAACTGCCTTGACCTTCTTTTGACTCAAGACTAACACGCCCGCCCATGCGCTCTACACCCCGATGCACAATGGCCAAGCCAATTCCCGTTCCGGGATACATCTCGTTTGTGTGCAGGCGTTCAAAGATGCGGAATATCCGGTCATAATGTTCTTTCTTAATGCCGATGCCGTTGTCTCGAACATAGACGCGAACACGGGTCGGGGCTTCTTCGGCCCAGATCTCAATTCTCGGATGCACCTCAGCTCGCACGAACTTAATGCCATTACTTATCAGATTGATGAAAACCTGCTCAAGAATTGTTGAATTTGCCGAGACGGTCGGCATCGGCATTCGCAAATCGATGAGAGCTCGCCGAGCCAGAATTTCTTCGTTCATCTGCTGCAGTACACGAGGCATGAGCTGATCGAGACTGACCCGCTCCATCGCCACATCCTTGTGACTCACTTGACCGTATGTCAGAAGGTCGTGAATAAGGCGATCCATGCGATCCACTGATTCCTCAATTCGCTTCGCATATTCACACCCCATTGAATCCAATCCCGGCCGATAATCTTCGATAAGCGCTTCCGTGAAGCCTCTAATCGCTCTGATTGGAGCCCGCAGGTCATGTGCAATGCTGTAGTTGAAGCTCTCCATTGATCGGATCAGCTCCTGAAGGTTCCCAGTTTTCTTCTCAACTAACTCCGCCAACTCTGCCTCGCGCCGACGAATTCGAGTTATACGTAGGCGATACATTCCAAAACCACTCGCAATAACGAGCAATCCACAAAAAACGAGAAAGCTGCGAGTTTGATAAAAATGTGGAGTCAGGGCGAAAGCTAAAGACGCGGGCGTTTCATTCCAAACCCCGTCATTGTTACACGCCTTTACGAGAAATTTATAATCGCCTGGCGGAATACCGACATATTGCGCGACGCGACGGGTTCCAGCATCGACCCAATCAGCATCGTATCCTTCCAATTTGTATTTAAACTGAACCTTCTCGGGTGCCTGGAGGCTGAGTGCCGTAAAATTCACCTCGATATGTC
>CBHTUB010000607.1:0-2128 GCA_966095595.1 uncultured Chryseosolibacter sp. | reverse complement strand
GGCATTTTCCGTAACCGAGCAGGTAGTGATGATGAAAATGTCCGGAGTTTCGGTAAAATCCACATTTTTATACCCCTTGTCCTCAAACAGCCGGGATATCGTAGACGTCTCAGAATAGTTCAGCTTGCAGCCAAGCGTATAAAAAGCGACTTTTCTCATGATCAATCGGCAAAGATAATCATAAGTTGCGAGTCCACGATTCCGAGCAGTGCGTTTTACACCCCACCTGAAAACCCAAACCCTGAACGCCGAACCCAAAAACGCCGAACGCCAAACCTCTAACGCTGAACGCGAAACGCCGAACCCCAAAACCCGACCCGTAGTTATACACCCTTTAATCGCCCATTCGCCACACCCGTCCAGTTGCAAAGCTGATAGAGCAACCTTGCACCAACGTTTGCATCCCATTCGTCATTTCCGGGAGCTACTTCATTGAGGTCAAAACCGATGATCCTGCGGCCGCTTTTGACGAGTTTTTTGATAAGATAAACCACCTGCTCAAATTCCAGTCCGCCGGCGACCGGTGTTCCGGTATTGGGGCACAGTTTAGGATTCAATCCATCGATGTCGAAGCTGATATACACTTCTTTCGGAAGCTGACTGATGATGTGATCGCAGATAACGGACCACGACTTCCCTTCGAACATCTGTTCCTTGATGTCCTGATCAAAGTAGGTAACAACGCGGCCCCCTGCGCGCTGCATGATGCCGAGCTCTTCATCACAATAATCGCGAATGCCGACCTGAACAAGTTTTCCGACCGCCGGAAGTTTCAAGGCATTGTACATGATGGATGCATGTGAATAGGTGAACCCTTCGTACGCTTTCCTCAGGTCGGCGTGCGCATCGATCTGCAATATCCCGAAACGGTTATATTGCTCCGCCAATGCGCGGAGGAAACCGAGTGGCGTACTATGATCGCCGCCGACGAGACCGACGAGCTTCCCGGCTTTGATCCATTTCTGCGTTGTCGATTTCACATAGATATTGAGATTCTCGCAAGCCTCGTTGATCTTTAATGTCACGGGATTGTTCGGCTCTGCTTTTTCCCCGCGCTCCATTGCGCGAATATGTATGGCCGCCAGTTCGCGGAGCCTTGCGCTCTCCTCGACAAGGTCTTGCGGGATGGGCAACATGCATGTTCCCAGTTTCCAGGCATCGGGTATTTCCCTGACAGCGAGGTCCACCTGTGCAGAAGCATTGAAGATGGCCGCCGGACCATTGGCAGTACCAGTGTTATAGGAGACCGTTACTTCCCAGGGAACGGGAACGACGATCAGTTCTGCCGTCTCCGGCGTGAAGGGCAAACCAAAAAGATTTCCACTCGTTCCTGGTGCGTTTGGGTCGAAACTGTTGATGATGTCTTCCTTACTCATTGTCCGTTCACCCTCTGCGGGTAAATATGTTTTACAAATGTCGCTGTGCCTTCGCTGAGCGCGGCCCATTGGTCTGACGTTGTAGTGATGATCACAAGACTACCGGGTGACATTTCGCCGACGTCGGCCTTTGTGAGGTATTCGGCGAGGTAAGTGATCGAAGGATTGTGTCCGACGCACATTACAGACCGGTGTTCGTCGCTGATCGCGTTGATGAACTGGAGAAATGTGCGTGTAGTGGCTTCGTAGAGCTCGTCGTGATAGAAGATATTCCTGGAATCGCAGCGGATCGCATCGGCGACAATTGCGGTTGTCATGTTGGTGCGGATAGCACTGCTCGAAAAGATCGCATCGATCCTGATCTTGTTTTCTTTCAGATACGTTCCCGCCTGAGTTGCCTGTACAATGCCTCTCGCTGTTAATTCACGGTCTTTGTCCAGTTGTCCGGTTTGCTTTTCGAGTGTCTCTGCGTGCCGAAGTAAAATCAGTTGCTTGCCCATATAATGGATACTAAAGGGTTTTTGAATCCGTGCGGTTGAATTAAGCAAAAAGAGGGCTACAAGGCAAAGAATATGGAATTTAGGAGTAAACGATTGAGTTGTTGACTATTGGATGTTAGCAAAGCCGGATGTCATCACGTGCCGTCAGACACAATTCGTATTTCCTTCAATTTATATTCCCTGAATTCGGTCTTTACTTTTCCTGCCGACTCCTGGATTCAGGCGCAAGAGTGCCAACAATTGGCGGTCGGT
>CBHTUB010000606.1:0-2153 GCA_966095595.1 uncultured Chryseosolibacter sp. | reverse complement strand
TTATCCCCGGCAAATTGCCGAGCGTGTAGAAAGTCCAAATGTAGTGATCACCGGTTTGCAGATCTTCAACAGGCCGGTTTCCGTTGGCGACAGCGTCGACGGAGAGCCCATTCTGTCGAAGGTGATCAACAAGACGCAGGAAGTTTCACTGGCGCACGATCAGTCCGTCGTCACTTTCGATTTCATTGCGCTTGACTTCACGCAACCCGAAAGGAATCACTACGCCTACAAGCTTCAGGGCCTTGATAAAAACTGGAACTTTGTAGGTCAGCAACATTCTGCCACGTACCGATACCTCAAGCCCGGTAAGTATGTATTCAAGGTAAAGTCCTCCAACCGCGCTGACACCTGGTCTGACGAATACACAAGTTTGACGCTGATCATACATCCACCCTGGTGGAAGACAAGCTGGGCATACCTGAGCTATCTCCTGATTTTTTCCCTGCTCACATTTTTTACGGTGAAATATGGGCGAAAGCAACTTTCCCTGAGGAAAAGGTTGAAGATCGAAAAGGCGCAACGCAAGCATGAGCAGAGAATGGCTGTGGAGAAGCTCACATTTTTCACCGAGATATCGCATGAATTCCGGACACCGCTCACATTGATCATGGGTCCATTGGAGGAAATGCTGTCGAAGGAACACGCCGGTTCTCCAAACGAGCGCAAGCTTCAGATGGTGCACAGGAACGCAACAAAGCTCCTGAACCTCATCAATAAGCTGATCGACTATAGGAAAATAGAAAGTGGCAATGTCATCCTGAAGGTATCCGAAAATGATATGGTCCCGTTCGTGGAAGAGATCTTTGCATCGTTTCAGGATCTCGCAAAGACCCGGGGGATCTCATTTACATTCACTACCGAGGTGCCGTCTCTCAATGCGTGGTTCGACAAGGAGAAATTCGAAATGATATTGAATAACCTGCTTTCGAACTCCTTCAAATACCTCGGGAACGGAAACGAGATAAGCATTCATGTGTCGCAGCAAATTTCGGATAAATATCCGCAAGGGAGGGCTGTGATCAGAATTCGGGACAATGGTATCGGCATTCCGAAGAAGCACCTGAAAAATATTTTCGACTGGTTTTACAAAGGGCATACTTCGGGAACGATGAACTCGGGGATAGGGCTGTCGCTTGCGCGGAAACTGATCCATCTTCATAAGGGGGACATCTTTGTTGAGAGCATTGAGGGAAAAGGCAGTACGTTCAGTGTTAAGATACCGCTTGGCAAAGATCACTTCAGGGAAGGTGAAGTTGATATCATAACAGGGCAACCCGCCCATGAGATCGTCGGGGTAACTTCCGGTGATCCTGCCGAGGTAGAAGTTGAACCTGGCCGCAGAAATGAAAATAGCTTGCTGATCATCGAGGACGACGAGGAGATCCGGCAATTTCTGCGGGAATATTTTGAATCCACCTACAAGATAGCCGAGGCAGCTGACGGGAACCGCGGCCTGGAGATGGCGAATACGTTACATCCCGATCTCATCATCAGTGACATCATGATGCCGGGCATGGATGGAGTTGAACTCTGTAAAGCGCTCAAGCAAAATGTGCGGACAAGCCACATTCCCATTATCCTTTTAACAGCAAAGACGTCACTTGCGCATCAGAGGGAAGGAATTGAAACCGGGGCCGACGCGTATATTACAAAGCCATTCAGCCCCGAGATACTGTCTCTGACCGTAAAGAATCTTCTGGACTCGCGCAGCAAGCTGATGAGATTTTATCGTAACCTTTTTGTCGATGCGGGTCATGACCAGGCTTCGGCCGAAACTGAGCAACGCAACTCCACGGATGAAAAATTTTTACGATCGGTGCATGAACAGCTGCTGTTAAATTTGGACAAACCGGATTTCAACGTTGCGGAGCTGGCAGACGTACTGCACATGAGCCGATCGTTGATCTATAAAAAGATAAAAATGCTGACCGGGCTGGCTCCGGTTGAATATGTCAGATCGCTGCGCATGCAGGAAGCTGCAAAACTTCTCCGTACCAATCAGTACAAGGTTTTTGAGGTTGTTTATATGGTCGGTTTCTCCGATCTGAAGTATTTCCGCCAGTGTTTTGACAAAGAGTTCGGTGTGCCTCCATCGGAATACATGAAACAGTCGGGCATCTCTTCCGTAGAATAACGCCGCCAGGCCATCGTCG
>CBHTUB010000605.1:0-2160 GCA_966095595.1 uncultured Chryseosolibacter sp. | reverse complement strand
GGTTATGTTACCGGCTCGGAGGACAAGTTCGAATCACAGATCCGGAAGCAGGTGCAGCTCGCCGTTGATGAGGCATCCGCCGTCATCTTTATGGTCGACGCGCGGGATGGTCTTACGGGCTTCGATAAAGAGTTTGCCAATATTTTACGGGCATCCAAAAAAACTATTTTTGTCGCCGCGAATAAGACCGACACCCCCGATAAGGCCATGCTCGCCGCCGAATTTTACGAGCTGTCGCTGGGCGAAGTGTATCCTATCTCCGCTGAGAACGGAAGCGGTACGGGTGAGCTGCTGGACGACGTTGTGAAGGTATTCCCTTCCGAAGGGGTTGAGGATCCGGATGCAGGCATCCCGAAGATCGCCATATTAGGTAGGCCGAACGTTGGGAAGTCATCCTTCCTGAACGCCCTGCTCGGCACGGAACGCAGCATCGTAACGGATGAGGCCGGAACCACGCGTGACGCCATCCATTCGTATTATAAGATGTTCGGTAAGAACTTCATACTGATCGACACTGCCGGCATCCGGAAGAAGGGGAAAGTGAAGGAAGATATCGAATTCTATTCGGTTCTCAGGTCGTTGCGTGCGCTGGAAGAAAGCGATGTGGTGATCGTGGTGATCGATGCGCAAAGAGGGATGGAGGCTCAGGATGTGAACATCATCGCGCTGGCACAACGGCAGGGCAAGGGGATGGTCATCATGGTCAACAAATGGGACCTCATAGAAAAGGACTCGAAGACGGCTGACAAGTTCAAAAAGGATATCATGGAGAAGCTTGCGCCCATCGATTATATACCGATCATTTTCTCATCTGTAGTGGAAAAGCAGAGAATATTTCAGGTGATAGAGAAGGCTGTGCAGGTGTTCGAGAACAAGACGAAGAAAATACCTACCTCCGCCCTGAACGATAAGATACTGCCCGAGATCGAACGCTATCCACCACCTTCGATGAAGGGGAAGTTTATACAGATCAAGTATATTACTCAGGTAAACGCGAGGTTTCCTTCGTTTGCATTCTTCTGTAACCTTCCGCAGTACATCCTCGGCCCCTATGAAAGGTTCCTCGAAAACAGGATCAGGGAGAATTTTGACTTCGAAGGGGTCCCTGTAAGGTTAATCTTCAGAAAAAAATAAAAAAAATTGCGACGATTCACTGGATTTAGCCAATACTCGTATATTTGCGTTGAATTTTAAAAACCTGTAAACTATGAAAAAACTTATCGCATTGTTAATGGTATGCGGTTTCGCATTTGCATTTGTAGCATGTGGTGGTGGTTCTAAGAACGAAGCTGAAACTAAAGATTCAGTAGCTGTTGAGACCCCTGCTGTTACTCCTGACACAACTGCAACTGACACAACTGCAACTGACACAACTGCAGCTCAGTAATTAACAATCTCAAAGATTGTTTTCCCGGGAAGGCTTTAGATTGCTAAAGCCTTTTTTATTTTGCATAAGCTATGATGAATGAGGAGAAGGTTTTTCAAACTCTGCAGCAACACCTCCCGGCAAATGCACTGTCCTACTGCTTTGCCCTCTGGAAAAACCACCCCTTCGAGTTAAAGATCACCCGTACCAGACAGACCAAGGTAGGTGACTTCACCGGAAAACGCGGCGCCCGATACCAGCGCATTACCCTCAATCACGACCTCAATCCGTACCTGTTCCTCACCACATACATCCACGAGGTGGCGCACCTGCATGTTTTTGTATCGATGGGCCCACGGGTCGATCCCCATGGCGACGAATGGAAAAGGGTCTTTCAGCACTTGATGGCGCCACTCCTTGCAAAAGATATTTATCCACATGAGATCCTGACCGTGCTTTACCAGCACATGCAAAATCCAAAGGCCAGCTCGTTTGCCGATGCCGATCTCACAAGGGCTTTCAGGCTTTTCGACAAGAACGCTTCACAATACGCAGCCCTGTCGGACATCCCGGAGGGCAGTATTTTCCAGTTTCAGAAGCGTTATTTCCAGAAGGGCAAGCTGAAACGTACACGTGTGCTATGTAAGGAAATCGGCTCAAAGCGAAATTATCTTATCCCTGCAGAGGTGCTTGTCACGAATGTCCAGTTGAGCATGCTCTAACCGAGTCTGCGTTGGATGAGCTTGCTCACCAGATCGTAATAGCCGCCGAGTAGCCGCTGCTCTACGGTCTCC
>CBHTUB010000604.1:0-2245 GCA_966095595.1 uncultured Chryseosolibacter sp. | reverse complement strand
CCGTCTGCTCACGCCGGTCACGCACCTGTTCCGCGAACAGCGACACGATCGTAGCTCCTCGATCCGGTATAGTCACTGCGGCCGCCGCCAAATCCAGCATCTTTTGTTCTTCGGCGGTCGTGATGAGTGGAAGCTGACTGACGGGCCGTCCCGGGTGTTGAATGATCCCGTTCATCAGCTGCGAGAGATGATCGACCAGCCTGATGGCATAGTCGTCACTGAAAATATCGCAGTTGTATTCCAGGCTGAGGTTCATCTCACCACCCTCTATCTCGGCAAAGTCGAAATACAGATCGAACTTGCTCGACGTTGCCCCGGTATGCTGATAGGGTTCGATGGTGAGCGCATCGAGTTGAACAGGTTCGGATTTTGATTGCAATGCGCGTGTATTTTGCAGCACAACCATGACATCGAACAACGGACTACGGCTCGGATCTCTTTTCAATTTCAGGTCGCCGATAAGTTGGTCGAAGGGGTATATCTGATGTTCGTAAGCTTCCAGCACCATTTGCTGAAGCTGTGCAAAGAGAATCTTGAACGAGGTGTCCATTTGCACTTCCATGCGCAAGGCAAGCGTGTTAAGGTATAACCCGACCTGATCATCGAGATCCGGGTGAAGCCGCCCTGCTATGGGTGTTCCGATAACAATGTCGCTTTCGCCGGAGTACTTGTAGATCAGGGAGCCGACAATGGCCAATAGTCCTGTGAACAGCGTTCCTCCTTCCGCGAAGGCGAGATTCTTCAGCGCGGTTGCTGCATCTGCCGGAATTATTCTGTTGGTAGCCCGGCCGTTGTACGTTCGGATGGCCGGGCGCAGTTTGTCTGATGGCAGAGCGAGCGATGAAATGGGACTGCCAAACATTCTCAGCCAGAAATCACGATGACGCTGAAGGTTCTCGCCAGTCAACTGCCTCAACTGCCACGTTGCGTAGTCCTTGTACTGAATGCGCAGTGGACGGAGCGCAGTGCGCTGACCTGAACGCACTGTATTGAAGAAATGAACAAGCTCGCGCATGATAATGCCAATCGACCATCCGTCGCACACAATGTGATGCATCACCAGGCACAGGACCCATTTCTCCGCAGCGATCCGCGTTACACTGACGCTCACCAATGGACCTTCGGAGAGATCGAATGCCTTATTGCGCTGCATGCTGACGAGCGTGGCAACTTTCTCTTCTGCGTCTGTAATATTCCGGAGGTCGTGATGAACGACCATAAAATCCAGATCGCGGATATCCCGCACAACCTGGCGAACCTCACCCTCTGAACTTTGCCGAAATACGGTGCGGAGAACCTCATGGCGATCCATCAAAAGGTGAAATGCCCTTTCGAGATCAGATGGGTCTACTTTTCCGGTGATGACATATGTCTTGGTGACATTGTAGGCAACGTTGCTATCCTCGAATTGACTGAGGAACCAAAGCCGTCGTTGTCCCGCAGACAATGGATAATCAGGCTGTGGCTCTACCGTGGGTATATCATTTTCGCTTTTCGACTGAACGTGCTTGAGAAACGATACAATCTCGAATTTGTTCGACCTTATTTTTTGGAGGATCTGCTCGTCGAGTACATCACCGTCGAAATTGATCTCCACATCGTTGCCGGAAAGGCTGATGTCTATGTTGTGTTTTTTCAGATTTGTTAAAAGGTCCAGGATCTCCATGGATTTAATATGAATGCTATAAGCTTGAAGGTTGTCGTCGGAATCGTCTACTCCGCTCGCGATCGTTCAGATAACCATTTTTGATTTTCGTTTTTCGGCATTCCCAAGTTTACCGATCTCGTTGATGAATTGCGCGAGCCTCTCGATGTCCTGTCCCTTGAACAGCGCCGTCAGCGGCAGGGAAATGCCGAGCTTGTTATTGATCCTTTTCAGCAACATCATGCCCTTCAATGAGTCGCCGCCCAATTCAAAGAAGTTATCGCGTATGCCGATACCGGTGATGCCGAAGAATTCCTCGAATACGTCTGCAAGCTCGCGTTCGAGCCTGGTCTCCGGTGCCTGAAAAGCTGTAGATAACGGTGGCCGCTCGTATCGGTCAGTCTCTTTGAAATCGTCGGCGGAGTCGAGGTAAGCTTCTTTCTTAACTTCGTATACATTTTTCAATCGCGATTGAAGATCGATAGCGGTTTCCAGCATCAGGGGAATGTTTGGTTGCGAGACGCTCCAGGCAAACAATCCTGCAAGCTCGTTCGGCTTCAGGGCTGATCGCCTGCCATTTTCGCTGCTGATCTCTTCTGG
>CBHTUB010000603.1:0-2312 GCA_966095595.1 uncultured Chryseosolibacter sp. | reverse complement strand
GACATTGCCATTAAAGATGACACTGAACGGATTGTAGCCGCGTGAATATTCGAGGGAGAGGCTGGACATGAACCGGTCGAACTGCTCCTGATCCGGTAAATCGTTCACGAGCCCATAGGGATTATCGGCGATACCCGGCGCATGCGAGCGTTTAGTATTGTCGGACAAGTTGTAAGCCCCGGTCGACGATCTGGCCGATGTCGGTGAAAGGCCATTTGCATTGTCGAAGGTGACGGGTGTTCGGTATACGCTTCCGATGATCGACGAAAGGTTTGCGCCACGGGCAAGCAAGCTGCCGGACGATCGGTTGAACGACACGGATGTGTTGCCACGGAGATGCTCCGATAACTTGATGTTCTTCAGACTCGCACTCACGTTTGTTTTCTGATACGTGGCGTTCGGGATAACCCCGGACCTCGTTCGGTTCTCAAGGTCAAAGATCAGTGTAGAAGAGCGAAATGCGGGGAGCGTAATCACCAGCTCGTTTGTATTCACCAGTCCGGTCCTGAAAAACCGGAGCGCATCGTATTTTTTTGCGGCCCTGCCGTTGCCCGTGCCTGAGGGTACTAGTTTTCCATTTCTGTCGAACGCATAGTTACTGCCATCGAACTCCTGGTTGGTCACCGCCGGACCCCATGAGAATATCTCATTCTGATCGGCGCCAGACCATTTGAGGCCACTTCCATCGGATCGCCCCTGTGCAAACCGATCCTGCAGGGGAGGGAGCTTATTGATCCGCTCGACGCCGATGGAGGTCGACACCTGTATTCCGACGCCTGTTCTCCTCAGATCAGTGTCAGAATTGATCACATAGGTATTTCCTCTCCGCCTGATGGAACTGATGGAGCCCGCAACGATGTCGCTCCTGCTTTTATACCGGGGTGTTTCGTCGGTTAAGACGGCGACACCTATGCCGTCCTTCATGGTTGAATCGCTATAAAAAGATCTGGGGAGTGGCGCTGATTTTGCAAGACTTCCGGCTGGAGCTTTTTGCTGGCGTGATGTAGCGGGACGCAGGTTGTTCTCTGTCACCACGACCTCCCGGGTTTGTAGTCCGACAAAAGCAAATACAAGCGTCCCGCCTATGGGAACCGTGATGGAGTATCGACCTTCTGCGTCGGTGACCGTGCCGACCGACGTACCTTTAACGTATACATTGACCCCGGGAAGTGGACTCCCGTCTTCAGGCGAAGTGAGGCGTCCGGTAATGGTTCGCTCCTGCGAAAATGCATGCAGGAAAGAGACTATGAAAAATGCAAGGGTAAAAAGTATCCTCATAGGCGTCTTGGCTTGGTTTCGGTATCATGATGCAAACGGTCCGAAAGTTCCATAAGCGATCATCCGGGAAATAATGAAATCCCGTATTATGGGGTATGCAATGGGTCAGTATCAGAACCCAGGATATGGCCATCTACGGAGTCCAAAGCACGCCGTTGATGCGCTGCGATTTGACCAGTAATCCTTTTCCCGGATCCCATGCCCAAAAAAGCGCAGGGTAAAAAGGTCATTGCCAGAGCATGCCTTACAAGCGATCGTAATCACCATCGTTCCGATAAAATGTAGCAGAGCAATTAACAACGCCCCGCCTAACTCCCGATATTATTTTTAATTTGCCCGCTTATCATTTAAATACGTTACTGTGCAAACTGTCCTTCGTCTCGCTTCAATATCTTTCCTGTTATCATCTTTGTTTTTGATCTCTTGCCGCGAAAAGGAAAACGTGGCGCGATTGGAAGTTAAGAGGCTGGATGCCACAGAAGTTGCCGCCAGGGCAAAAGTTATTGAATCATCAGTATCGCCTCAGCTGGACAGTGGACTAACGCTGAGGATATGGGCCGTTGATTCACTCGTCGCAGACCCGGTCTCCATCGACATGGATGATCGTGGCGATCTCTACTACACAAGGACCAACAGACAGCGATACTCCGAGTTCGATATCCGCTCTCACGCTGATTGGGAAGTCGAGTCGATGAGCCTGCAGTCGATCGAAGACAAAAGAGCATTCCTGAAAAAAAACCTTTCTCCTGAAAATTCAAACAAAAACACGTGGCTGCCCGACCTGAACAAGGATGGATCGCATGACTGGCGCGACCTGACGGTCCAGACCGAGCAGGTCTATCGACTGTCCGACAAGTCCGGGGATGGCATTGCAGATTTTTCTCAACTGGTCAGCGAGGGTTATAATACCGAGGTCACCGATGCAGCCGGTGCCATAATGGCTGAGGGCGATGACGTCTATTTTGGCGTAGGACCTGATATGTGGCGTCTGAAAGACAATGATCATGATGGATTTGCCGAAGAGAAAGTCTCCA
>CBHTUB010000602.1:0-2349 GCA_966095595.1 uncultured Chryseosolibacter sp. | reverse complement strand
CAACCCCGATGCCCAGCAGATCGTCGGCTGAGCCCCTTGTGTACAACCCTTCGGGAAAGAGCGAGAGATTGCCGCTGGTAAAGGCGCGAAAGCTTCCGGATGTAACAAACGTAGGAAGCACCCGTCGATTTTTTTCGAATACATCGGTCGCAGCAAAGTCGAAAACAGAAAAAGAGAAATAACCTGTCCTCACCCCCTCGGAATCGATGGCTTGCCAGTGAACGCCTGAGCTTAAGGTCATTGACCCGGCCTCAGATGATACGTTTTGAGATCGATCGAAGCTACGATCAGATAGAAACCTCGCGTTTTTGTTCCAGGCATTGACGTCGATATTCTGCTTTTTGACAAGCGCTTTAATGCCGAGCGCGAGCGATTGCGTGTGGCTCAGTGAAGCGTTCACCGCGTATGACAACGATGCCTCCTGCAAATGATACACCTGTGCAGATCGGTCGTCCAACAATGTTATGCCGATTCCGCCCCATCTTTTCCCCGAATTGGAAGTGATGAGTGGAAACGCTCCCGAGAACAAATGACTATTGATCACCAGATTCCCTCCCGTGCCCTGACTTCTGTAGAGGTAGCTCATACCAGCGTAGTCGGATGATGCCGGAGAAGAGGGGGAAATACGCTGTGCTGTAAAATTATTCTGGCTGAACTGAAAGTACTGCCCACATGCCCGGAATGACAATAATATTATGAGCAAAATCAGAATATTGAATCGAGCCTTCATACACCAATCATTCTTCACAGATACCGTGACCGATCGGTTATATTATATAAAAAGCCGTTCCATTAAATGTCTGGGATCCGCTGTGGATTTTCCCGGCGCGGCCATCACCATATTTCCACCAGGGCAATATCGGAGCAGACTTTATATCTCACGAGCTAACGTCATACTCACGTGAGCACGCAGGTTACCCAATAAAAAACGCCTGAGTCCCACGGACACATCGGGGTCGTAGAGGTTTGCGTTGAAAAATTGATTATGAACACGCCTGCATTTTATGAAATTGTAAAAATGCGATAAGGATATCGCTTTCGAAATGTTAATAACTGGCATGAAAATTATTGCTGCTTCATAGATGGAAACATGAACCTTTATGGCTGGTTGATGTTATCTTTATGTCGTCTAAAAATGGCTTAATTATGAAAACCTTGTCGAGAAGTTTCCTGCCGGAGATCTTCGTCAATCCCATTAGTCGAAACCTTATCCTGATTTTTGTTTCAACACTGATGGCCGCAGCGATTCTTGTTACATCCCTTGTCATGTTCGTCGGCCAGTGGTAAAGAAAAAACGCCTCTCTGGGAGGCGTTTGCATAAGGTCAGGAATCTTTTGTCAGCTATGCTGTAGCTCGGCAGGGCTTGGCCGTGCCGATACCCAGGCTTCTCCGTCTTCGAATACTTCCTTTTTCCAGATTGGTGCTTTTTGCTTGATGGTGTCAATGATCCACTCGCAGGCCGCGAAAGAATCGGCACGGTGTGGAGTTGAAACTGCAACGACAACCGAAACCTCGCCCGGTTTTAAGGTGCCGATCCTATGACATACTGCCCAGCCCAGCAAAGGCCATCGGTGGGACGCATCATCAATGATCTTTTTCATTTCCGCTACTGCCATTGATTCGTAAGCCTCGTATTCGAGCCAGAGAACATTCTTACCGTGCGCGTTGTTTCGAACGGTACCTATAAAAACATTAACTGCTCCGGCGTTTAAACTCGAAGCAGTATCGATGACCTTCTGTACGTCAATAGATTTTTCGGTGATTTTGATCATAATTCAGATGGTTGCGTTCAACATAGGTTTTCCGATTAAATTTAACCCCATGGGGTTCAAATATCAAGTAAAAATCACTTTGTATTCGCGAACCGGATAAGTGTCGCTTCAACCACCGCTGACAGGGGGAATAAGCGCAATTTCGTCGTTCTCGCTGATCGTTTGATCGTCACCGGCATACTCACTGTTGATGGCTATCAGGAGCGACCGGAGCGTGCCGAGCTCCGGGTACCGGTCTTTCAACGCTGCCCGCAAGTCTGCAACCGTTTGTATGCTGCCTTCGAACTCTACATCACGCCTGCCGATGATCTCTTTCGTAATTCCGAATGCTTTCAGTCTGTATTTACTCATATTGTCTTCATATCCTTCGTATCTTCGTATGACACGAACCGTCTGACGATGGACGTTCTGCAAAGATACCAAAGTTGAATACGTTATACGATAATCACGGGCGACCAATTAATTACCTCAGACTGGCAGTGACTGACCGCTGCAACCTTCGCTGTTTTTATTGTATGCCGGCAACCGGTATAACCTACCTTCCCAAACAGGCACTTCTGTCATTTGAAGAGACAAG
>CBHTUB010000601.1:0-2364 GCA_966095595.1 uncultured Chryseosolibacter sp. | reverse complement strand
GCATGTTCTCCACTTAGTTATCTTTAGGGTTTGAATGAAAAACCTCGCGGCCTTAGTTCCGATTCTGCTCTTTCCAATTCTTCTCGTTGCCCAGCATGGAAATGAATGGATTGATCACCAACAGGCGTATGCAAAGATCCCTGTTGGAAAAAACGGAATTTATCGTCTGACAAAAGCTGCCCTCAATAGTGCCGGATTTCCTACCAACGTCGATCCCAGGAACCTTCAACTGTATCATCGGGGTGTTCAACAGCCGATCATTGTTGCCGGAGAGGAGGATGGCATTTTCGACGACGACGACTATGTAGAATTCTACGGCCGCAAGAACGACGGCACGCTCGATGCAAAATTATACGACGATCCGTCTTACCAGCCCCATCAATACTATAACCTTTTCAGCGATACTACATGCTACTTCCTGACGGAAGGTGCCGTCTCCGGCGAGAGAATGTCGTTCGTGTCCGAGTCCAATATTGGTTATCCCGACTATACCTATCATCTTGATCGGCAGATGAAAGTGCTCAGCGATTTCTACGCGGAAGGCCGCGATTACGGAGAGATCATTAAATCCACTTTCGATAAAGGCGAGGGATTCATGGGAAAAAGGATCCTTCAAAACGGATCGGAATCGTACACCATCAGCAACATTAAACGCACACTGACGGCCGAGGGAAATCCGTCACTTGAAATTCAACTGACAGGCCTGGGCGCGATGAGCCACACGGCAGAAGTGTACGTTGGGCCCGGTGCGAGACTTTTGTTCACCAGGACAATAAACAATTTCGAGTCGGTGACCGTCAGTGAGCCACTGGAATGGAGCGATGTCGACGCGAGTGGCAACCTTGTCGTAAAAGTGATGGTGAAAGTAGCCGGCGCGGATGCCGCACGGGTTAGTGTCAACTACATCAAAGTCACCTACCCGCAGTCACTCGACATGAATAACCTTGCAGAATACGATTTTACGGTTCCGGCAAACGGTTCATCAAGATCGTTCCTGCAGGTTTCCAATGCATCCGGCACGACCAGGATCTTTGATGTGACAAGCGACGATGTCGTCGAGCTGGCAACGTGGTACGATGGCGTATTGAATTCGGTGGTAGTCTCGGAAGACTCGGAACGCAAGCTGTATGCTACCAGCACCGTAATCACCCCTGCGATCTCGCGGGTAACGTTCCGCGACATCGATCCCGATCAGCACAACTATATCATCATCTCACATCGTCTGCTGCGCAAGCCGGGTGGAGGGTACTCTGATCCGGTGAAAGCCTACGCAGCTTACCGTGCATCGGCGGCGGGAGGGGAGCATGATACGCTTGTCGTGAACATCGATGAGCTCTACAACCAATTCAGCTATGGTGAGCAAACACCATTGGCCATTTTCAACTTCATGAGCTACCTCGCCGCGGGGCGGCTACCTGATTATCTTTTCCTGATCGGCAAGGGCCTCGATGTTAACTATAACTACTTCAGAAATCCTTCTTCCTATCCGAACTACAAGAATCTCATTCCATCCGCAGGTATGCCTGCCTCCGATGTCGCCTACACGGAAGGGCTTGACGGAAGCGCTTACCGCGGATCGGTTTCCACGGGCAGGATAAGCGCGATGAAACCCGAACAAGTTGCTGCCTATCTCAACAAAGTGATCGAAAAAGAGGGCAGCGGATTCACCGATTTGCGCAAAAAGAATATCCTTCACCTGAGCGGAGGCATACACACGGGGGAACCACAGTTATTCCGGGAATATCTGGAGGCCTTTGCCGGAACCGCCGAAGGAATCTACCTGGGCGGAAAGGTTGAAGCAATTGCCAAGCAATCTACCGATATCAAGCTGCTCAACATTGCCGAAGAGGTCAACGCAGGTATGAACCTCATTACCTTTTTCGGTCACTCTTCTCCGGGAACCATTGATTTTGATATTGGCTATGTAACGGATGAGATCCTTGGGTACCATAACAAGGGGAAGTATCCGATGCTGTTGATGAACGGCTGTCAGGCGGGATCTTTCCAACTCAACTCGTCGAATGCCTCGAAGGCACCCGTGTTTGGCGAAGACTGGATCAACGCGGCGGATAGGGGCGCGGTTGGATTTGTCGCTCACTCATCCTATGGCTTTGTCCACCTGCTTCGTAAATACTCCGGCATTTTTTATGACGTTGCGTTCGGTGATTCCGTGTTCCTTGCAAAGGGAATAGGAGATGTGCAACGCGAGGTTGCCGCGCGATACTTGGAGGGGATAAATGCCGACGAGGGAGATATCACTCAGGTCCAGCAAATGATGCTACTGGGCGACCCTGCCGTCTCGCTATTCGGTGCTCCCTACCCGGATTACAACATCGAAGACGAAAATATCTCGTTGACCTCGCT
>CBHTUB010000600.1:0-2370 GCA_966095595.1 uncultured Chryseosolibacter sp. | reverse complement strand
CGCCGCGTTGGAACGTCGCCCGTCCAGGATGATCTGAATGTCCGCCGGCAAGCCCTCAACGCGTGCGCTGGCCTCGCGTATGAACTCATTACAATACGCAATGTTGATGAAGACCCGCTGATACAACAATTGCACATACCCATTTTGCGACGAATAGCTATGGGCATTGAATTCCATCAGACCCGCATCCGCCCAGGCGGTGATCGCCTCATCCGTCATGAGCTCCTGCACACTCCAGTACGTCCTGAGGAAGCTGGTGGTTCCTTCATCCGGAGCAGAGATTTCCGGCTTACCATATTCGCCCTGCTGCCCCGTGAGCGTAAGCGCTCCGTAAAGCTTTGCGAGAAATTCCTTGTAGGCGGCTGGATCGTCGAATACGTCCGTTGCCGTGGTCACCTGCCTGTTCATTGGCTCCTGGTCGAGGTCGTTGAAACAACCTGAGAGCAACAGCGCCGCCAGACACACGACCATCCTGATCTTGATATTTTTCATCTTATATCTGTTTAAGATTTAGAACTCGAAATTGACATTGACGAAATAGGAACGCGTGCGCGGAAAATAGTTGTTATCCAATCCTCCGGACACCTCCGGATCCAGTCCGGAATATTTCGTGATCACAAAGGCATTTTGCATCCCCGCGCCTATGCGCACATTGAGGCGATCCGCATAAACTTCGCGAAACGTATAGCCGACGTTGATGTTGTCCATCCTGAAGAACGAAGCATTCTCGATGTAGTAGTCGGAGAACCTTGTATTGGCGCCAACTTCAAATCTTGTATCGTTGGCAAACGATGCTACGTTGCTCAGGTATCCCATGGAATTGTAGAGGGAAGCGTAGGTACTGTTGGCAGCAACGTTGTTATACACATAGTTGCCGAGGCTTACGCGACCGTTGAATGAAAAATCAAAATTTCCATAGTTGAATAGGGAATTGATACCCATCGTCACCACAGGATCGGGTTGCTTGAAGATGTAGAGATCACTGGTGTTGATGCGCCCGTCGTCATTTCGGTCCACGTACACATCCTCCAGGGGTTTTCCATCTGCATTATAAACTTGCTCATAGACGTAATATGCCGCGCGGGGACTGCCGATCATGTGGGCCTGTATGGTTCCTGCCGTCGTGCCTCCTACTCCTCCAAGCGGAATGAAGAAATCGGGGTCGTCCGTGAGGTTCAGCTTTGTGATCTCATTGCGGTTATAGGCAATATTGTAACCTAAGGTCCACTGCACTTTATCGGTAGAGATGATATCAGCGCTGACCGCGAATTCCACGCCGTGATTTTTCATCGCGCCCACATTGGTCGTCAGCGCGCTCGTGAAATTTGTACCCACAGGGATTGGAATGTAGGCGATCTGGTCGGTCGATGTTTTGCGATAAAAGTCCAATGAAGCGGTGATCCTGTTCTGAAGGAATCCGAAGTCCAGTCCGGCGTTGACGGTCGTGGTCTTCTCCCATCGGATGTTCTTTTCGTATCCATCAGGGCGAAGGGTATTGTAGAAAGCATTTCCAAACTGGTAACGTGACGCATCATCGCTTCTCGTGTAAGTGGCAATGTAGGGATAGTCGTTTCCATAAATATCCTGCTGTCCCGTTACGCCATAACCCAGCCTCAATTTCAGATCGGATACGACCTTACTGCGCGAGAGAAAATTCTCTTCATGGATCTTCCATGCCAGCGCGAACGCAGGGAACAATCCCCAGCGATGTTCTTTTGAAAATCTCGAGGTCGCATCGTTTCTGAGCGTTCCGGTAAAAATATACTTGTCGCGGAAGGTGTAGTTCACACGCCCGAAGAAGGATAACAGGTTGTATTGCGTCTCGTATGGATTGTAACGTGTAGTGTCCTCGTTGTTCTCATTGGCAGTGTAATCGCTGCCCTTGCTGTAAAACTCAGACCAGGAGTAGCCGGCAAGCACGTCCACCTTGCTTTTTGCTGAAGGGATCTCTTTGCTGTAGTTCAGGTAAAAGTCCAGCAGCTGATTTCTCGCAATCGACTCGTACGGATTCTTCTTTCCGCCCGCTACCGTAGGCAGGTAGATCCACTGGGTGCTATCGAGGACGTTGTTGTGACCATCGGTGTTCGCATAATCATACCCAAGGTTGAGCACGGCGTGCAGGTTGCTGAGGAAGGGCAGCTCGTAGTCGGCCTTTATGTTGCCAATGCTTCTTTTAACGACCGAGGTGTTATCGGTGAGATCGAGCCTCGCCACCGGGTTGCCGGGCGCGAGGTTCAGGCTGTTCCCGTTGACGCCACCGGTTGTACAGGTAGTGTAGCCCCGCCATCGTGTGTTGCCATTGAATACCGGCTTAGTCGGATCATAGCTGATGGCATCGCCGATGGCTCCCTGGTCGGCGACGTTGTTATG
>CBHTUB010000599.1:0-2404 GCA_966095595.1 uncultured Chryseosolibacter sp. | reverse complement strand
TTTGTTGAAGTAGGGAATTTTATAGGTCATTTGAAAATCCCTTTGAAATCCAAACTGGGCTTTCAACAACAGGGTGTGATTGAGACCCAATATGTTGTATTGGTACAGCTTCACGCCGTAGTTCACCCTATTGAGATCGTGGTTGTAGTTTTGCCACCATTCGTTGAAGTTCCTGTCCGACAGTTGAAATCTCGGCATCACAAAAGTATACCACCGCTCTTCCACATCCACGTGGATATTTATTTTCACCGAGTCCAGCGGTACGACCCTTAGCGAAACGGTGTTGAACAGATGGAGATTGAATAATTTTTGTTCGTCCTTCTTCAAGACGTATTCCAGGTCAGTGTCCCTGATGACAGTTCCTGGCTTGACAAGCAATTCCCGTAAAATGATAGGGCCGCGGGTAATTTTATTTCCTGCAATGATAACGTCGTTCACCTGAAGGTAGCGCGCCGGCTCGCCCGGTATCCTTTCTTTGCGGGGCTGAACTTTACAGGTATCGGATATTGCGGGGTTATTGTCTGGTAGCATTGATGAAAAGGCCCTGGCCGACACAATAAGAATAATGACCCCGGTATAACACGTGATTCGATATATGAGGTTAAGCAAACTCAAAACTTTCCGCGGGGTTTATGACATATCGACGCAGTAAATGTCCCTTATCAGCAAATTCAGTCCATGTCTGCATTCGGTTCAAATACCCGGGAAACCTGGATCTGAAATTTGTTGTATCAACTAAGAAACGATGCAATTTTGGAGAAATTCTGGAGATACTGCCGCCATAAGGATTTTTTCAAGGTCATTCTTCATAAGTCATTTCGCTTGCAGCGTGTTTTTAGCTGTATATCTTCAGGCTTCGACCCGGGTCACAATCCTTCCCGGGCGCCTGGAAGTCAGCCTTCCCTACACCTCCGCCAGTCTGGCCTGAATCTTACCCATGAGCGGTATGGATCTATCGCTGCTCTACATTCCCACCACCAGCATTATCACTTGACCTTTTGAGATAAACGAGATCACCGCGGCCGCTATGAACCGCATCGCGCGTTGTTGGATAAAGGCACGCAATTATTCGGTGAAATGAAGCCCACAACCGTGAAATCACCCGCTCCTCATATGCACGCCGGTACTGACTTTACTCAATCGTCAGGTTCATCTTGTATTGAAATCATTTTAAAAAGAACTCTCTATTTTACCTATGAAAAAAATCTACAACCTGGTTTTCGCATTATGGTGCGCTGTCTTGTGTGTAACTGTAGCGACAGCCCAGGAACGAATCATGTTTTCCAAAAGCTATGATGAAGAGCTGACGAGCGGCCTTTATTATATCAACAAAGACGGCACGGGTTTGACAATGGCGACTGGCTTCCGCCCAAACGAAGCGCTTGGTGAATGGCCGGAATATTTCATTGTTTCGATAGATGGTGAACTTGTTGGGATCAATTCCGCAGGCGGCACCACCAGCGAAGAGGGAGACGGCGGATACGGAACGTTGTATCGCGTCGGAGCTAACGGAGTCATCAAGGCTCAGGACTTCAACTACGCCGAAGCATCCATGACGTTTCTCACCGAAGGATGGAGTGACGGGAAACTTTATGGCGTCGGGCCACAGCCTATCTCCGATCAAACACTGACGGGCACAAAGTATAGCGGACTGGTCGGCAAAGAAATCAAAAAGTATGGTTTTCGTCCCGGCGAATTGCTCGCTGCAAACAATGGCCACATTTATGGCACCGCTCCCATCGGAGGAACGAATAGCCAGGGGTATATCTATCGGTTTGATGCAAGCTCACCTGCGGCCATTGTTGCTGTCTACAACTTTGCAAAAGCCACAGGACATTATCCGCAGGGGCAACTCATGCAGGGGCAAGATGGCTACCTCTACGGTGTAACCAAACGCGGCGGACGTTACGACTACGGCGTAATCTATAAAGTCAAAACCGATGGAACGGGTTATCAGACCCTCCACCATTTCGATAAGACTGGCGGCATGTATCCGGACCGTGGACTTGTGCAAGACGCCTCCGGCAATCTATACGGCATGACCTACGCAGGAGGAACCAATAACCTCGGCGTTGTGTACAAGATCCGGCCTGATGGAGCTGGTTTTGTCAGGCTTCACAGCTTCTCGGTGAGACAACAGTATGGATCACCGATAGATCAAAGCCTGTTGCTCGACAGCGACGGCTTTCTATACGGTCTTGCACCACAGAGCCAGAGTATCATCTTTCGAATAAAAACTGATGGCACTCTTTTTAAAATATTATACAATGACGTAGTCTACATCCATACGCTGCGGCTGGTGTCCTCCATGACGCCACAATACAAGCTTGCAATTCCGGGAAATGGCTCATCAGGTGTTCCGACATCCGGAACTTTCAATCTCGAGGTTGTTCCCGGGGCAAAT
>CBHTUB010000598.1:0-2411 GCA_966095595.1 uncultured Chryseosolibacter sp. | reverse complement strand
ATTTCGAAGAAGTGCCTGAAGGATCTGACGATGCTACTTCTAACGAAAACGCATACTAAGCGTTTATCGTCAATAGCTCAACAAACTTTTTTTGTCTTCCCCCGTGTGGCGTGTTTCCCAGACGCGCCGCACTTTAACCTTTTAATTGCCATGAGAACCCTGCTGGATCAAACTGTAAAAAAAATCACCCTCCTTCTCGGCTGCTCCCTCTTTCTTTTTCAATGTACAACTGAAGAAGACCTCACTCCTACGGAAGAGGCGTTCGTCGATCAGACGATCAGTGCTGCTTCGGTAACTACATCTCCCGGAAGCTGCTCCGAATGTACATATGTAGTACCTTCAAGTGCCTACACGCAGTCGATCGACGGGGTCAAACTGGGCCTTAAGCCTGGCGCAGTGATCTGCCTGAGTGCGGCGAACAAATACTCGAATATTGTCTTCAAAAATCTTGTCGGAACAGCCGACAACCCGATCATCATTACGAACTGCGGCGGAACGGCGACATTGAATGCAACAGGAAAGCCCTATACAATGAAAACCGAGAGGAGTAAACATGTGCGGATTACAGGAGGCACCGGCACTACGTATGGCATCAAATTACTTGGCGGCCATGTGGGATTAACACTGGAAGGACTAACAACAAATGTCGAAGTGAATAATGTAGAAGTCTACAATACGGGTTTCGCCGGCATCATGGCAAAGACGGACCCGACTTGTGATGACGCGACTATCCGCGGAAATTTCACGATGTACGATGTGAATATCCACGACAATTACGTTCATGATACCGGTGGTGAGGGGCTTTACATTGGGCATTCTTTCTATGAGAAAGGCGTTACCACTTCATGTGGCGTCCGACTTCCTCACATCATCAATGGATTAAAGATCTACAACAATAAAGTCGTTCGCCCAGGCTGGGATGGGATACAAGTTGGATGTGCGCTTTATGGTGCATACGTGTACAACAATATTGTTGAAAACTACGGATATAAAAATGAACCGTACCAGGAAAACGGAATTCAGTTCAGTGAAGGCACGAAAGGGATCTGTTACAATAACCTCATCAAAAGCGGTCCGGGCATCGGCATCAACGTAGTTGGCTATGGCGACAGTTTCCTTCACGACAATATTATCGTCAGCGCCGGTACTTTCGGAATATTCTGTGATGAGCGAACTCAAATATCGCTTGCCGGTTTCAAAATTATCAATAACACCATCGTGAATCCCGCACAGGACGGAATAAGAATGTACAATGAGTATGTACCGGGAGTCGTTTATAATAATATTGTGGTCAATCCTGGGAGCTATTCCAAGTACACATATCCCAGAACAGGAAACGACGCATATCTCTATAAACTCACCAAAACGATTCCATTGACGGCTGCCAACAACCTGTTTACGAGGGACATCAACTATGTGAAGTTTGTTGCTCCGTCCTCTGCGAACTATCACCTGCAAAGCATTTCGCCGGCCATCAACAAGGGAAAAGACATCAAGCCCTATAACATTCCAATCGACTATTACAAAACTGCCCGGCTAAAGGGCGCTCAGTTCGACATCGGTGCGAGTGAATATTAAACAGTTATAGCAACAATTATAGAAGCCCCGAAAAGGGGCTTTTTTATTGGAACGAGTTTATTCACACCAGGTATCAGTAAACAGTTTTTTATGATCACAGCTCATGTAAAAGATTTTACGGATTTCCTTCACGGCAAGGACGTTGTTGCAACTGTTCATACCGGAAATGATCATAGGCTTGAGCAGGGAGAACGCGTACTTGCTGTTAAGGATTCTGTGGCTGCCAGTGTGGCGATCACAGTGCCTCAGAGTAAGCTTCATCAGTCCATGGGCGTCGAGGCTACTGTGATCTCCGCCGAAGTCTCACCCGACGGCAACACCCAGACAGTAATGATCAGAAAGGAGTAAACACTTATTGTTGGCATAGGATTTTTAACCACCAGGAGATTACCTTTTTTTATATGAAATATTTGCTGACAACCCTTAAACCTCACAACCACACTCACCTTCAGCTGGAAGAGGTAATACCCGCAAGAACCGGACACATCAAAGGCTATGGCTATGGAGTGACCTTCACTTCGAGAGGGG
The DNA here is from genome assembly GCA_966095595.1 of uncultured Chryseosolibacter sp. GTDB lineage: Bacteria > Bacteroidota > Bacteroidia > Cytophagales > Cyclobacteriaceae > Chryseosolibacter. The sequence continues at coordinate 305 of CBHTUB010000598.1, read as the reverse complement.
CCAATTGGGAACAAAGTCCAAGCTGCCAGAATACGAAAATGCTGGAATATTCGGCTCCTGTCGTTATTCCACAATAGTGTAGATTTTCTTTCCTCTTATTGCTGTGGCCTGCCTGGCCTTCTTCTGATTTAGCGACGCTTTGGTTTGCTTTCAGGTATGCAAATTTTCATGTAGTCGACATGAAAAAATCGATACTATCAATAAAAGATATAATCCGGGACAATCACCAGATCAGCATTACCAGTCGGCTGATCGAGGGTAACGATCCGTTCCCGAATAACGACCATCTCCCGCTTCTCGTTTAT
>CBHTUB010000597.1:0-2412 GCA_966095595.1 uncultured Chryseosolibacter sp. | reverse complement strand
AAGATGGTCTATGATACAGAGAAAAGCGGGACGGACAATCGTTCCAAACAATACCTTAAAAGCAAGCTCAATGCTGCCGAGTGGTTCGTGAATGCCATCCGTCAGCGTGAGACCACAATGTTGAAGGTGATGGAGGCCATCGTCCGTATTCAGAGCGAATACTTTGAGGAAGGCGATATCACGAAGTTAAAGCCTATGATCCTGAAGAACGTCGCCGACATGGTTGGCGTGGACATCAGTACCGTGTCGAGGATCACCTGTAATAAATATGTTCAGACGCATTTCGGGAATGTTCTGTTGAAGTCGCTGTTCACGGAAGGTATTGCCAATCATAAAGGCGAGGTGGTCAGCAACAGGGTTATACAACAGGCTATTCAGGAGGTCATCGCCGCAGAAGATAAGCGATGCCCGTATTCCGATCAGCAACTTGTGAAGGTGCTGGCGAAGCGCGGTTTTGAAATTGCACGCAGAACGGTTACCAAATACCGTGAGCAACTGCATATTCCGGCGGCTCAGATGCGCGCATTTCTGGCTTGATTTTACTTAAAAGAAAGAAGAATAGATTAAAACAACTCATGGAAAAAATACTAATCATCGATGATGACAAGGATCTATGTTTCGTATTGAAGCGATTTCTGTCGAAACACGGCTTCGAGGTTCTCGAGGCTACCACCGGGAAAGCTGCTCTCGAAATTCTTGAATCAGTTGAACCTGATTTGATCCTTTGCGATTTTCGCCTTGAGGACATGAGCGGAAGTTCGATCCTGAAGAAGATCAAAGAGAAAAACCCTTCTGTTCCTGTCATCATCATCACGGGCTATAGTAACATCAAAACTGCGGTGGAGGTGATGAAGCTGGGCGCGATGGATTATGTTACGAAGCCGTTGTTGCCGGATGAGATCCTTCTCACCATCAGAAAAGCATTGGCCAGTAAGGCCGCCGAAGAAGGCAAAGCACCTGCTGAATCCAATGGTCACGCCGTGAACGCCAGCGCAGATGCAGATGAGTTGAAGGAAGCCGAGAAAATGGCGCTTATTAAAGCCAAGACGACACCACAGGAACCCGGAGGCTACATCTTCGGCGATAGCCCTGACTTTAAGAACATTCTCAACCAGATAGATCTTGTAGCACCTACCAACTACAGCATTATCATTTACGGTGAAAGCGGTAGCGGTAAGGAAGTGATAGCACAGGAAGTGCACAGACGCAGCAAGCGCAGTCATAAACCGTTTATCGCGATCGACTGCGGTACATTGTCGCGCGAGCTTGCGGGAAGTGAGCTGTTCGGACATGAAAAAGGATCATTCACCGGGGCAGTAGGTCAGAAGATCGGTAGCTTCGAGCTTGCCAACGGAGGCACTATTTTCCTGGACGAAATTGCCAACCTTCCGTATGATGTTCAGGTGCAGCTGTTGCGGGTAACACAGGAGCGCAAAATGAGAAGGGTAGGAGGAACAAAGGATATCGATCTGGATGTGCGCATTATCGTGGCAAGTAACCGGAAATTATGGGATGCGTGTCGCAGCGGTCAGTTCCGCGAAGATCTTTACCACAGGTTCAACGAGTTTCAGATCAGCGTTCCTCCTTTGAGGGAGCGCGGCAGCGATATCATGGTGTTCGCCAATCATTTTCTTACCCAGACCAATAAAGAGCTTGGCAAGAACATCAAGCGTTTCTCGCCCGAAGTGGAAGACGTTTTCAAAAAGTACGTGTGGCATGGCAACCTGCGCGAATTGAAAAACGTCGTGAAGCGCGCAACGCTCCTTTCGGACAGCAGCGTGATCGACATCAAGAGCATACCTTTTGAGCTTGTCAATTACCGGAAGCTGCAGTTCGAGAATCCGGTTGAAGTGCCGATCAATTCATCGGTACCGAGGGAGACACCGGTTACCGCATCTACGCCTGCAGCTCCTGCACGCGAGCCGGGCTTGAAGAGTGTGAGCATCGATGCGGAGTATGAGTGGATACTTGAAACACTCAAGAAAGTAGACTTCAACAAGAGCAAGGCCGCGAAGCTGCTCAAGATCGATCGTAAAACATTGTACAACAAGATCAAACAATATAAAGACCTGAATAACCAGGAGCTTTGACGCAGTTGCGCGATGAAGGAGAAGATCAACCACTTGAATTTTTTCTTCGGGACCGGCGGCAGCGGGGTAAGTCACAAATTGGATTTTCTAATTGCAGATCATTTACCTGCGCTGGTTTTTCTTTATCACGCTGGTGAAAAAAGGCTGTTGTACGTTAACCGGGAATTCAGGGAACGCTTTGGTGTTTCCGATCCTGGTGATCACGGCACATTCGGAGAGTCCCCTCAGCTGATGGGAAGGGAATGGACGAAGGTATTCGACTCGATTGATTCACCTGACGCAGAACGGCAAGCTGCGTTGTACGTTGAGATGAGCAATGGAG
>CBHTUB010000596.1:0-2434 GCA_966095595.1 uncultured Chryseosolibacter sp. | reverse complement strand
CGCCTTGCGGCACCAGATCCTAAGTCTGGCGCGGCTACCAATTACGCCACATCCGCAGATTTTTAGGATACTCCTAAGCCGGGCGTTCGGCTCCAATTACGCGCCACACTTCCCAATTGGGCCGTTTTTTCGTAATGGGAGCGCAAATTTAGACATTATTCGGAATTAAAGAATAGTTTCTCATTGTTTGTCAAAATAGTATTGAATTAACCTCCAATGCCTTTTATTTAGAGGCGTTTAATACGGAAACCCCTGAACAATTTCTTATTTTAAGATGATGGTAATCGATACCGAGCAGGAGAAGAAAGAAATTATCAACCGCTACAGGAGACTTTTAAGAAAGGCTAAACCTATTCTGAAAGACGGCGACGCCAAACTAATTAAAAAGGCCTTTTCAATGGCCCTTGACGCCCACAAGGATATGAGGCGCAAATCAGGGGAGCCATTCATATTCCACCCGCTTGCAGTTGCTGAGATTTGTACCGAGGAGATCGGCCTTGGAACGACCTCCATTATTGCCGCATTGATGCACGACGTTGTCGAAGATACCGACATCGAACTCGTCGACATCGAAAGGATGTTCGGAAAAAAGATCGCCAAGATCATCGACGGACTAACAAAGATCCGTGGCGTATTCGAATACGGAACATCGCAGCAGGCGGAGAACTTCCGTAAAATGTTGTTCACCCTGTCCGAAGATGTGAGGGTAATTCTGATCAAATTGGCTGATCGGCTTCACAACATGCGCACGCTCGACAGCATGCCCCGGAACAAGCAGCTGAAAGTGGCCAACGAGACTATCTATCTGTATGCGCCGCTGGCTCATAGGCTGGGGCTCAATGCCATCAAGACGGAACTCGAGGACTTGTATCTGCGATTCACAGATCGCCAGGTCTATGAATCCATCGTCCAAAAGATCGACGCCACAAAAGCGGCGCGAACAAAATTCATCAAGCAATTCATGGTGCCGATCAACGAAGAGCTCGAAGGACTCGGCATCAAGTATGATATCAAGGGCAGACCGAAATCCATTTACTCGATCTGGAATAAAATGCGTAAGCAGAACATTCCATTCGAGGAAGTGTTCGACCTGTTTGCCATTCGTATTATTCTCGATACACCGATCGAACACGAAAAGGCGTTGTGCTGGCAAGTTTATTCTATCGTAACAGATTACTACACACCGAACCCCGATCGTCTTCGCGACTGGATATCAACTCCCAAAGCCAACGGCTATGAGTCGCTGCACACAACGGTGATGGCAAAAAACGGGCAGTGGGTCGAAGTTCAGATCAGAACGAGGCGCATGGATGAAATTGCAGAGAAAGGGTATGCAGCCCACTGGAAATATAAGGACAGCAACACCACCGCTGAATCCAATCTTGAAAAATGGCTGGCACGCGTACGTGATCTTCTGGAACAGCATAATCATAATGCGCTTGATTTTGTAGACGATTTCAGGGGCAACCTTTTCAGCGAAGAAGTCTTTGTGTTCACACCAAAAGGAGAGTTGAAAACACTGCCTTATGGCGCTACCGCGCTTGACTTCGCCTTTGAGATCCATACCCAGGTGGGCTCCAGGTGTATAGGTGCAAAAGTCAACAACAAACTTGTTCCGATAAATTATGTATTGAAGAATGGAGATCAGATTGAGATTCTGACTTCACAAAAACAAAAGCCTCATGAGGATTGGCTGAGGTTTGTTGTCAGCTCGAAAGCGAAGGCCCGTATCAAGGAAGAATTAAAGGAAGATAAAAAGAAGTCGGCTGAAGAAGGCAAGGAGATCATTCTTCGCAAGGTGAGGCAAATGAAAGAGCAGCCCAGCCAGCAGCTGATCGAGCAGATGAGGGATTATTTCAATGCCCCTACACATTTCGAATTATATTTCAGGGTAGGCGCAGGCTTCATCACCACTGCGGATGTAAAGCGGTTCATTGAAAACCGGCCGGTATCTGCCATTCGGTCAAAGCCGCACCTCCAGATATCCGATGCAAAGACCATTGAGCAGGAGATCAAGCGGGAGAAAGGCCGGTATGAGGACATCCTGTTGATTGGCGAAGACATGGATGTGGTGGACTACAAGCTTGCAAAATGTTGCACGCCAATTCCCGGTGACGATGTTTTTGGGTTTGTCACTGTAAACGAAGGGATCAAAATTCACCGTACAAATTGTCCTAACGCCCCCGAATTGCTCTCACATCACGGAAATCGTGTTGTTAAGGCAAAATGGACGTCGCAGCATGAGGTAGCATTTCTGACCGGCCTGAAAATAAGGGGAACGGACCGGGTGGGGTTGATCAACGACGTTTCGAAGATCATATCCGACGAGCTGAAAGTAAACATGAGCTCAATGTCAATTTATACGGATTCGGGCATTTTTGATGGCGAAATCATGTTGTATGTGAACGATACACGGCACCTCGAACAGTTGATA
>CBHTUB010000595.1:0-2505 GCA_966095595.1 uncultured Chryseosolibacter sp. | reverse complement strand
TCGACATGTATGTAGAGTTCGGCTATTATAAAGAATCTCTCCTCAACGTAACTAAAAAAGGTCAGCAGGGCGAGCAGGAGATCAAAGCCATGATGGAAAAATTCAGAAACAATCCTCCTGCCGAGATCACCGGAAGCCGCGTCGAAAGATTGCTCGACTATAAAACATTGAAGGAAAAAAATCTTATTACAGGGAAAGAATCGACGCTCGATTTTCCTAAATCCGATGTGCTCCAGTTTTACTTGCAGGATGGCAGCAAAGTTTCCGTTCGCCCCTCAGGAACAGAACCGAAGATCAAATTCTATATCTCGGTGAATACAAAACTGCGTTCACGGCAGGAGTTTGAAAAAGCAAGCCAGGTCCTTGATGATAAGATAAAGGGAATTGAGAAATACCTTATGGAGTGAGAATGAGAAGTTAGGGAACGGAAGGGTGTTGGCTATTGGCTGTTGGGAATTGGCCAAATGCTAAAAGCCAAATGCTAAAAGCTAAATACCAAAGGCTAATACCAATCCCACCCCATTTAAAAACACAGACAGAACTACAACAAACACCACATGATCAGCCACAAACACCTCATCGACAGTCTCAGCAAACTTTTCGACCGGGATTTACGCAAGCTCGAAAGCGAGATCAGCCTCTTTGACAACGAAGAATCATTGTGGATCATTGGTGGAGAGATCAAGAACCCTGCGGGAAATCTGGCACTTCATCTTTGTGGCAACCTGCGGCATTATATCGGACACGTTCTGGGTAACTCAGGGTATGTCCGCGATCGTGAATATGAATTCGCTGCGCGGCATGTTCCCAAAGGCGAGCTGCTGAATGCCATCCGGGACACTACAGGTCAGGTTTCGGCGGCGATGATGAAGGTTAATGCTGATGTGTTGACGAAAGAATATCCGGTGCAGGTTTTCGATCATCCCATGACCACCCTGCATTTTCTGATACACCTGCACGGCCACCTCAATTACCACCTCGGGCAGATCAATTATGTCCGTCGGCTGACACGTTGATCAGTATTCGTTTAATCTCGAAAGTATTTTTCATATTTTTGAAGATTAACCATACTCAATGAGTGACTACCTTGCCTCCCTGGCCACCAACATCTGGACTCCCGTTCTGTTCCTTCTGATCCTGGGCGGCTTATTCTTCTTTTTCTATTCGAAATTTCTTCATTACAAGTATTTTGGACATGCCATCGCTGTGTTGCGCGGCAAGTACGACGATCCGAATGATCCCGGACAGATCAGCGCATATGAAGCATTGTCGACAGCTCTTGCTTCTACGGTTGGAATGGGAAATATCGCTGGCGTCGCGGCCGCAATTTCTATCGGCGGGCCTGGTGCGTTGTTCTGGATGTGGGTCACGGCTTTTGTCGGCATGTCGACAAATTTTTTTACCAGTACACTTTCGGTAATGTACCGTGGACACGATTCGTCAGGTCAGCTTCAGGGTGGCCCGATGTATGTGATCCGGGAAGCATTAAGCAAAGAATGGTATCCGCTCGCCGTTATGTTTTGCGTTTGTTGCATGGTCGGCTGCCTGCCGATATTTCAGGCGAATCAATTGACCCAAATCATTGTCGACATTGGAATAACATCACCCTCTGCGAAAGAAAATTCATTCCTGGTTTTCGGCTATGAGGTCAACACGGCAAAATTCGTCATTGGAATAATACTGACCATCATTTCAGGCATTGTAATTATCGGAGGGATCCAGCGGATTGGCAGCTGGGCCGGCAAAATGGTGCCACTGATGATCGTCATTTATTTTGTTTCCGTGCTTGCCATTTTGCTGATAAACATCAAAGTAGTGCCTGAATATCTTATTATGATTTTCAAGGATGCTTTTGCAGCCGAACATTATAAGGGAGAGCCTGCGCTTGGTGGCATAGTAGGTGGTCTTATTCTGATAGGAGTTCGAAGGGCATCCTTCTCCAATGAAGCAGGTATTGGCACCGCTCCTATGGCGCTCGGCGCTTCCAAAAGCAAGGAGCCCATCAGGGAAGGACTCGTATCCATGTTGAGTCCTGCCATCGATACGCTGCTCGTTTGCACACTCACGGCGCTTGCTATTCTCGTTACCGATGTATGGAAAACAACAGGCTTGAACGGAGTTACCCTCACTGCTACCGCATTCGAAGCTTCTCTTGGAATCACAGGCAAGATCCTCTTGCTGGTCAGCGCGTTTTTCTTCGCAATCACCTCGCTGTTCTCCTATAGTTATTATGGCAATAAATCCGTTTCGTTCCTGGTAGGTGTAAAAGCCGGAAAATATTATGACTACTTCTACCTTTCGACAATTGTAATGGGTGCGATCCTCTCCATGAACGACGTCATGAACATTATCGATGTGGCATATGCACTCATGGCGTTTCCGACGATGATTTCAGGATTTATCCTTGCCCCGAAGGTAATGTCCGAGGCAGAACGGTATTTCAAAAAACTCAAGGAAGAAAAGATATGAAAAATAATTTAAAAAATTTTAAAATACACGCGATAG
>CBHTUB010000594.1:0-2516 GCA_966095595.1 uncultured Chryseosolibacter sp. | reverse complement strand
ATTCGTAAAATGACGCAACAATATTTACGGAATCCGTATCTTTCCCTTTCTTAAAAAGACAAGACAGAATGAAGTTCTATTTGGTTTTCATAACAATCCTGGTGTCACTCGCTCAGACGTTTGCACAGGAGTTCGACGCAAAAAGGATCAAGGCGCATATCGATATTCTTGCGAACGATAAAATGCTGGGTCGCGGAACAGGCACCGAAGGCGAAGCGCTGGCGGCCCAATATCTAGAAACTTCATTCAGGTCGCTGAACCTCCAGCCTGCGGGCGATAACGGAAAATTTACACAGGCATTCCCTTTTCAGAGTGGCATCCACGGTACCGGAGAAAGCGGAACTGCTTACAATGTAGTGGGCTTCCTGAACAACAAGGCCAAGACCACGATCGTCATCGGCGCGCATTACGATCACCTCGGCAATACCGATGGACAGGGAGGCTCGTTGGATGCCAACCCGTCTTCAAAAATTCACAACGGTGCCGACGACAACGCTTCCGGCGTGGCAGGCGTTCTGGAGCTTGCGCGATATTTCTCGACGAACAAGCTCATCGAAAAAAGTAACTTTCTCTTTGTGTGCTTCTCCGGAGAAGAGCTCGGACTCCTCGGCTCGAAATACTTTACCGAACATTCACCCGTAGACCCGGGTGCACTTGACTTCATGATCAACCTCGACATGATCGGCAGGCTCGATCCGGCTTCAAAGTCGCTGGTGGTTAACGGCACGGGTACCAGTCCCGTGTGGGAACCTATTCTAAAAAAACTTCAGCGCCCGACGCTGAACATTACAACCGATTCGTCCGGCATTGGTCCCTCCGACCAAACATCGTTTTATCTGAAGAATATTCCTGCTATCCATTTTTTCACCGGCGCGCACATGGACTATCACAAACCATCCGACGATGCCGATAAGATCAACGCTTCGGGTGAAGTTGAGATCCTGAAGCTCATCCGCGACCTGGTGCTGGAACTGAATGATCAGCCCAAGCTTACGTTTTTGAAGACACGGATGAAGTCTCAGGCGACGGCAAGCGCATTCAAGGTAACCATGGGCATCATGCCGAGCTATGGTTCGAAAGAGGAAGGCTTAAAAGTGGATGGGGTAACCGATGGGAAGCCGGCGCAGAAGGCAGGGATCGCAACCGGAGATGTGATCGTAAAGATCGGCGATCAAGTGGTGAAAGACATCTATGGATACATGGACGCGCTGGGCAAATTCGAAAAAGGTCAGACTGTCCCTGTGAGGGTTAGACGTGGAGAGAAGGAAATTGAGGTGATGGTGACGTTTTGATTTCAGATCTCAGGATTTCAGATCTCAGATTTTGTGGATTGGACTCGGACGATTAAACAATGGCCGGCTAATGCGGACAAACTTCCGCACAACGATTGCCTGTCCCAATGAATTCCCATTGACCAGTGACTTCTGACTATTGACCACTGACCGATTAGCACTAATGGCTGCTTCCGCGGAACCAGCGGGAGGCTCTTAAATATTGAAACAGCCGGTATCCTGCAACCATCAACACCAGAACTGCGACAAAACGCATCCCGACCAACAGGAAAACTGTATTTTTTACCAAATGCGCCAGGTAGTCCATACCGGCAGAGGTAAAAATATTATGCCGATCAATCGTTTGAGGTTCCGTTGACTGTGAAATTAATTCAGTTATTCGCCCGTCGGTTCGGAAATATTTATGTAATTTATGTCAAAGCCTAAGCTGCGTGAAGGTACTTTCCCTTGCCTTTCTGGTCATTGTGTTTTTTTGCACAACAGGAGCTTCTGTTGCTCAGGATAATTCCGGTCTTCCATTCATTCACAATTTTCCACCCAACGTTTACGGCCAGGGCACGCAGAACTTTGCTGTGATACAAGACAAGCAGGGCATCCTTTACTTCGGCAACAACAACGGAGTACTCATCTACGACGGACATAACTGGGATCTCGTCGAGGTCGCTAATCAGTCGGAGGTTCATGCCCTGGCTATGGATCCTGAAACAGGCAGGGTCTACGTTGGCGGCCAGGGCGACTTCGGATACCTGAAGCCTGATTCACTCACCGGGCAGCTGCGATATATTTCCATGTCGGCGCAACTTTCAGTTGACGCGAAGAACTTCAACGACGTTTGGAATATCTATGCGTTCCCGGATAAGGTAGTATTCCGCTCGACTACCGGTATCTATATCCATAAGAATGGAAAGATGAAGGTGATCAAAACCGCCAGCTCGACACACCGCTCGTTTTTGGTCTATGGGGAGATCTTTATCAGGGAGGACAACTTCGGCTTGCGGAAGATGGTGAACGACTCGATGGTATCGATCCCCTCCGGAGACCTGTTCCTCAACGAGCCCATTCATTCGATGTTCCCCTATCCCGGCGGCCGATACCTGATCGTTACACAGCGGATCGGGATCTTCCTCTATGATGGAAAAACGATTGAGCCTTTCCATTCGCCGGTGAATGAGATGATCAAAGGCCAGAACATCTATGGACTGGTTCTCCCCGACTCGACCTACG
>CBHTUB010000593.1:0-2535 GCA_966095595.1 uncultured Chryseosolibacter sp. | reverse complement strand
GTGAAGATCTTCATCATACGTAACCCTGACAAAATTTTTCTGAAAAAGACTGTCACAAACTAGACTGCTTCCAGACTTAGGTGCAAATACAAACACAAAAACACTTAAGTATGAAAACAAGATTTGAGATGGAGAAGGTGGAACCCACTTTATATTCTTCCATGCTTGCCCTTGAGGGATCGGTCAGGAAAACCCAGCTGAAAAAAAACTATAAGGAGCTGATAAAGATCCGTGCATCGCAGATCAACAGTTGTGCTTACTGTATTGAAATGCACACTGCCGATGCCAGGAAAAATGGTGAGACCGAATCGAGGATCTATGCTCTCAGTGCGTGGCGGGAATCGCCTCTGTTCTCCAATGAGGAGCGCGCGCTTCTTGCCCTGACCGAAGAAATAACGCGTATAGCGGATAGGGGATTGTCGGACGAGACCTATGCCGAGTTGCAGAAATACTTTGACGAGGCAACGATTGCGCAGGCGATCATGCAGGTTGTGACGATCAATGCATGGAACAGGATCGCTGTGTCGTCGAGGATGCTTCATGCGTATCAGGTCGCAGAGGCAGTGCTATAAGCCGATGTGATTTATTGGTTATGGGAGAGTGGCGGTCGGTCATTCTCCCTCGATGAATTCGCCTGTAATGACCTGTTACGCCATTATTGCGGCTTTTAGAATTTCATTCGTTTGGGGTCAATGCAAGTCAGTCGCTCCCCTGCCGATGCGAGCAGTTTTTTCATGAATAGCCGCTGCAAGGGCAAATAGTTGGGTGCGGAAGGCGTTAACGCAAGCCAATGCTCGTGGATACTGCAAAAATAAATGGTAGTGTTCTGCCTGAAAATGATTAACTTTGATGTATCAGTTCTAATAATCCTTCCCGCGATGACCGTTTCCCAGGTTTGATCGTGTTCGATTCTTCCAATTGTAAGAGATAGCACTCTTGTTCATTTTCTCAACTTAATTTCTTTCTATGAATCTTTTCGTAACAAACATCAGTCGCGTCGTTAAAGAGGACGCACTACAGGCGCTATTCGCAGAATTCGGTCAGGTATTGTCGGTGAAAATCATTGGTGATAAATATACAGGCGAATCCAAAGGTTTCGGCTTTGTTGAAATGCCCAACGATGGCCAGGCATTGGAAGCGATCAAAAAGTTATCCAATGCGGAGTTTTTTGGCAGAAGGCTCGTGGTGTCAAAAGCCAGGCCCAAGACCACCATTTATTAGATCGACTTTAGCGCTACAGATGAAACCCCGAGGGACTTTTGGGGTTTTTACTTTCTCTTCATACACAAGGATTCCCGAACGGGAACCGTATCTCGCAATCCCATTATAGGCGAAAGCTCTTCAGAATATAACTGACCTTCTACGAGCCTCACCGAATATGTCCTTCAAAAGGGGCTTACTGCACTGCATTCAGGACGAATCACACTTAAATAACAATACAATGGGCTACACAACGAACAACGATAACATCTATCCGATAGGGGCCATCATTTCGGCCAGGGAAAACCCGCAGCTGAAACTGGTGATCAGGAGTATAACCAACGTATCTACTATTGTGGGGAAGTGAATGATCCGACACGGAAGGACCGCGTCTATTTTGAAAAAGAACTCATTCCGCCATTGGGGGATCGGTAGATCCTTCGTTTAAATAACGCGCTGGCTGATGTCATCCCGTGTCGACCGACGGCTGGAAGCGATGACAGCGCCGATGGATTCTGCAAGGTTCGTCAGGTTCGGCTCCTTTACAACATAGCCGATGGCGCCCATTTTACGCGTTGCCTCGCGATCCGATTCCTTTTCTGAATCGGTATAGATGCACACCGGTATTTCATGCAACGCGACCGATTCTTTTAAGATCTTCAACATTTGTTCACCTCCGCCAGCACGGAATTGCAGGTCCAGAAAAATGAGGTCGGGAAGGATGGAGTCCGTCTCTTCCAGGAATTCCAAAGCCGCCTCCGTACTGAACGCTTTCAGGCATTTATGTGCCGGATCGATCCGCCTTACCACTTCCTGAAACATTTCGTGCTGGTTGCGATCCTTGTCTATCAACATGATGGTCATTGCCGTCCTTTTAATGTACAGTAAGGTACGGCTATTAATCCAATGCCCACCGGGAATTTGACATTATCAATGAACCGTTGCTCATGAATCTAGCTTTTTTCTGTTTGCAGCGCTAAAGGCCGTGTGGGGAACCCGACCTGGATGAAAGGTTTCAAAATTTTCAGCCTCACCATCATTACGACGTCGCCCCTGCACCGGAGCTGGAATAGATCCGGAAACTGTCGGGCGACGGACTGCCGCACAACTATGCTATCCGCTTTAATTCTATGTCGGCGGCAGGCGATATCAGCAGCGGGATCTTCTCCACTTCCACGTGGTTGTCGTCGAGGCCAAACCATCTTTTCTCGGTGACGCTGATCCTGCGCAGCAAAAAGTGCAGTTGCATGATCACCCTTCGGTAGGGTGGAAGATTGTTTTCGAACGACAAGAACTTCTGCATGACGATAAACGTAAAATCTCCCGTCACCTGTT
>CBHTUB010000592.1:0-2550 GCA_966095595.1 uncultured Chryseosolibacter sp. | reverse complement strand
TATCGACTCCATCTTCTGTACCAGCCCACAAGTTTCCCTGCCGGTCGATGACGAGTGAGTAGACAGTGTTGGAGCTTAATCCCTGGGCGCGGGTCAGACTATGGAATTTTTCCCTATCGTATATCCTGATGCCCTGTGAGCTCGCTACATACACCCGCCGCAGCGAATCGGTGATGATCGAGTGTATCACCCCGTGTCCGCGCGCAAATACATTCGCAGACGAATCCGGTTGTCCATCGACACGGATCTTGTTGATCTCGCCATCGGCTGTTCCAAGCCAGATCGCTTCTCCATCATAGGCAATTCCATTGATCCGATTTCCGGAAAGGCCGGTGCGGATTGTGTATCTCCTGATTACATGGAGTGAATCGTTCAGCGTCGTCGTCACCACGACACCGCTATCTGCAGAAGTGATCCAAAGGTTTTGTAAGCTGTCGACTACGAACCCGGTAATGTTGTTAACAGGCAGGCCTTCTTCCCTTGTGTAATGAAGCGTACCTGATTTGCTGAATTTGTAAATGCCATCGTCGTGTGTTCCAATCCAGAGAGAGCTGTCGGGCGAATAGTAAAAACATTGCACGATAGACGATGTGAACCCTTCATGACGATCGACAAGGGAATAGTGCTGTCCGTCGAACACGGTTGTTCCGCCCAGTGATGTTCCGCAGAGAATGTTTCCGCTGATCGCCTCTACGATCGCGTGAACCCTCTGTCCCATCTGATCATTTTGCGGATAAAGCGTAAAACGTTCGCTGTCGAGTCTTGTCAATCCTTTCGAAGTCCCAAACCATAAATTGCCTTCCACATCCTTATAGTTACACACAACAGATATTCTGCCTTGCCCGTCCGACAGGTCATAACGCTGAAACTTTTTTCCGTCATATTTCATGATACCGGCAGACGTGCCAGACCATAGATTGTTCTTCTCATCCACCATCACGGCAGAAACCTCCCGCCACGCACCGCTTGCGAGATCCGAATAACTTGTAAATCCCTTCCCATCAAACTTGCCAAGGCCACTTTCAGTTGCAAACCAGAGATCTCCCGACAGATCTTCAGTAATTGCATGGATCGCATTGGACGGAAGACCCGGTTCATTTGCAAAGAACTCGAATTGTTGTCCGCCGTATCTCCCTACACCATTTGGAGTTCCTATCCAGAGGTTGGATCTCCTGTCAGCGTAAAGGCAATTGATGGCTTTGTCTACAAGGCCTTTTAAGGTCGTTCTGAATGGCGTGATTCCCTTGCCATCATATCGGTAAAGCCCGCTGTTTGTTGTGCCAATCCAGACGTTCCCGGCATTGTCGGTGAGGATCGCCGTGATGGCCTCACTTGAGAGATATTTGAAGGGCGAAAAATTCCTCCCATCATAAATGTAGATTCCCCTTTGCGTTCCCAGCCAAATGTTTCCTGACCGATCCCCGGCGATAGCATAGATGGAATCGCGCACCAGTCCCATCTCTTCACCATAGAAAAAAAATTGATGACTGTTGAATCTTACAAGGCCCTTACCCAAAGTACCTATCCAAAGATCTCCACGTTGATCCTGCTGAATGGCACTCACTCGCGATTCCGGGAAGCCATCGTCGCGTCCGTAAGATCGGAAGTTGGATACCTGCGCCCTCGCGCTGAGAACAGCAATGGTGAGAAACGTGAGGATCCTGAAGAGTCTGGCCATTCGATGAGGTATATTTTTCAAAAATAACACGAAATTCAAAATTCCAGACCCCAACCCGGAAATGAGCCACGCCTTTTGCCTATAGAACAGATTTCGATTCGGCTTGCGTTTCCATCATTGCCTTTGCCAGCACACTGTAGACTGCCAACCACGCATTCTCGGTCTCCTTGTTCCATCGCTCGCGAAGACCGGTCTTGAGCATATAAATGAGACACTGCCCGACAACAGCATAGTGCTCCGGTTGTGTGCCATACCGGTGATGACGCCGCGCAAGTGACCTGATCTCTGCAAGTATGGTGTCGAGCTTGTCGAGCTTGGTAACGATGTACGTCACCATACTCATGAGCTTACGGGATTGCTCCTTAATGTCTCCTTTAAACAAAGGCCTGAGGTCTGGTGCGACTTCGAACAATCGCGTGTAAAATAATTCACCGGCCTCATCGGATCTCACGATCGTGTACGACCAGGTCTGTTTCACAAGTTGAATTTCATTTGCGTTCATGATATAGTGGAGTTATCTGGTTTAATGATCTACTGCTGATTACGAACATCCATTGTGACAATTCTGGGGTTGTGTCGAACTTTGCAATCGATGTCCGTGAAAGATTCGTAGTCTATCGCAAATGTCAATTGGATCCACTGATCTCGTTACACCAAAATTAGCAACGCAGCTTAAATTAGCGCAGATCCCATGGTAGTTATTTATTCAATCACTGGAAAATTAGTCGATAAACGAACCTATAATGCATCGACATTCACCAGCATGAATTCTTGATTCATTATAATGCCAGTCTTCATTGACCGATCTCTGCACTGGAAGCCTCAATGAAATACAAGCACGTTGCACAACGGCACTGCTACTCGTCAATCAA
>CBHTUB010000591.1:0-2563 GCA_966095595.1 uncultured Chryseosolibacter sp. | reverse complement strand
CCTGAAGTGACGCAGGAAGATTGCCAACTTCGTCGAGAAATAAAGTTCCATTGTTTGCGATTTCAAACCTGCCAACCCTTTCTTCCCGCGCATCCGTAAACGCACCTTTTTTATGTCCGAATAGTTCCGACTCGAACAGAGAGGCAGAAAGGGATCCAAGATCCACTTTTATAAATGGCAAGTCTTTTCGCTGGGAATGAAAATGTATCAGCCGCGCGACGAGTTCCTTACCCGTACCGTTCTCGCCGAGCAGCAAAATATTGGCATCAGTCTCTGCAACCCGTTCAATTGTCTTGCGCAGCTCGCGCATAGCGGGAGAGTGACAGATAAACTCCGTATCCGGACTGCTCAACGCTCGTGTATAGTGGCTTTGTTGCTTTTTGAGTTGTGATATTTCTTTTTTCGATTGTGCGTGATTATAGGCAGCTACAACTGTTGCTTCGAGTTTTTCATTTTGCCACGGCTTGACGATAAAGTCCGAAGCCCCGTGCTTCATTGCCTCTACAGCCAGGTTGATGTCCCCGTAAGCCGTCATCATGATCACCTGCTGATCTTTGTGGATGGAAAGTATTTTCTTCAGCCAGAATAGTCCCTCGTTGCCCGTGGTGGCACCGGCTTTGTAATTCATGTCCAATAGAATAACATCGTAGGGCGTGTGAAGCAAAATCGATTGGATCTTTTCCGGATTGCTTTCAGTGGTAACGTTCTGGAACTTCTGCCGCAACACCACACGGGCAGTGGTAAGGATGTCCGGATCGTCATCGATCACGAGTATGCTGGCGCTGGACTTTGTCATACCAACGAAGGTATCTGTTTCATTCCGAAACACAAATCTGTTTCATTACGGAACAATCCCGAAACAGTCGCCTGGAGTAAAATACTGATCGATAGTAACTTATCGAAGTGGTATTACCTTTGAGATCGATCCGGAAGAATTTAACACATCATGATCAGGAACTACCTTAAAATCGGCTTTCGCAATCTGCTCAGGAACAAGCTTTTTTCTGCGATCAATATCAGCGGGATGGCCATCAGTATGGCGTCTTCCCTAATCATCACTCTTTTTGTGCTCGATGAATTGAAGTACGACAAGCACGTGGAAGATCGCGACAGAAAATTTCGTGTATACACAACGGGGTACTTCGAAGACGGTCGTACCAGAAATACTGCCATGGTGCCACCGATGTTCGCTCCGACCATGACAGACGAGCTTCCTGAAGTTGAAAATACGCTGAGAATGCTTCACGTTGGAAGCAGTGTTCTATTCGAAGCGGGCGATAAAAAACTTACGGAACGCGACGGTGTATTTGCAGAACCATCCGTGTTCGACATGCTGTCGATCAGGCTTCTGTCGGGCGACCGGAAGACGATGCTCAGGCAGCCTCAGACCATCGCTCTTTCGAAGTCTACCGCACAAAAATATTTTGGCGACACGGATCCGGTCGGCCAAACGATCCAGGTCGATAATGGCGACTACAAGGTGGAAGGGGTGTTCGAAGATTTCCCCTTTCATACACACATCAAGCTGAGCTACATCATGGGGTTCCAGGAACTGTACCGCGATCTCCCGGAACGAATGCAGAGCTGGGGATGGCAACAGTTCTTCACCTATGTGGAGCTGAAGGAGGGTGTCGACGCTAAAGCGTTTGAAGCAAAGCTCCTCGATCTTGTAAAACGGCACGCCTGGGAATCGACAAAAGAACGTGGCTTATATTATATACCGCACTTGTTGCCGATCGCAGACATTCATCTGTATGCAAGCGACCATCAATTTGATGTCGCCGAAAAAGGAACGGCAGCCACAGTCTACATCCTTGCGGCCACTGCGATATTTATATTGATCATCTCGGTTCTGAACTTCGTGAATTTATCAACGGCACGGGCATTGAGTCGCGTGAAGGAGGTGGGTGTAAGGAAAGTTGTCGGGGCCGTGAGGATACAGCTTATCTGGCAGTTTGTGAGTGAGTCGGTGATCGTCACCGTGATGGCGCTGGTGATTGCAGGGCTCGCGACGGAGCTGACCATTCCGTTTCTCAACAGCTTCACATCGAAACATATTCCGGCCGACATTTTTTTGAGTATACCATTGATCATGCTTTTGATAGGATTTGCCATCGTGCTTGGCATCGTAGCAGGGGCATATCCGGCATTTTACATTTCGTCCTATATGCCCGCCCACATCTTGTCAAACAAGAAGTCAGGCAAAGCAGGAAAGGCGCTGATGCGGCAAGGTCTCGTTGTCGTACAGTTCATCCTGACCTTTTTTCTGATCACGGGATCGCTTGTCGTGGCCAGTCAGAATGAATATGTCCGTAACAAGGATCTTGGATTCAATAAAGAAAATATAATAGTCCTTCCATTGCGTGGTGAAATGAGAACAAATTTCGCGTCGACTAAAAATGAATTCTTAAATCATTCCAGCATCATTTCCGCCACACTGGGCTATGGCTTGCCGGGTGACCGCTACGCAGGCGATGGGATCAAGGATGGAGTAACGAAAAAAAATATTCCGGTAACGCTGCTTAACGCCGATCATGATTATGCCAGAACATTGGGGTTGACC
>CBHTUB010000590.1:0-2570 GCA_966095595.1 uncultured Chryseosolibacter sp. | reverse complement strand
CTGGAAAGTGATGAATATATAAGAGTGTTTGAAGCAAAATTCGAACGCGTTCATCAGGAATTCTTTAATCAGTTGAAAGCCAATTTTCCCGACCTCACTCCCAAGGAGCTTCAGCTTTGCGCATTTGTCAGGATGAACCTTACGAATAAGGAGATCGCCGCAATCCTGAACCTTTCGGTTCGCGGCATCGAGACCGCGCGTTACAGGTTGCGCAAACGTCTCGGCATGAGTCAGGAACAGGACATGTCCCAGTTTCTCGAGAAGCTCCACTCACATTCCCAGGATCAAAACAGCGAAGTTGCGGTATAAACCGCTTCAAAATTGCGGATCTGTCTTCGCTTTCAAGCATTTCTTTTGTATCAGGGTTTAACGCCAAACTTTTGAATTGTAGGCAGTTACCTATCGCTGACGTAATCATGACGTAGCGAATTTTCTCCCTGGAGTAATCGTACCGTAGTTGATTTTTTCCTTTCGCTGGTTGCCCCGGATACTTTTGGTCACGGTCGAAATCGGCTTCGCCAACGATAGTTGCGCAATCCGATCTTCTAATTACCCAAACTTAAACTCAAACTTATGAATGGAACTCTACCCAAAACCAGATGGTTGCTTGTGACCGTCCTCGGTTTCACGCTGCTTTGCGGGAACGTGTTTGCGCAAAGCCGCACGGTGTCCGGAACAGTCAAGGACAACGCCTCCGGTGAGCTGATACCCGGTGTCAGCATCGTCGTCAAGAACACTTCAACCGGAACCATTTCAGACAGCGAAGGAAAATTCAGTATCGACGTAAGCTCGGATCAGGATGTACTTGTCTTTTCCTTTGTAGGTTATTCGAAGCAGGAAGTTGCAGTCGCCGGCCGTACGTCGATCGACGTCGGGCTCGACACGGATCTTACCACCCTTGAGGAGATCGTAGTCGTAGGTTATGGCGAACAAAAGAAAAGCGTTATCACTGGCGCGATCTCCAGCGTTAAGGCCGACCAGCTTGCCTCCATGCCCATTACGCGTGTAGAGCAGGCGTTGCAGGGACGTGTGTCCGGTGTGACGATCGCGAGCAACTCGGGCCAGCCGGGATCACCCGCAACGATACGCATTCGCGGTATCACAACGCTCAATAACAACGATCCGCTTTGGATCATCGACGGTGTGGTGGTTGACAACGGTGGTATCGGATTCCTCAATCAATCCGACATCGAATCTATCGAAGTGCTGAAGGACGCCGCTTCTGCTGCGATCTACGGAACACGCGCGGCTTCCGGTGTAATTCTGATCACGACTAAAAAAGGTAAGTCGGGCGACATGAAAGTCAACTACAATGGCTTCTACGGCGTTTCGAGACCCGCACGGAAGCTCGACCTTTTGAATGCTACACAATATGCAACGCTGAGAAATGAAATGGCAATTACCGGCGATCCAAATGCTGCGCTTCCATTCCCCGATGCCACATCCTATGGCAAGGGAACCGATTGGCAAAGTGTGATCTTCAACAACAGCGCCAAACGCCAGAACCATGAATTCAGCATCAGTGGTGGAAATGACAAGTCTACCTTCTACACTTCATTCGGTTATCTCGACCAGGAAGGTATCGTGGCGACCGATATTTCAAACTACAGAAGGGTCAACATCCGTTTCAATTCAACCCACAAGGTCAAGAAATGGTTGACCATAGGTCAGACCCTGGGATATGCCAATACAAAATCACTGAGCATCGGCAACACCAACAGTGAGTATGGCGGACCTTTGAGCTCCGCGATCAACCTGGATCCGATCACTCCGCTTATCGAAACCGATCCTGATCGTCTGGCCGAAACTCCGTACAGCGACAAGCCGGTTGTTAAGGATGCCAACGGAAATTTCTATGGCGTATCCGACATTGTTGTGCAGGAATTGACGAACCCCGCTGCATATATCAAGACACGTCTTGGCAATAATTCGAAGGCACACGATTTCGTCGGAAATGCGTTCGCTGAAATCGAGCCGATGAAGGGCTTGAAAGTACGCTCGACACTCGGCGGAAAGCTTGCGTTCTGGGGAGACGAGACATTCACGCCGCTCTATTATCTCAACCCTGCCCAGCAGGCCGAGCTCACGGCATACGAGAGAACCAGCAACCAGATCTTCAACTACAACATCGAGAACACGATCTCGTATACAAAATCGATCGACGTGCACAACTTCACGGTGCTGGTTGGACAGGGAGCATATGTCGACAACGCGTCGCGTAGCATCAACGTCAAGTTCCAGGATATTCCGGTCGATAATTTCGACGACGCTTCATTCGGCTACAAGGTGCCGACCGATCTGCGCAGCAGCGATGGCAGCGAAAAGCCTCTGCACAAGGTTAGCTCGCTCTTTGGAAGATTGAACTACAACTACAACGAGAAATATCTTTTGACGGCAATTGCCAGAAGAGACGGCTCATCGCGCTTTGGATCAAATAACCGTTATGGATTCTTCCCATCGTTCTCCGTGGGTTGGGTAGCGTCCAGTGAAAGCTTCTGGATCCAGAATCGTTATGTCGACTTCCTGAAAGTTCGCGGACTCCTGCAGGTGTACAACAACCGCCTGCAGGT
>CBHTUB010000589.1:0-2596 GCA_966095595.1 uncultured Chryseosolibacter sp. | reverse complement strand
CGTTTTTGTCTGTGCACTGTTGTAGACAGTTGCATTCACAACGTTGTCTGTAAGCTCATTACCTCTCGCCATCAATCGTGCCGGCTACTATGATAAGGTATTGTGCGTCGGGATTTTCTTCAGTGGCGTGGCTTTTCCTGAAGGCATTATAGAAAGTGTGCTGGCCTATGGATCGTAGTTAGCCAGCGGTGATCCGGAAATTAACGGTTGCCGGTGACTCGAGCTATCGCCCCATTCTGATCCTCCATTCCTGCGGATATAGATTGTTCACGCGATTTTCCAGAACGTTGACCCAACCGATGGGTACGTTTTGGAAAGTCAGGAGGCTATAGCCTTTCGGCTGATTTTCAAGGGAGATGGTGTTTCGCCTGAGGTATTCAAGCGCAGCGTCAAGGTCGATCTCGACATTATTGAATGCAGCCCGGTGGAGGAGTAACGAGACTGCCAAAGCATGTTCCGGTATTGCCTTCTCATGTTTGAGTGTAGCGACGTTTGTGCCTGCGTAGATCAGCTTCAAATATTGCAGCAGAAAATCGAAGTCATGTTCGAGGTCCGTGGGTAGTGCAAAGATCAGGTCATTATGCTGATAGAGTTGCACTGAAAACCTGGGATCGATCCATGGGGTTAGTTTGTCCTTAACATTCTTTGGTGCATGAACCAGGCGTTTTTTGGTTTTTCCGTGTGAACGATCGGAAGCTTCCTTTTTTCTCAGGACTGAAATAAAAAAACCTTCCCCATTAACCTTGTGAGGATAGAACCTGTAGCCTGTGATATTTTCTTTCCTGACCTCCATCACGCCCCACGTATCTTCAATGTTTAACGTCATAGACTCCGCGCCATGCTCGCGTGTGAAGCTGATCAGGTTGTCTTCGTTTTCTTTTTCATTATACGTGCAGGTGCTGTAGATCAATATTCCGTTTTCCTTCAATGCCGGCCATATGTCGTGAAGTATGCGTGTTTGCCGGGCAGCGCATAAATCTACATTGCCTGGCGACCATTCGCGCATGGCATCCGGATCTTTCCGAAAGAGGCCTTCCCCGGAGCAAGGTGCGTCGACCACGATGACGTCGAAGAAATCATGAATATGGGAAAATGCAGACGGATCGTTATTTGTGACCAGTACGTTGGCATATCCCCACTTTTGGATGTTCTCGGACAATATCGTTGCACGGCTTTGGATCACTTCGTTCGATACGAGAAGTCCCCGGCCATTCAGAAGACTCAATAGGTGTGTCGACTTTCCTCCCGGTGCTGCGGAAAGGTCGAGCACCCTTAACGATGTGCCTGGGGTAACGGTCTGCATGAAGGCTTGTTCAAGAAACATGGAGCTGGCCTCCTGCACGTAGTAGGCTCCCGCGTGAAAGAGTGGATCAAGTGTAAAGCTCGGTCGCCGTTCGAGAAATCTTCCGGTCTGTGTCCAGGGAATAGCCTTACTTTCGATGTTGATCGGCTTTGCGGGGTTCAGGCGAATGCTTATCGGTGCTGGTGTCCGATGGGCTTCCAGGAATGAAGCCCATTCATTTGAAAGCTGCGTTTGCATGCGTTGTTCAAACGCGGGAGGGAAA
The DNA here is from genome assembly GCA_966095595.1 of uncultured Chryseosolibacter sp. Classification (GTDB taxonomy): domain Bacteria; phylum Bacteroidota; class Bacteroidia; order Cytophagales; family Cyclobacteriaceae; genus Chryseosolibacter. Next base: position 1,031 of record CBHTUB010000589.1, on the reverse strand, counting down.
GCGCGATCAGATTCCTTCATTGCTGCTATTTACGCATTCAGGTAACAACAACAATATGCAAAGACGGGCACTGACAAAAAAAGTATAAATTAGCGGCCTTCAACCTGAACGAGCCGATGATAAAAGCCAACGACCCTTCACTGAAAAGCTGGGTAGACGTTCCGAAAGGAAGTGATTTTCCGATCCAGAATCTTCCCTTTGGTATCTTTAAAACAAAATATCTCACTCCGGTTGCGGGCGTCGCGGTCGGTGATTTTGTTCTCGACCTGGTGTATCTGCACGAGAACGGTTTTCTTGACGGCCTTGGCTTGCCTGCCGGGATATTCAATCAGAAATACCTCAATGATTTTTTTGCTTTGGGCAGACTCAAGATGAGGGAAGTGCGCGAGCGGATCTCTGAATTGCTGAGACAGGACAACGAAGAGCTGCGCGACAATGTGGCCGCCCGCGAGATCGCGCTGGTTCCCATGCAGGAAGTGCAGATGCTCAAGCCTGTAATGATTCGAAATTACACCGACTTCTACAGCAGCGAAGAACATGCGACCAACGTCGGGTCGATGTTCCGCGACCCTAAAAATGCGTTGCTTCCAAACTGGAAACATCTTCCGGTGGGCTATCATGGACGCGCGTCATCGATCGTGGTCTCGGGCACGAACCTTCACCGCCCAAAAGGCCAGATCAAAACGCCAGACTCGGAAAACCCGATCTTTGGCCCATCGCGCAAGCTCGACTTCGAATTGGAGGTTGCCTTTATTACCTGCGGGGAAACCAGGCTCGGACATCCGATCGACATCAATCGCACGGAAGATTATATCGCCGGATTCGTATTGTTCAACGACTGGTCGGCACGTGACATCCAGCAATGGGAGTATGTTCCGCTTGGACCTTTTCTTGGCAAGAATTTCGGTTCAACGATCTCTCCCTGGGTCGTAACGCTCGATGCGCTGGAGCCTTTCCGGTGTGCAGGACCCGATCAGAATCCGCCGGTACTCGAGTATCTGCGAAAAGGGGGCAAGAACAATTTCGATATA
>CBHTUB010000588.1:0-2596 GCA_966095595.1 uncultured Chryseosolibacter sp. | reverse complement strand
GACAACGATTCGAATCAACCTTCGACGTCGTTCGATGAGGAAACAGTCCAGGAATTATGAACTTATAGTTGGCTCTAAATGAAAAAGACATCCGGTGCGGATGTCTTTTTTTTATTTGGCCCGCTTTGAGTCGAGCTCTTTGAATAGCTCTATGGCAAGGAAGTTGAGAACCTCGTCATCATCCCGCAGCGTGAGCTTCGGAAGATAATCTTCGACCCTCTTCTGATACCATTCATAAGTCTCATCGGATCTGTCGCTGAAACCCATCAGTTGTAGAACTACGGTCCCGAGATCGAGGGCAGCGAAAGTGGGATCGAATCCCAATTGCTCCAACTGCTCGGAAAATTTTCGATTCTTTAATTCCGCTTTGATCAGAAAGACAACCACTTCCTGAATCGCATTAAGGTTTAGCCCGGCCGGGAGTTTCACCAGTCCGGGTCTGTTCGGCAGATCAATGTCCATTTCCAAAAAAAATCCTTCCTAATAAAAGTCACCAAAACAATAGCACTTCTTCAGGGGAATCTCTGCCGAACATTGTGGGGATTGTGCCAACAACTGATCCCTGTTGAATACCCGAGGTCAATCAAACCACAACATTTTTACACTTAAAAAGCTTAAAAAATGCTGTGTATTATTCTCTACATCATATAGATTTGCTGTAAATTTATACGGTACAACAGTCAAAATCAACAGATTTAACAGGAAATAATCTTTTGTGATAAATCGAGTGTTATGACAAGGCTAGGTGTGTATCTCAGCAAGAAATCAGTCAATAAGAGCGAGGTTGCACGTAAAACCGGCTTAAGCAATCCCCGCTTGAGTGAACTGACCATCAACCCTAAGGCAAAATTGAGAGCTGACGAGCTATACCTGATCGCCAAGGCGATCGAAGCTGATCCATGCGAGCTGCTTCACTTTATGTACGGCGACCTGAAGCTGAATGGACACAAGGTGGAGGGCGATTCAGCAGAAAACGGCGCTGTCTAGGCTATTTCCTGCCGTCCTTATGTAGTTGGCAAAAGAAGTCTTCCACGGATATCCTGTGAATAGAAAGAATTTTATGCAGGCTCTTCAGGGTAATGTTGGCCTTTCCCTTCTCCATGCGCCAGTATTGTACCCGTGGTAAGTCGTAATCATAGGCGAAGTCTTCGTGACTACTATAACCTTTCTGCTTCCGTAGTTCTGTAAGCCTTGTACCGATCCGAACTAAACTTTCTTTAAAAACTTCTTCTTTCACAACGCTCAAATTGTTTACAATTCCTGCTAATTGTTACACCATATAATAATACATCGTATATGATAAAACACTCTCGCATCTTTCGCATTGTATTTTAAAATCCCGTGCCCCTTGGAGAATTGAATGGCAGCTTCACTCTGGAATCGACGATCGTGGTACATTTTTTTCAGACAGCTTTCGCATATGCCCGAGCAACAACTTATCAACGCGTTCATGAAACTGACGGCCAAAGCCGGTGCGGGCCATCTGGTCAGGGAGCTCATCAATGCTGTCGATGAAAACGGAAATCCCAAAGCGTGGAATACACACGAGATGGATGAAGCTGTTGCTTTCATCAATATGCAAGTCGACCGTTTTGACAAAGGCGATGCGATCAAAGTGATGCGTTCACTCATGAAAAAATTCCAACTCTCGCCCGAGGATATTCATTCCGTTTACGGATCGATGGATCACGATGAAGATGCGCATGTCCGTGGGTTGCAATGATGGAATTGGAATCTGGCATCATCTTTTAAATCACGTTTTCATGATAATTACCGAAGAGCAGAAGAAGGAGGCAAATGCATTTTATCGTGAAGCGATCGAGCTCCTGCAGGAGAGCGGCGCAGATTTCATGCTGGGAGGGGCATTTGCGTCGTATCACTATACCGGCGTATGGCGCGACACCAAGGACCTCGATGTCTTTTGCAAATCCTCCGAGTATCCGAAGATCCTCAAGCATTTTGCGGCCAAAGGCTACGTCACCGAACTGACCGATATCAGGTGGCTGGCCAAGGTATTCAAAGGTGACTATTTTATCGATGTGATCTTCGATTCCGTGAATCACATATGCACCGTCGATGACTCCTGGTATCAACACGCCACGACTGGCGATTTCATGGGCTTGAAAGTAAAGATGATCCCTGCGGAGGAATTGATATGGTGCAAAACATACGTGCAAAACCGCGAACGATTCGACGGCGCCGATATCAACCACCTCATACTTCGCTATGGTAAACAATTGAACTGGGAGAGGCTCATGATGCGACTGGAACATCACTGGCATCTCTTCCTGGCAAAGATCCTCACCTTTCAATTCGTATATCCGGCGGATTATCGCGAGATCATTCCCAAATGGTTGTTCGATGAGCTGATCAAGCGCGCCAACGAGCAATACGAGTTGCCTCCTGCGGTAGAAAAAGTATGTCGCGGACCGATCATCGACAACACACAGTACAGCATCGACATACGCGACTGGAATTATAAGTCCCTCACCATAAAATCCGTTTGAGTCATGGCTGATGAAGTTAAGAAGACCCGCATCGCAGCAGTAGGCGACATTCATGTACGGGAAACCGACAAAGGCAAATGGGTGGAGTA
>CBHTUB010000587.1:0-2607 GCA_966095595.1 uncultured Chryseosolibacter sp. | reverse complement strand
TATTACGTTAACGTTTAATGACTGGTCAGCGTCCAGAAATGTGCACAACGTTGGGATCACGTTCGATGCTCCTTCGCTTCCGATAGACGTTCCATCAGGTTTTACACCCAATGGCGACGGGGTAAACGACACGTGGTCGATCAAATTGCCCGAAGGAAATCAGACGTTTGAATCTGCGGTTGTCAGGATCTATAACAAAAGAGGCGTCCTGATCTTCGAGACGAGGGGTTTCACGGAGGACTGGGACGGTACGCTCAATGGATCGTTATTGCCGGCGGATACTTATTTTTACACCATCGATCTTCACTCGCAAAGTTTCAGAAACCAATACAAAGGTATCGTAACTCTTCTGCGTTAACACGCGGTATAATTTTTAAAGAGGACACCTGAAAGAACGAAGAGTCGATGAAAACACTGGAACATGGCGATGTCAGGCATCTTACACCCGACCGCGAATCGACGAGCTACAAAGACAGATACATCGCGATCCGCCAGTATACCGAAGAGATATGCCGGCCGCTCCAGATAGAGGATTTTGTCGTTCAACCCGATCCCAGCGTCAGCCCCCCCAAATGGCACCTTGCGCATACTACGTGGTTCTTTGAAGAGTTCCTGCTGGTTCCCTACGTTAGTAACTATCGCAGATTCCATCCGAAGTTCAGCTACCTATTCAATAGCTACTATGAGAATTTAGGCGATCGTGCTCTGAGATTGCTCCGCGGGAACATGAGCCGTCCGACCGTTGACGAGATATATGAATACCGTGGACATGTAGATCGTTATATGCTCGAGTTCCTTGACTCACCATCAAAGGACCTGGTTCCTGTTATCGAGCTCGCTTTCAACCACGAACAGAAGCACCAGGAGCTTCTGTTCGCGGACATCAAATTTATCCTCGGACATAATCCACTTTTCCCTCCTTACAAGGCGGGGTTTAGCGAGACGTTATCTGATGAACCGGACGATGACTTCACCCATATCCCTGGTGGTGAATACTCCATCGGATATAAAGGTTATGGCTTCTCGTACGACAACGAGCATGGCGTTCATAATGTCATGTTAAACCCGTTTTACATCAGTAAGAGGCTGGTAACAAACCGTGAATACCTGGAGTTCATGAACAACGGTGGATATCAGCGATGGGACTATTGGCACAGTGACGGATGGGCGTGGGTCAGGGAGAACGACATTCGCAGCCCGTTATATTGGTGCTACATCGATCACGCCTGGCATCGCTACGGCCTCGGCGGTCTTGAAAAACTGGATAACGATGAACCGGTGACGCATGTGAGCTATTATGAAGCCTGCGCCTACGCAAGCTGGAAAGGCTTGCGACTTCCCACAGAGTTTGAATGGGAAGCCGCAGCCGATCACATCAAATGGGGTCAGCGTTGGGAACATACGAACAGTGCATACTTGCCCTATCCGGGTTACACGAAGCCGGAGATCGCTGCCGGAGAATGCAGCGGAAAATTCATGATCAACACCATGGTGTTGAGGGGCGCATCAGTTGTCACGCCACCCAACTATTCGAGAAAGACCTATAGGAATTTTTTCTATCCCAATCTTCGCTGGCAATTCACTGGCATCAGGTTATGTAAAGATTGATCTCCGCAGCAGTCTGCGTAACTCCACCTACTACTCTACGCCTTCGTATTTTAAAATGACTACAGCGCTACATTGAGCTTAGGATACTCATCCTCAACATCGACGCGCTGATGATCCCACATTTCCTTGAACACAAGGCTATAGCGTTTCAGATCTTCGAACGTGCCCTCATCGATTACCGCTCCGTCTTTCATGATGTAGACATAGTCGAAGTGAGTCAACAGGTGTAGACGATGCAGAGAAGAGATGACCGCCTTCCCTTTAAAATTTTCAAACATGTTGGTGTAGATCATTTTTTCGGTTCTCGGATCGACCGAGCTTGTCGGCTCATCCATGAGAATGATGTCGCTCGCGCGGGCTGCCAGAATTCCTCTCGCCAGAGCCAGTCTTTGTTTCTGTCCACCGGAGAGGTTCACACCTTTTTCCTGTATGTGCGTGTGCAATCCGGAAGGGAGCTTGCGTACGACGTCCGCAAAGTGTGCCTGTTCGCAAACCTGCATGACCTCTTCTTCGCTAAAAGGTAATCCAAGTGTGATATTGTAAAGAACGGTATTCTCGAAGATCTCGGGTTCTTGCGGAAGCAAAGTCACCGATGATGCGATGCTATTGAAGTCGACTGCGTGATGATCATTGACAACGACGCGCGTACCCGGCTTAGGTGCATGAAGCCCGCGTAGCAGTGAAAGCAGTGTACTTTTTCCACTTCCGCTTTCGCCGATCAACGCGATACGCTGGCCTTTTCCGATCTGCATCGAAAAGTCCCTGAGCCCCGCCGGTACTTCGCCTTCGCGACTGACCTTTCGCTGATAGTTGAGATTCTGAATGTCAAGACTTCTCCACGTTGAAGGAAGGGCTTCTCCGGATTTTTGACCGACACGCTGGCGATAGGCATTTTCGATCTCGCTCACGTTCTGGACTTCCGTATTGAACTTTACGATCTGGGTATATTGTGAGGCAATGTCATTGAACACACTTGTAAACTGGTTAACATAGCCAATA
>CBHTUB010000586.1:0-2615 GCA_966095595.1 uncultured Chryseosolibacter sp. | reverse complement strand
GCGTTAATCCGGTTTTAGGCGAATTGGCATTTAGCATTTGGCCAAATACCCAACAGCCAATGACCAATTTTCACTTAAACAATTCCTGCTCGTCCGTAAAATACGTCTTCCTTCCGCCCCTCGTTTCTACCTTGATCTTTCCTCCGGTAGGACTCTCCTTTACTTTCGAGTTGTGAATCACCATAAAGTCGCGGATCTCGCCGCTGATGATGTCAGGCTTAGCCTTGAGGATCTTCTTTTCTGCATCGGTCAGCACTTTTTTAATTGCCTTTGCCAGCTTTTTGATCGGAGCATCCGGGATCTTTCCGGCGATGGAGAAAGGCGATATTCCGGCGTGCCATAATATTTCGTCCGCATACGCATTTCCGATCCCCCGGATGAAGTGCTGATCCAGGAGAAGGTTCTTCAGTGAAGCTTTCGACCCTTCGAACTTTTTCTTCAGGAATGCAAAATCGACCTCTTCCGACATCGCATCAACACCATCATGCTCATCCGGGTTAAGCGTGGGAGTAGCCTGACCCTGAAAGTCCGTCATCACAAGTCCGGATCCATCGGCGAACTTCAACTCAATGATGGGATATTTTTTGTCATGCTCGTCCCCTTCGAAAAAGTACAGCTGCCCCCTGAGCATAAGGTGCAAGGCAAGGATATCGCCACTGTCGAACTCGAAGCAGAGCTCCTTGCCTTCCCTGTAGATCTTCCTGATCTTCCGGCCTTCGAGTTTTTTGCTGAAGTCCTTTGCGGGTGTCTTTAGCCTCTTCGTGTAGGGGATACGTATCTGCGCAATTTTTTTTCCGCCGATGAGGCTGGTCAGGTTTTTACTAAACGCTTGAAGATCCGGTAGTTCTGGCATAAGACACAATGTGTTGATTTTAATATAAAAATGCTAACGCCGGCCAGGGCATATTCTTTTTAACGGCTACTCGTTCAGGGCTTTCACATTGGCCTGCGTTCATGTTTACACAATTGTAAGGAAAATACCGCTATGGGGGAAAGAACTTCACATCTCGATGACAAGCTGCATTGGTATAAAGATGCAGTTATTTATGAGTTGCACATCAAAGCCTTTCGCGACGGCAACGGCGACGGGATCGGTGACTTCAAAGGTCTGATGGAAAAGCTGGATTACCTTCAGGATCTTGGCATCACCGCCATATGGCTGCTTCCCTTCTACCCTTCTCCGCAAAAGGACGATGGATACGACATTGCCGATTACTATTCCATCAATCCGAACTACGGCGACATCAGGCAGTTCCAGCAGTTCCTCCAGGAGGCGCACAAGCGGAACCTCAAAGTGATCACCGAACTGGTCATCAATCACACGTCCGATCAGCATCCCTGGTTCCAACGTGCACGCAGGGCGCCGAAGGGATCACCCGAGCGCGAGTTCTATGTGTGGACAGATGATCCAGGCCAATACAAGGACGTTCGGATCATCTTTCAGGATTTTGAGACCTCCAACTGGACATGGGACGCCGTTGCCGGCCAATATTACTGGCATCGATTCTTTCATCATCAACCCGACCTGAACTACGACAGCCCGCTCGTGCAGGAAGAAGTTTTCAGGATACTGGATTTCTGGTGTAACATGGGCGTGGATGGATTCCGGCTCGATGCCGTGCCTTATCTTTTTGAACGTGAAGGCACCAACGGCGAGAATCTTCCGGAGACCCACGACTTTCTGAAGAAGGTCAGGAAATACGTAGACGAAAAATATCCGGGAACGATGCTTCTCGCTGAGGCAAACATGTGGCCGGAGGATTCTGCTTCCTACTTCGGCAATGGCGATGAGTGCCACATGAACTATCACTTTCCCGTCATGCCCCGGATGTACATGGCCCTGCAGACGGAAGACCGATATCCCATCACGGATATTTTTGAGCAAACCCCTCCGATCCCTGAGAATTGCCAGTGGGCAATGTTCCTCCGAAACCACGATGAGCTGACGCTGGAGATGGTGACGGACGAAGAGCGCGACTACATGTACAAGGTCTACGTTAAAGATCCGCGCGCAAGAATCAACCTCGGCATCCGTCACCGGTTGGCGCCGCTGATGGGCAACAACCGTAAAAAGATAGAACTGCTGAATTACCTGCTCTTTTCGATGCCGGGAACGCCGGTGATCTATTACGGCGACGAGATAGGCATGGGTGATAACTTTTATCTTGGCGACCGGAACGGCGTAAGAACGCCGATGCAATGGTCGTCGGATAGAAACGCAGGTTTTTCCGAATGCAACCCCCATCAGTTATACCTGCCGATCATACTCGATCCTGAGTACCATTACGAGTCGATCAACGTGGAGAATCAGACAAGGAACACTTCATCGCTCCTGTGGTGGATGAAACGGATGATCCATATGCGCAAGCAATTCAAGTCGCTTAGTCGAGGCGATATGAGGTTCATCAACTCTGAAAACCCGAAGATCCTCGCCTTCACACGAACCTACGAAGATGAAACGATGCTCGTGATGGTCAACCTTTCCCGGCATACGCAGCCTGTCGACCTGGACCTGTCGGACTTCAAGGGTTACATTCCGACCGAGGTTTTCAGCAAGAACAAATTCCCTGGACTCAGGGACGACAACTATTTCTTTACCATGGGACCACACGACT
>CBHTUB010000585.1:0-2667 GCA_966095595.1 uncultured Chryseosolibacter sp. | reverse complement strand
ATTCCTCGAAGCCAGAATCCCAAGCATCAGGAGCAAGCTGTACAACAACTTTGACGGCATGCGCAACAAGGAGTGCACCGGAGCGACTCGTTCAACCCTGTCATCGTCCGGCGAGGTATGGGTGCCGACGATCAAGGGCATTTGTATCGTAGACCCCGGCAGAAAAGGCATCAACTCGATTGTGCCCCCGGTTTATGTGACCGAAGTGACTACCGACAACCAGGTGATCTCCAACCCGGCGTCCCTCACGATCGAGCCCGGAAACTTCAGGCTGACGATCAAGTTCACGTCGCTCAGCTTACTTGCCCCGAACAAGGTACGATTCAGATATAAGATCGAAGGTGTAAATGATGAATGGATAGACGTAAAAGGGACTACACGCAGCGTGGACTATACAAACCTTCCTCCTGGGAATTATGTTTTCTCCGTCATTGCATCGAACAACGACGGTATCTGGAATGAGAAAGGCGTGCAGCTTCCGATAACGGTATTGCCGTTCTTTTACCAGACAGTATGGTTTTATGTCGTTCTTGCTCTCGTGCTCAGCGTTATTCTTTACGCTGTCTACAAATGGCGCGTGAACGCCGTAGAACAGAAGAATACAGAGCTCATCAAGGTGAACAGTGAGCTCGATCGTTTTGTTTACAGCGCCTCTCACGATCTGCGGGCACCACTGGCCTCCATTCTTGGGCTCGTAAAACTCACACGCATGGATCCCGATCCGGAACACAAAAAGCAATATCTCGACAAGATGGAGAAGAGCATACTCAAGCTTGACGGATTCATCCATGACATCATCAACTATTCACGCAACGCCCGCACCGAACTCGAATCCAATCCCGTAGATTTTGAACATGAGGTACACGAGATCCTGGATGGGCTTAAATACCAGGAAAAAAGCGATAGGATCAGAAAGGACATCCAGATCAACGGAACAGGTACGTTCCACACGGACACCAAACGACTGAATATCATCCTGTTCAACCTGATCACCAACGCTATCAAGTACCACAACGTCGCGCAAAATGACCCGTTCATCAAGATTGCCATCAACTACTCGCCGGAAGAAGCCGTCATCAGGATCGCCGACAATGGCATAGGGATCGATCAGCATCACCTGGACAATATCTTCAAGATGTTCTACCGCGCAGACGAACGCAGCAGTGGCTCGGGCCTCGGTTTGTTCATTGCCAAAGAAACAGTAGAAAAGCTGCGTGGGGTCTTGAGCGTCGAGTCGGAGATTGGCAAGGGGAGCTGCTTCACGCTCGTTATACCCGCATTGAACGGCATGAAGGCATAATTGGCGTGGCCTTTAAAGAAAGGTCGACACGTTCAGTCTGGATAACCCGATGCAAAACCTATCAAATCGGCGGAATTTTTGGTATCTTAGTTGCACCCGATTCGGAGTTAGGCATACTCTTAAAATCCATCCCTATGAAAACAAAACTACTCATCGCCTTCATGCTGATCGCTGCTTTCGCGCATGCGCAACGCTTCGGAAGAGAATTTGGTTTCAACTATGTCTATTCTGATCCGATGGGTGGGATGGGCGTCATCATCGACCGGGGTCATGGCGGAACGGTGAACTTCGGCCTTGTGACGGAGGACAGGAGATTTTCGTTCGGGCTCGACATGAGCTTGTCGCAATACGCGCGGGACAAATCCAATCAGGAATATGTGTTTGATGACGGATCCACCGCGAACATGGAAGTAGTGGTAACGAACATGTTCGGCACCATTATGCCGTACGCGCGCTGGTATCTGACTTCGGAGAAATTGTTTCGTCCATTCCTGTCTGCCAAAGCCGGATACACCTGGTACAATACACAACTGAATATCTACGACCCTGACGATTGGGATCATTGTGAGCCAGTGGAAGAAGATGTGCTCTACCGCGATGGTACCTTCGCAGCTTCCGTGGGTGTAGGCGTCAAGGCCGATTTTTCGTCAGTATTCAAGAAAATTACCCCGGGTAAATTTTTCCTGGAGGGAAGTTTTCAACTCACGCAGGGGGGAAGGGTAAGTTATATGAACTCAAACGCTGACAAAGCCTTCCACAGCAACGCACCTGACGCTGATCATGTGATGGCTAAATTCATAAACACCGAAACAAAGGTCATCCACGAGCACCATGTCGGCTATTTATACCGCAGCGACGTGCAGATGACCGAACTCCGGATCGGCTTCTCGATGGTGCTATGGCGCGATGGAGGCGGAGATCTTGTTGAATAACCGCTTTCCGGTTCGAGGTTAAAGTTTATCGCTAAGGGTAAATCCGGGTATGGCAGGAGTAGCGGCAGTTTGCCGGCTGGCTTTGCAAGTCCGCCAACCGCGTATCCGCAGGGCATCGCCCGCTCTTTCCGTAAACGAAATATGTTTACCTTTGGGCGAGTTATCCCTAGACTTTGAAAACCTCTTACAACCCCACTAAGGTCACTCCCGCGTCGCTCAGGGAGTTTCGCCAGATAACCGATCCGTTGGCGGACAACGTGATCGGAAGCATCATCAAATCGGGCCAGGAAAAGCAGATCAATCAGATCCTGATGACGCTCGTCCGAAACAACTCGTTTCAGAAAGGAATGTTTTCTTCCCTCGGCCCCGAGTTGTCGGCCACGCTTGACCAATACATCGAAACGACAGCCAGGCTTCCGGAATGGAGCGATCCAA
>CBHTUB010000584.1:0-2676 GCA_966095595.1 uncultured Chryseosolibacter sp. | reverse complement strand
TGCCCATCCATGAACTTCGTTGCTGAATGCGTGACGATATGCGCACCCCATTTGATCGGAGTTTGGAGATATGGTGTAGCGAAACAGTTATCCACATTCAGGATCAGGTTATGCTTTGCGGCAAGCTTGCCTAACCATTCCAGATCGATCAGGTCGAGGGCCGGATTCGATGGAGTCTCGACAAAGATCATCCGCGTGTTGGGCTGGATCTTCGCTTCCCACGTTTCCGGTTCATTGATATCAGCATAGGTATGGCTGATGCCGAACCTGGGATAGATAGTATTCAATATCTGGTGTGTCGAGCCGAACACGGAACGGCAGGCCAGCACATGATCGCCGCTCTTCAGCAATGCCGTCATACTGCTCCACATCGCAGCCATGCCCGAAGCTGTCGCAATGCCATCTTCAGCTCCTTCCATCTGGCAAAGCTTCTCCACCAGTTCGTTTGTGTTGGGATTCGAATATCGGCTGTAGATGTTGCCGGGAATTTCGTCTGCAAACATTGCGCGCGCCTGCTCGGCATCATCGAATACAAAACTGGAAGTCAGGTAAAGGGGCACGGAATGCTCACGGAACTCCGTGCGTTCGTGCTGGATGCGGATAGCATCAGTCTCAAAATTCTTATTGGAGCTCATCAGGTGATCTTATGCGGGAATAATTTCAAAGCTATGGGTAATTTTCGCTTTTGCCTCAAGTGTTTTGGCAACGGAGCAGTACTTGTCCACGGATAGGGCGACAGCCTTGCTCACCTTATCCCTGTCCAGGTCGCCATACAATTTGAAGTGAGCGTGAACCGAGGTATAAAGAGACGGGATCGCGTCTGGCTCGCGCTCTCCCTTCACGGTGATCTTCACGTCCCTAAGCGGTTGTTTTTGCTTTTTCAAAATATTGATCAGATCGATCGCACTGCATCCTCCCATCGCCGCCAGCAACATCTGCATGGGACGCATGCCCTGATTCGTTCCGCCAATATCCGGTGAGGCATCGAGGTGAACTACGTTGCCCTGTTCATTCTTCGCTTCAAAATGAAATCCATCATTCAGTCTGCTCAATTCTATCGTTACCATCTGTCTCTTTTTTCGGCCACAACACGCTCCCGACAACCATTGCGATTATGCTAACGATTGTTCCGGGTATCAGGCTCGGCCATGAACTTTGTAATTGCTCAAATATAAACCATGCAAACATACCAAGCACCATCGACAACATCGCTCCCGCAGGGCTTGAATGTTTCCAGTATAATCCAAACGTAAGCGGGGCGAATAATGATACAAGGCTCAGTATGGAAGACTCCCCCACAAGCTCATAAATATTGGAACGCAGGCATGCCATGATGGTCGCCATGACGCTGAACAAAAGCACCGACCCTTTTGTCAGCAGCAATAGCTGATTGTCCTTCAGGCGATGTTTCATCAATGGCTTCACGAGGTTCTCCGAGAATATGGATGCGGGGGCAAGTATCGCAGAGCTGGTTGTGCTCATGATCGCCGACAACAAGGAACCGAAGAACAGGATCTGAACAGGCAGGTTCGTTTCCTGAAGCACCATCATCGGAAGCGCGAGCTGGGCATCTCCTTCGAGGAATTGCGGATAAAGGAACTTCGTACAGAGGCTGATGAACAGCGGGAACATGGCAATGGTGAGATACAGGAACGCCGCGAGCACGCATGACCAAAGGGCCACGTTGGCTGATCGCGACGACATAGACCGCTGAAAAACATCCTGCGAAGGAATGGAGCCGAAACCGAGGACGGCCCACGCCGCGAGCCACGATGCCACCGAGGCCGTATCCCCTTGCGGCAAAAATCGCCACGTTTCAGGGTGTACTTCAGACATCACATGGAAAAATCCTCCTGCCTTCGATGCCATGATGGCGCAAAGGATCAGCAAGCCTACGATGATGATGATGGTTTGAATAAAGTCGGTAAGCGTGATGGCCCACATACCGCCGACGTAGGTATAGACCGTAACGACAAATGCACTGACCAGAACACCTTGCCAGACCACCATTCCGGTTACCACGGACAGGATAAGCGCCATGGCCACAAGCTGGGCGGCAATGTATCCGAGGTATGGAAGGGCCAGAAAAAGACTGGCCACAAGCTCGGTCTGGCGGCCAAACCTCACCTTGAAATAATCGCCGAGCGTAAGCAGGTTCATGCCATAGAGCTTGCGGGCAAAGAATATCCCGAACAGCAAAAGACAGAGCACTGCTCCGAAAGGATCTTCAATCACTGAGTATAATCCGCCGTGAAGAAATTCCGATGACGCTCCGAAAACGGTTTCGGAACCGAACCACGTTGCAAACATTGCCGACGAGCTGATAACCAGCGGAAGCGATCTTCCCGCGAGCATATAATCCTTTGTATTGTGAATTTTGCGCGCGGCAAAGAAACCAACGAGGATCGTGGCGAGCAGGTAAAGTATTATCGAGGCAAGAAGCAAGTCAGTTTTTCTTCAATACCTAAAAGTATAAAACTTAAAAGTATAACCGACTACTTTTTCTTCTTCAGCTGAAATGTTCTCGTGACGTTGAATCCGAAATTGATGTCTCCATCAAAAAACTCACCCGACGTCTCGGTGATGAACGCCCGTTCGGTGAGCCCGCGGGTGTTGGTCATGACGAGCTGGAAAACGTGGCCACCATGGGGTTCCGTGGCGAGGCGCTGGCCGCCA
>CBHTUB010000583.1:0-2761 GCA_966095595.1 uncultured Chryseosolibacter sp. | reverse complement strand
AATTGTTAGTAGGTTAATTGTATGGTAACATCGCGACGACAGACGAGATTGTCATGCGTGCGACACATCATCAACGCAATTAAGGCAATCAAGGTTGATTGCGAATAGCCCAATTCATGGAACTAATCGGGGCCTTAATTGTACTTTTCGCGGATTGATCGTTGAAACACAGAAGGTGTGTAACCAGTATGCTTTTTGAAAAATCGATTGAAGTAGGATTGGTCCTCGAAGCTGAGGATAGAAGCGATCTCTTTCTGGTTGTGGTTCGCCCAGAAGAGCAGGCGTTTGGCCTCCATGATCCGCTTTTCATCAATGATCTGTTTGGCCGTTTTTCCTATCGCCGACTTGATCACGTCGTTCAGGTGACCTGGAGTAACGTTCAGCTTTTCAGCATATTGGGCAACCTGGGTGGTGCTGCGGAAATTCTCGTCGACAATTACCTTGAACTGCTCGACAAGCTTGTTTGCCGAGGTTTCCATTTGCATGACGGAGGCTATGGTGGATTGCATGCGCGCAATGCTAATGATCATGGCATTCAAAAGGTTACGGATAATCACTTCCTTCTTTGCCTTATTCCCCAGGAACTCGCGCTCCATTAGCTCGGTATATACGAGCAACTCACTTAACTGTTCGTCATCAGGATCAAGGATGACCTGGCTGAACATACACTCCCAGCAGGCTACCCATTGCTTCATCTCACCAAGTAAAAAATCGGCGCTGAACGAGACACAGATCATATCTGCATTTTCTGCGCTTACATATTGATTGACCTGATCAGGTCCCCCACAGATGATCGCGGGAGCTTCGATCGTGTATTGCTCAAAGTCGATATAACGGGTGATACGTCCCCTGATCAGAACGGTCACGTTGTAACCTTCATTCCTGTGAGGGACTTGCAGATGCCCGAGTATTTCAAAAGGACTTACTCTTTTAACTGCGAAATCCTTGACGCCCATGCAGGCTTTCAAGTCATAAACGGGAATGGCAGTCTCGACCTGGTTCATCATAAGATTTAAAACACCACAATTAGAGAAAAAAGTTCATCGGATACACCGGATAAATGTAAAAACAATGATGACACAGGACAATGCCTAACACTCATCAGCCTTGGGCTCAATTGCCAGATGACTCACGACAGCTATCGATCACGCTATTCAATTGCCTCCATTTTATTTTTCGTCCGGGTATCGTCCATAAACACATAAACGAGCAACGATATAAAAATACAAGCAGAGATGTAATAGTAAAAGTACATCTCGTGACCGGATTTTTTAAACCACAACGCTGCATATTCTGCCGTGCCTCCAAAAATAGCTACGGTCAGGGCATAGGGCAATCCCACGCCAACGGCCCGGATATTTGCCGGAAAGAGCTCCGCCTTTACCACGGTGTTGATGCTCGTGTAGCCACTGACAATGACCAGTGCGATCATCATGAGCAGAAAAACGAGTACCGGCGACGATACTTCCGTCATGGCAATAAATAAAGGAACCGTAAAAAGTGTTCCTGCAACACCGAAACCGATCAGCAATGGCTTTCTTCCGACCCGGTCCGACAAACTCCCAAATAGTGGCTGTAGGCCCGCGAAGAGCAGGAGCGAAAAAAAAGAAAGGACCGTAGACATCTCCCTGGCCATCCCCAGCGAATTGACCAGAAATTTTTGCATGTAGGTAGTATAAGTGTAAAATGCCAGGGTGCCTCCCAGTGTGAGCCCTACCACAGTGAGGACCGCTTTCGGCTGTCGAAGCAGATCGAGTAACGGACTGCGTGCAGTCAACGCAGCCCCTTTCACCATTATAAATTGCCTGGTCTCATCAAGATTCCGTCGGATATAAAAGACCACCACAGACAATAATGCGCCAATAGCGAACGGAATTCTCCAGCCCCACTCATGCAATTCGGCATCCGTAAGAATAACAAACTGCAGGAGAAGCTGAACACCCAACGCTGTGATCTGTCCGCCGACCAGCGTAACGTACTGGAAGCTCGAATAAAATCCCCGGCGCCCACTGGTGGCCATCTCGCTCAGATACGTTGCCGACACGCCATATTCCCCGCCCACACTCAGCCCCTGAAGCAATCGGGCGATCAGCAACAACATCGGCGCAAGAGCCCCGATGCTGCTATAAACCGGCGTCACGGCAATAACCATCGAGCCAATCGACATCATGATCACCGATAGGGTCATTGCGTATTTTCGTCCATAGCGATCACCAAGCGAACCGAATAACCAACCGCCTATCGGTCGCATGATAAACCCCAGCGCAAACCCGCCCGCAGCCTGAAGAAGTTGAACGGTCTGATTGCCTTCCGGGAAGAAGGATGAAGAAAAATACAAGGCAAACGCCGAGTAAACGTACCAGTCGTACCACTCCACCAGATTGCCAAGCGCTCCTCCGGTGATAGACCTGATCCTGCCGGGTGGCGAGTCTTTCCTGTTAGCTTCGGATATTGTGATTGACTTCATTCGATAAATCGGGCCTAATAAAGAGAAAAGTCGTCACAACGCTACGATAACGATTACTTTTTTCGCCTCCAGACCACCGTAGCGGTGATGGGCCCACCGTTTGTTGTGTTGGTAACTACATATTCCAGCAGATCGTCCCTGAGCGTGTAGCTTCTTTCCTGCACCGTTCCCTCCCAGTTCGGATAAAATGCATGGTCGATATAAAACATGATCGTACCGTTCGTCTCATTTACCTTATACCTTCCAAAGTGCGAATTGTTTCCCTGTACCAGGGCGCTATACTCTTCGGGAGTC
>CBHTUB010000582.1:0-2770 GCA_966095595.1 uncultured Chryseosolibacter sp. | reverse complement strand
TTCGAGCCCTTTTATACGAGCCTCTATTATATCAGGTGTTCAGTGGAGTTGATGGAGCCCCAACCGGTTCACGCAACCGGTAAGATCTATCTGATGGGCAGCTGGCTCTTTGTCAATGAACCTGGAAAGGGAATTCACGTAATCGACAATGCGAATCCGTCTACGCCTGTTGTGAAGAGTTTCATCAACATCCCAGGGAACTATGAGCTGGCGGTAAAAGGGAATATTTTGTACGCTGACAGTTATATCGACCTCGTGGCGCTCGACATAACTGATATCAATAATATCACTGAAAAAACACGGATCGAGAATGTTTTTTCAAATTATAACACCCCGGGAATATACCTGGATGTAAGCAAAGGCCTCATCACCGACTGGGTCGAGAAGAAAGAGGTTAAGGTTTATGAATCAGACTGCGATGCTAACGTGCAGGCCTGGGGTGGATTTTATTACGAGGACGGCATAGCCGTTCTGGCGAGTGAGGCTTTCGATTGGAGTGCAGCCAATAATCCGGGGAACGGCTCTGGCCCCGGAATTGGCGGCTCTATGGCCCGCTTCACCATAAGCGCCAATCACCTCTATGCGCTCGACGGCGGCGCAATCCAACCCATTGATATCACCGATCCCACAAATCCTGTCGCCCGTACCAAAAAAGATATCGCCTGGGATATGGAAACCATTTTCCCCTATGGGGACAAGCTCTTTATCGGTTCCATGTCAGGTATGCACATCCTGGATATTTCATCTCCGGAAGCTCCTTCACTGATCTCTACCTATGAGCACGTGCGGGTATGCGATCCAGTTGTAGTTCAGAATGACCTTGCTTATGTTACCCTGAGGTCGGGAACAGAGTGTTTGGGTTTTACCAATCAGCTTGAAGTGATTGATATCAGCGTGGTAACCAATCCCGAGCTCTTGTCGGTGCACCAGATGACCAATCCTCACGGTCTCGGTATCGACGACAACACTTTATTCATTTGTGACGGTGACGATGGTTTGAAAGTTTACGATGCTTCGGAGCACTCATTGATCAGTCAGAGACTCCTTGCCCATTACAGCGAGATCAATGCCTTTGACGTGATTCCATATAACAATGTGTTGATCATGATCGGAACTGACGGTATCTATCAATATGATTATTCCGATCCGCAGAATGTAAGACAACTCAGCAAAATTACCGTACAACGTGAGGGTGTCTAGGTTTTTATTCCCTGCCGTCTTCTGCTTGTTTACGTTCATGTCTTCGGCGCAGACGGATTCTCTCGCCCAATCAGATACGCTTCAGGACGTAAGAAAGTTTACCTATACGAATCAATTGTTGATCGGAGCCATGATCGGTGATAAGGATGGAACCGTTCACCCGGGTCTTTCGACATTTCATGGTGTTCGATTTAAAAAAGTGTCCGCCGGCATTTATTTGTCTTACGACAACTACGATCGCTGGAAAGTACTTTCTCCGGGAATCGGCGTGACCTATGATCTGCTTGTCAGGGACAGGTACTCACTTTACACGCAGGTAAACGGAGCCTATTCAAAACTCTGGTATCAGCGGTCGGATGAAGACATGACAAATCGTTCGCCGGACCATGGTTACCAGGCAGAGGCCGTGGTCGGATATCGGCTGAAGGTGGAAAAAGTGCGAGTATATCTTTCCGCGGGATTCCGCACGCAGCAAATCAAATACGGCGAAACTCCGCGATGGTGGATGTGGAGCTCGATGTTACCCGCTCCGATGGAGGTGACACGAACAATCAATGGCGTTGTTGTTCGATTCGGCGTGGGGCTGTAAGCTATCCCAGACTGTCGATCGCCAGTGCTATCTCTTCCCACTTCTTATTGGCAGCTTCGAGATCTGAAACTACTTTATCGAATGCGGCTTTCTTTTCATTCAGTTTTTTGAAATCGCTGTACACGGCGGGTGTGGCCATGTCTGCTTCCAGCGACGTGCGTTGATTTTGTAGCCCCTCGATCTGTTCTTCGACCTTCCTGAGGTCCTTTTCAAGTGCCTTCAGCTGATTCGGGTTAACGGGAGCGGTCGGTTTCGTTTTTGTTTCCGCCGGTTTTTCAGTTTTTGGTTTCACTTTGGGAGCCGCTTCAACTTTGGCTGCTCCTTCGGCTTCCGTTTTCTTTCTCCAGTATTCGTACTCCTCGTAGGTGCCTGGATATTCCTTGATCTGCTTGTCTTCGATGTACCAGATCTTGTTCGCGATCTGACTGACAAAGTGCCTGTTGTGCGAGACAACGACGAAGCTTCCCTTGTATTGCTGAAGCGCCTGGATAAGGATGTTCTCCGAAATAAAATCGAGGTGGTTGGTAGGTTCGTCGAGGAGCAGGAAATTTGCTTCGGATATCAGTGTTTTAGCCAGCGCCACCCGGGATTTCTCTCCGCCTGACAAGACCTTGATCTTCTTGAAGACGTCTTCATCCGAAAATAGAAAACATCCCAGCACGTTCCTCAGCTCCTGCTCGGTTTTTCCCGACCCGGCCTGGAGCAGCTCCTCCAATATCTCGTTTTCAACGTGGAGGGATTCGAGCTGATGCTGCGCATAAAATGCCTTGATAACATTGTAGCCAATTGTCCTTTCACCTTGCACGGGTTCTTCTCCTGCGAGAATACGGAGGAGCGTCGACTTGCCGCGGCCATTGGCGCCTATCAGTGCGATCTTGTCGGTACGTTCAATCGTGGCTGACGTATTTCGCAGGATCTCCAGGGATCCGTATGCCTTCGATACATTATCGAGGGTGACGATGAAACGGCCGGGCTGCTGAT
>CBHTUB010000581.1:0-2788 GCA_966095595.1 uncultured Chryseosolibacter sp. | reverse complement strand
GTAGATTTTTTCCAGTCGTAGTCGCAATGAATGATTTTGGCATAGTAGGAATCGCGCGCCGTGACAAGATCATCGAACTCGAGCATGAGGTTCCACTGGCCCAGCTCGGTTACGGCCGGCATCAGTGTTGAGGGATTTATTCCGCTAATGGGATGGAGGATGACGGTCCGGATCTGCGCCTCGTAAGTCTTGTCATTCAGGCTAAGGATTTTAGGTTCGGTGCCCGAATTAACCGAACTTTGCGTCAAAGGGGTGCAGGCCAACATGGCCAGAATGGGCAATAAAATGAGTTTTTGCATGATTCTGATAAAGTACATTCCCATTCCAACCGTTTTGTCAGGATAGGTGTCTAAGGATTAACAACGGCCGGCAAGTTAATAATGCTCAGCGAACACGAGCTCATTCAAGGATGCAAAAAGGGCGATCGGGGCTTTCAAAAGGCTCTTTATGAACTCTATTGCCGAAAAATGCTCGTTGTATGCCTTCGGTATTCCAAAACAACGGCCGAAGCTGAGGACATCCTGCAGGAAGCTTTTGTGAAAGTCTTTCAAGGTATTTCAAACTTTCGCGGCGAAAGCAAGCTGGAGACATGGATCACCAGGATCATGGTTAATACAGCGCTGAACTTCCAACGTCGCAAGCTTTACCTTTTTCCGATGGTGGATGTCGAGGAGATCGATTTGCCTGAAGATGAGATCAGCATCTCGGGCGTTCACTTTACTCAACTTCTGGAGATGGTACAGTCGCTTCCCCAGGGGTGCCAGATCGTTTTCAATCTGTTAGCTATCGAAGGGTATAATCACAAGGAAATTGCTGAAATGCTTGGGATCTCAGAGGGAACCTCGAAGTCCCAGTATTCACGAGCCCGGGCCCTGCTGCAGGAGAAACTATTAAAAGAGTCATCGTATTATGGAAGATATGGAGAGGCAAAAATTTGAGGATAATATCAAGGACGCATTCACCAATGCGGAGATGAATCCTTCCCTTCAGGTATGGAACAGCATCGAATTGGGAATCGTGAAGGCCGAAAGTGAGAGGCTGAAACAGCGAATGTTGTTTTTTAAGATGCTCGCCGCAGCGTCCGTCGTTTTCGGAATGGCGGTTGCCGGTGCTTCAGTATGGTATTCTCAGACAGTTTCCCCTTCATCAGCTCAACTGGCCTATCATAACGATCAACGTACTTCAGCCGAGAACCAGTCAGTCAAGTCAATAGGCGAAATCAGTGAAGCCGCTCACGACGAATCCATGGGTTCTGTCAGTGGCGAGGCGAACCATTCTTCCAGGGATGGTGTGATCAGTACTTCGCCCAATGAAAAAACATTCAATTCTTCCAGCGAGGATGTGACCAATTCTTCTTCCCGTAAAAATGTAAATTCTTCTGAGATGAACACGTCCGCTTCCTATCAGGATCAGGACATGGCCTCTTCGGTAGTGAGCGTTGAGGGGGAATCGCAAATTAATGATGCCAACGCAAGGCAGGTACGTGTGCGTCGTCAGCAAAAAGGTGGCCTTCAGCAGAGTCCGACGGCCGGTGCAGATTACCACCAGGGTAGAGATGGGCTTCATCAGGGAAGCGTAGCTGTCAATGAGGATGTTCGCGAGTCGTCCAATGAGGCAAATGTCATCGCGCAAAAAGATGGCGGTCAATCTAACGAGGGAGCAGCCATAGAGTCTGGTAATATTTCGGATAAAAGCGGAACCATGCTTTCGGACGAGAACCGTTCTCACATGATTTCCGGAAGGCAACCTCAGCTGGCGTATATACCACCTGTTGAAGTTCACTTACCGGAGAAACCGAAGCCTGATGCAGTGGCATTGATGCTGGCCAGGTTGAATGACCTGGAGAAAGAAGAGCAAAAGAAGGAAAACAAGGAAAAGTCATACAGCAAAGAAAAACTCTGGACGTCGGTAGGCTTCGCCGCGGGTGCAGTCACGGGAGGTAATGCAAGCGTTTCTACAAAGCCCAGTGCCATGAGCACCCTGGTCGCGAGCACGAGCAACGATATTGCGGACAAGGAGGCTAACGCTTCGGGTATAAGCTACTCCGTGGGTGTGAATATGGGTACAAGTTTGTCGAAGAGATGGGTATTGCAGGGAGGGCTGAACTATATGACACAATCGTCCGACTACACTGTAGAGAATGCTTTCGGAAGCGCAGACCTCAAGACGTTTACGCCGGCATCGATCAATGGTATCGACCTGATGAACGACGATCCGGAGGCAGCCGACGCCAAAATGGTTACAACGGCGCCTTATAATGTTAACAATAATGTTCAATATTTGAGCATTCCGCTACAGGCGGGATACCTGGTTATCAACAGGAAGTTCGGTATTCAGCTGAATGCCGGAGTGTCGACTGATATGTTTTTGAAGAATGAAAAAAGTGCGGATGGCGACAACCTTCAAAAGATCGATCAGGGCAGGGATGAATCTCCATACAGGCCATTTAATTTCAGCGGTCTGATGGGAGCAGAGTTCAGTTACAAGCTTGGACATCGCTACAGGGTTGCATTGAACCCCGGCATGCGATACCCGTTCAGTTCGATCTACAAGTCGGACGTAGGAGTGAAGGCAAATCCGCTGACCTATGATGTAGGTCTTCGATTCAGGTATATTTTCCAATAGAGTCCAACCTTTGCAGCGTGTTTGGTGTCTAAAGGGTAAATAGGCCGGATCATGGAAAATCTTCAACATAGGCTTCAAAAGAGAATCAACGTTTCGCTGTATGCGTTGGTGTTTCTCACAGGGCTGCTCGGGCTGAGTTTGATACTCGAAGGATGTTCTGATA
>CBHTUB010000580.1:0-2801 GCA_966095595.1 uncultured Chryseosolibacter sp. | reverse complement strand
AATCCAGATACAAGGAATCGGGAATAAAGTTGTCCGAGTTCGCCAAACGTTTGAGTACGAGCCCGCGCAATGTTTATGCAATTTTTGACAGACCGGACATCAAAACCGATCTGCTGCTCAGGATCGGGGAGGTTTTAAGGTTCAATTTCTTCTCGTTATACGCAGAGCCTCCCGGTGGACGCGATGTTGAAGAGCCGGCGCTTCACTACCTGAAGCTTTCGCCAAAATCAAACACCGTTTCCCTGATCGTTACGCTGGATGGCGAGGAAAAAACTCTGAATCAATGGGTTGAGAGGCTTTCCGTCATCAACAAGACCATTTCCTGACGCGCTAATTCCCAGTCGCGCGCTTGAAAAACCGGAAAAATCCTTAACTTTGCCCCCCTATTAAAAACGGACGAGTTCCAAAAATTTTAAACAATGGTAAAAATCAGATTGGCCCGCAGAGGCCGCAAGAAACTGGCGATGTTCGATGTAATCGTTGCTGACGCCAGAGCACCACGTGATGGTCGCTTCATTGAAAAAATCGGTACTTACAATCCACTGACTACTCCAGCTACCATCAACCTTGATGATCAACTGGCGTTCGAGTGGCTGATGAAGGGCGCACAACCTTCAGACACGGTAAAGGCTATGCTCTCTTACCGCGGTATCATGCTGAAAAAACACCTTCAGATCGGTGTGATCAAGGGTGCTCTCACTCAGGAACAGGCAGATGCCAAGCTCGCTGATTGGGTTAAGGCAAAAGAAAACAAGATCCAGGCTAAGCGTGACAAACTTGTGCAAAGCAAGCAAGCTCAGGCTAAGGCACGCAAGGAAGCTGAAAGCAAAGTTAGGGAAGCACGTGCCGAGGCAATCCGCCAGAAGCAAGTTGCTGCAGCAAAGGCTGCCGAACAAGCTCCTGCCGCAGAAGGCGAAGCTGCTCCTGCTGAAGAAGCTCAGGGTTGATCTTTATTTTAGAACGACTTTCAAATGCCAATGCCTGAAAAGCATTGGCATTTTTATTCTATCACATTATGAATATCAACGATTGCTATAAGGTCGGATATATCCTCAAACCTCACGGACTGAAGGGCGAAGTGACGATTTCCGTTGATCCTGAATTTCCCGAAGACCTCACGGATATCAATTCTATTTTTGTTGAGCATCAGGCTAAGCTTGTGCCCTATTTTTTTCAGGCGATCTCCTTTAAAGGTGATAAAGCGTTTGTGAAATTCGAGGATGTCGATACCCATGAAGCGGCGAGTAGTATTTCCAAAAGCGCATTGTATCTTCCCAAATCATCCCGGCCAAAGTCCGGAAGAAATGAATTTTACGACGATGAGATCGTTGACTTCGAGGTACATGACAAAGGCCTTGGAATGATCGGCAAAGTCGTGGATGTGCAGCAAGCGGGACCTAACAAATTGATCGGGATCACCCACGAGGGGAAAGAAGTATTGATTCCAGTCAATAGTCCCTTTATCAGGGGCATCAATAAGTCAAAGAGAATAATCACCGTTGAATTGCCAGAGGGCTTCCTCGAAATCTGAAACCCATGCGTATCGATATCATAACATGTTTGCCGCGACTGATCGAAAGTCCATTCTCTGATTCGATCCTGAAACGTGCGCAGGGGAAAGGCCTTGTGGAAGTCAACATCATCGATCTTCGTACGTACGCTACGGGCAAGCACAAGTCCGTTGATGATTATGCCTACGGCGGCGGAGCGGGCATGGTGATGATGATCGAGCCGATCGACCGGTGTATCGCTCAATTGAGATCCGAGCGGCCTTACGATGATATAATTTATATGAGTCCTGATGGCGAGCTTCTGACCCAGAGCCTGGCCAATGAGCTGAGCCTGAAAAAAAATCTTATCCTGCTTTGCGGACATTACAAGGGTGTTGACGAGCGCGTACGCGAACATCTCATTACGCGTGAGATCAGCATTGGGAACTATGTACTGTCCGGCGGCGAATTGGCTGCCGCTGTCGTGGCAGACGCCGTGGTACGATTGATCCCGGGAGTTTTATCGGACGAGACATCTGCCTTAAGCGATTCTTTTCAGGATAACCTCATTGCACCACCTGTCTATACGCGTCCGGCGGACTACAATGGCTGGAAGGTGCCGGATGTGCTTTTGTCCGGGCACGAGGCAAAGATCGAACAATGGAGGCATGAGAAGTCACTGGAGCGGACCAAAAACCGCCGTCCAGGCCTTTTAAACGAGGAATAAATCAATTTGGAGTCAGATAAATGAGGTATTTTTAAGCTCCCGGCTTGCCTACTGCCTCCCGATTCGTATATTTGCAGTCCCATTTTAAAACCATCGAGTTATGGCTGATTTAATTCAAGTAGTAGAGCAGGAATTTGCTAAGGTTCGTGAAGGTCTTCCCAATTTCAAGCCTGGGGACACTATCAATGTTCACGTTAAGATAAAAGAAGGTAACAAGGAAAGAGTTCAGCAATTCCAGGGCACTGTTATTCAGCGCAGGGGAAAAGGAACCAACGGTGAGAGCTTTACAGTAAGAAAAGTATCGAACGGCGTTGGTGTAGAGAGGATCTTCCCTATCGTTTCTCCGTCAATCGACAAGATCGAAATCGTAAAAGAAGGTAAAGTTCGCAGAGCGAAACTGTACTATATGAAGGGCAGACAAGGTAAGGCAGCTCGTATCAAGGAGAAGCTTTAATCGGTCACCGCAAAACATCAAAAAAGCCACTCGCAAAAGTGGCTTTTTTATTGGCGTAATTTTTCCGGATTTTTCTTTTAAAACGTTTGAAATTGCCCTAGAAATGCACTTTTCGAGGCAATTCGCATAC
>CBHTUB010000579.1:0-2805 GCA_966095595.1 uncultured Chryseosolibacter sp. | reverse complement strand
TGTTGATGATGATCTTGTTCAGGAGTGGCTTGTATTCGATGAGTCTTCTGGCAAATTTCTTCTCCCTGTAATCGAACGTCACACCGTCGTCCTGGTAATAGACAAATTCTGAATTCGATACATCCTTGTAGATGTGCAGGCGCAGATGCTCGCTCACCTCCCCGGTGAACGATTTGGCAGACTCCATCGGTATCACGGCGCCCGCCTTGACAAACACCGGAAGCCTGTGAACGGGACATTCCAGAATGTACTCGTTGTTGCCATGAAATTTCTTTCCGCCATAGAGATAGTACCAGTCGCCCTCCGGGAGATATACTTTCACAAAGTCCTTCGTGCTCTCCACAGGGGCTACAAGAAAGTACGGTCCGAAGAGATACTGATTGTGGAACGTACCGTCATAGACCCTATGATCATGAGGGTAATTGATCGCCAGTGTACGTTGTACAGGCATGCCGTTGTGAGACGCCTCGTAGAAAAGCGAGTAGATATAAGGCATGATCTGGTAGCGGAACTTGATATAGTTGCGGGAGATCTGCTCCACCTCTTCGCCATACGACCACGGTTCGGAGTCGCGGCTGTTGATCATGGAATGTCCGCGGAAGAAAGGGGAGAAGGCCCCGATCGAGATCCAGCGCGCGAACAGTTTGGAGTCCGCGTTGCCCACAAAACCTCCGACGTCATATCCGGCAAATGCAACACCCGTCAGGCCCATGCTGCTGACCATTCGAACGCCGAGAAGCATGTGCTCGTCGTAGGCTACGTTGTCACCGGTCCACACCGCGGCATAACGTTGGATGCCCGCGTAAGCAGAGCGCGTAAGGTTAAAAGGCCTTCTGTTTTTCATGAGCGCTGTAGTCCCTTCGTAGGTGCTGCGCGCCATCATGAGTCCAAAGATATTTCTGGCCCTTCGCATCGAAGCTTTCTGTCCCTCGAAATGAAACTCCACATTTTCCGGAAGCATGTTACCCCAGGTGGCAATCTCGTTCATGTCGTTCCAGAAGCCCTGCACACCCAGCTCGACATAGGCGGCAAACTGATCCTTCCACCATTTGCGGGCCGCAGGATTGGTGAAGTCGGGAAAGTGGCACCATCCCGGCCATACTTGTCCGGTGTAGTAGGTTCCATCAGGATATTTGATAAACACATCGTTCTTTACGCCATCCTCATAGGCGCTGTAGCCAGGCTCCACCTTTATGCCCGGGTCGCACATCAGCACAACCTCAAAGCCCATCGCCTCGAGCTCATCCAGGAGCCTTTTTGGTGCAGCAAAGCTTTTCTTGTGCCAGCTGAAGATCTTGTAATCATCCATGTAGTGAATGTCGAGCACGATGACGTCGGCGGGGATGTCCTTGTCGCGGAAATGCCGCGCGATGCCCATCACTTCCTTGTCGGGATAATAGCTATAGCGGCATTGCTGGTAGCCGATGCTCCACAACGGAGGCATATCCATCCTGCCGGTGAGGTGTGTATAATGGCTGATGATCTCGGGGACGGATTCACTGTAAATAAAATAATAGTTCATCTCGCCCGAGTCGGCGCCGAAGCTGGCAAACCGGTTATTGGACGCACCGAAATTGAAGAACGATTTAAAGGTGTTGTCGAAAAAGATCCCATAGGTGTGTCCGTTGTGGATGCCCAGGTAGAAGGGGAGGGTTACGTACAGCGGATCGGATCCTGAGCCATAGGCAAAGGCATCGGTGTTCCAGTTCACATAGCCATTCCCGCGGCGGTCGAGAGGGCCCGTCTTTTCTCCCAGGCCGATGAACCGTTCACCAGGTTGCAGCTTTTTATAGGTTGTCACCTGCTCGCCGCTCCACGACGTGCCGAACGCCTGGTCATCTTCGTTGATCACTTCATTCCTGGAGTTGAGGAAGGTGAACCGGACCTTGCTTTTTCCGATCACCAGCCTGATCATGGACGTCTGCACGATAAGCTCATCTGCAGACTCATCGACCTTGAACTGATCGCTGACAGGATGTGCCACGACAGCATAGGAGAAGTCCTCCAGCTCTTCGGCGCGGGTGATGCTGATACGGAAGATGGAGGGGTTGTATATTTTGACGCTGAATTTTTCTTTATCGGTTGCTCCCTGAATGCCGGTTGCCGTTTTTTGCCAGGAGCGCAACGGTCCGAGGCTTTCGCTTAAATTGGAATTGATCTTAGGCATGAATGTGTGCTTACGTTACTTTTTGAGTCAAGTAAAGTTAATTAAGCAAAGCTATCCTAACACTCTGCACCGCAAAATTCCGGAAACGATTGTGGGAACTGTTTAGGCTTATCTTTCGACAGTCATGCCGCTTAGACGATAGGATAAAGTGTTTTAGTTAAGTCCTGAAACTTGCAGGAACAAAGACAGTCACTTTCTACGGATTGAACCATACATTACTAAAGACTTCAAAAAAAATCCCGGGAGTGTCGATTTTTTAATTTGACAATTTTTCTTTTAAAGTTAAATTTTTACTGGTGTTGCTCTATAAAATTAATACGGGTAAAGTTTTGCAGTGTCTCCGATCTTGACTGGTAGTCTGATTTTTTGGACCTTTACGTAACCTTTTAAGTCCAATTTCCATGCGAAAAAAGATCCCCCACTCGACACTCCGTCATTCCATTCGATTTTCCATTCATCTTCTTACAATTTAGATAAGCGCGGCTAACGTTACTTGTCGTGTTTATATCGGGCCTGTCATGTCCATGCGGGCCACTGTATGATCGTACCATAATTTCAACTAAGCAATCTCGAAATATATCATGTTTAGAAAACTCCATTTCCCCCTATTGGATGTTCTGTTAGTGGTGTTGTTGTTC
>CBHTUB010000578.1:0-2851 GCA_966095595.1 uncultured Chryseosolibacter sp. | reverse complement strand
AAAGAAGAGGAAATCAACAGGCATGTCTCTTCGTTCTTACAAGGCAGGTAGTAACCTGAGCATCAATTTCTGTTATTACCTGCACTATGCTTTCAAAAATTGGTTTCTTTAAATTTAGAGGTCATAAATGTTGCCGTTATAGTAAGCTGTGTTACCCAGGCCGCTTTCAGCAGTATTGTAAAGCATCTCCATGCCGAAGTAGTCATTCGATTCGTCATTGGTGGCAGTATTGATATCCAGCTGGGCGTTGTTGATCGATTGAAGCTGGCCGTTGATGGTATATCTGAAGTCTACACTTTGAAGAAAATTCGTACCTATTGTATTGTGCAGCTTCTTGTCCACCATCTGTCCCAACTCATTATATTCATACTGGGCTACGAGCTGTTCTAACTTTTGGGGCAATCCCTCGTACCTCGGGACCGGGCTATCCGCTGCAAGCCATTGGGCCCTCGTGTGCGATGGCGCGGAGTCTATCCCGACAGCGCTGGCAAGTGGGCTGATGTCGGGAGGCTTTCCGCTACTATCCCTTTGCCGGCGGTCGCTACGGGCGATCATCAGTTCCGTTTCCCATAAACATTTTATTCAGCAGATATTCAGAGACATCGAATTTGCCAGATAACTCTTCTGGCTGAAAAACTCCGAGTCATCGAACAGTTCGACAAAAGATAAAGCCGCATTCGTGCCGTGCTTGATGCTTTCATCGGCAGGAAAAAACTAAGGGACGCTTTGTCGGAGCGTCCCTTCAGTAGGTGACGTACTTTTAAGTTATTTTTCTACCGCCTTCACGTAATAAGCACTTTCTGAGTATTGAAGTTTTATACGACCATCTTCAGTAACAAATACGTGTGGTGGCCAAGTGCCCGTAACATAGGGCGGTGTTCCGTCATTAAAGAACGTAAAATCATCAAAAAACAGATCATTGATTTCAGACTTAAAGTACCATGTACCTTCTTGCTTTTTTGTTATTCCATCAGTTCGGTGATAAGTGTGTTTATAGGTCTTGTCTGGATATACAAAAATTGAATCTCGGGGATCAAAATTATGACAATACTTCCCGGGAAGTAATTTTTCATCCACAGATTGTCCTTTCTGCCTAAACGTACAAGCAACAAGAATAAACAATAGAATTAAACCTGCGCTATAAAAATACTTGATATGCATTCTCAATTTCATTTTGTTTCAATCCAGATAAATCGTTGATAAATATTGCCCATTGGAGTAATTTCACCGGGTATTCGTGGTGCATCAGGAACTGAATCATAACCGCCGGAATATTTCCCGGTTGTATTATCAATAACATACATCGTATAACCATCACGAGGATAAATTGATATCCGTGCAGAACCAAGGAACTGCTCTATGTCTGAGCTGACAAATGGTACATCTGATGGATCAAAATCAAACTGCTTCCTTACCATATCCTTACCATTACCATTTTCTGCATAAAATTCTTTTGCTCTTTGAACAATCGCGGATTTCATCATATCCCTTGTCAAGGGGTGA
Organism: uncultured Chryseosolibacter sp.; assembly: GCA_966095595.1. Lineage (GTDB taxonomy): Bacteria > Bacteroidota > Bacteroidia > Cytophagales > Cyclobacteriaceae > Chryseosolibacter. The sequence goes on along the minus strand of CBHTUB010000578.1, from coordinate 1,348 downwards.
GTTCCATAAAATAAACTTCGTTCTGGCCCCTCACCAGTCAGAAATTCTCCTAACAAATGCTTCATTCTTACAAAGTATCCTCTTTCGGTGTAATAATCGTTGGATAAGTCTTCTCTCTGAAATCCGAATGGAGGATCTGTGACCATCCAGGAATTAAACATCGCATTCGCAATCTCAATTTTGTTCAGTGATCCTGGCTCAAGCATTGCAATATTCCTTGAGTCTTTAATATCAAAGTGCATTGCACGAGTCATCGACTCAGATCCCCAGGCAGTATATTGCCACCCATTATTTGCGCGGACATATTGTATACCAACTGATAACGCGTCAGGATTATAAGAATAACCAGCCAACTGGCCATTTTCAAAAGTGAATGTATGCGCTCCGTCTTCCATTTGAGAAACGTTTATCTCCAATGTCGTCGTTCGCGGAGGTGGTTGCCAACCTGCGGAGCCTGCATTTTGTGGCCTGTCGCCATGACCGCCGCCCGCATGATTTTCTAACAGGTCGGAGTTTATTGCCGAATAGAAACACTGATCCCAATCCGGAGGTGTCTGCAGCACCGCGCCGGTCGGGTCATTAAACATTGCGGGATTGTTACCGCTATAGTTGTACGTTGAAAGAGATGCATACATCGTCGCATAAGGATCTACCTGTAACATGCGTCCAATAGCCGGATCGTAACCTCTATAGAACATTTCAATACCATCCAGTGTTATCGTTCAACTCGTTCGAACCATTATAAAGATAATTATTATCCAGTGTATTTTCTCTCGTCCATGAACTCGCAGTCTGCAAACCGAATGGATAGCGTAACAAGGATAGTCTTGAATCAACTTCTTACTTATCATTGAGCCTCTTAGCCGGCAATTCAGGATAAGTGAACATTTGATAAAGATATAACACCGGCACCAGGGCAAGGCGCAACTCCTCTGGCACGTTCATCGCCGGATCTTCGATTTTGAAATGTATTTCTTCACCTCCTTCCAGTGTTATTGTGTATTCTGACAATTTAAATTCCGAGTACTTTGCTTCATACACCGGCTTGAGAGTACTCAAATTAACGTAGCCAAAACCAGCACAAATTTCCTGGAATGTTCTTGTTGAAATATTGATTTTTTTCGGGAATTCCAAACCATAGGTTGTCGGGCTTTGATCCTCATAGATCATCCAACCGTCATTTGAAAACATGGCATTGTACACTACGTTGTAAATATCCAGATAGCCCTTGTGTACTTTGACCTGAATTGATGTGATCTTACACGGTTGTGGCGAAGGAGGCTGCGAACGCTCAAGAATTATTCTACCATTCTGACCAATCAAGGTAAGTTCTGTGTTGCTTTTCCAT
>CBHTUB010000577.1:0-2856 GCA_966095595.1 uncultured Chryseosolibacter sp. | reverse complement strand
GCCGTCATCTCCCTCGGTGGCATCGTCACGTCGATTCAGCAGAACATCCTCCACGCGTTCGAGCAACTCCTTGTCGACCTCGTCATACACTTCAAGCATTGTCGGATTTACAATGCCCATGTCCATACCATGTTGAATGGCATGGTATAAAAACGCCGCGTGCATGGCCTCCCGCACCTTCTGATTTCCGCGGAAGCTGAAAGAGACGTTGCTGACACCTCCGCTCACGTGTGCATGGGGCAGATGCTCCCGGATCCATTTCGCTGCCCTGAAAAAATCCAGGGCGTAATTACGATGTTCCTCAATTCCCGTTGCAACCGGAAAAATATTGGGATCGAAAATGATATCCTGTGGTTGGATGCCCACCTCGTTCACAAGAATGTCATAGGCACGCTTGCAGATCGAGATCCGTCGCTCGTAGGTGTCTGCCTGACCCTGTTCGTCAAATGCCATCACAACCACCGCGGCGCCATAACGTTTTACAAGCTTTGCCTGGCGGATAAATTCCTCCTCTCCGCCCTTGAGGCTTATCGAGTTGACTATACCTTTTCCCTGCAGACATTTCAGGCCGGCTTCGATCACTTCCCATTTAGACGAATCGATCATTACCGGAACACGGGCGATCTCGGGCTCTGATGCCATCAGGTTGAGGAATCTTACCATCGCAGCCTTTGAATCGATCATCCCTTCGTCCATGTTGACGTCAATGACCTGTGCGCCACCGCGGACCTGATCGAGTGCTACTTCCAGCGCCTCTTCAAATTTATCTTCCTTGATCAGCTTGAGGAACCTGGCTGAACCCGTGACGTTCGTACGCTCACCAACGTTTATGAAGTTCGAGTTCGCGGTGATCGTAATGCCCTCAAGGCCACTTAACTGCAGATATTTAGACATGCTCGGCTACTAACTTTCGGGGTTTATATCTTTTTGCGATATCCGCTATTTTTCGAATATGATCCGGGGTGGTTCCACAACAGCCACCCACAATATTGATAAGGCCTTCCTTTAAAAACTCCTCGATCTGGGCGCCCATTTCCTCCGGAGACTGATCGTAGTGACCAAATTCATTGGGCAGACCAGCGTTCGGATATGCACTCACAAAGAATGGCGCATTTTCATTCAGCACCTGCAGATAGGGACGTAGTTGTTTTGCACCCAACGCACAATTAAGTCCTATGCTCAGCAACGGAACATGCGACACTGAGATAAGGAACGCCTCTGTAGTCTGGCCGGAAAGGGTGCGTCCGCTGGCGTCGGTGATGGTGCCAGATACCATAACAGGCAATTTTCTACCGATCTCATCAAACAACTCCTGGATGGCAAACAACGCGGCTTTAACATTCAGGGTGTCGATGATCGTTTCAAGGAGAAGCACATCGGCCCCACCATCGATCAAACCGCGGGCCTGCTCTTTAAACGCAGCGGCAAGCTCATCAAACGTGATCGCCCGGAAGCCCGGATTGTTGACGTCGGGCGACAACGAAGCAGTTTTATTTGTAGGCCCCATCGAACCAGCGACAAACCGCGGTTTGGAAGGATCCTTTGCAGTAAATTCATCAGCAACCTCTTTGGCTATGCGCGCTGACTCATAATTCAGCTCGTAAACGATATGCTCCAGGTGGTAGTCCGCCTGCGCAATTGACGTTCCGCTGAAAGTATTGGTCTCCAGAATATCGGCGCCAGCCTCCAGGTAAAGCCTGTGTATGCCCTTGATGATGTCTGGTCGGGTAATCGAAAGCAGATCATTATTCCCCTTCAGGGGAACCGGATGGTCTTTGAAACGCTCGCCCCGGAAATCGGCTTCCTCCAGCTTATGTCGCTGGATCATCGTACCCATGGCGCCATCGATCACCATGATACGTTCTTCCAAAATTTTTTCGATTGTCATCGCTCTCACGGTTGATAAAACATCACGTTTATCCAGAGAGCCCAAAAGCGGTGGGTTACTTATCTTCTCCGTCCCGACAATCATCGGGAGCGAACGGGATTTAGCACAACACTCCAAATTGCTTATGCAATCGAAATAGGATGCTAAGACGTCATAGGGCCCTTTCCCTCGGTCTTTCTGGATAAGCAGTGCAAAGAAACATAATAAGTAGTTAAAAAGAAAAAGTTTGATTTAATTTTGAATTAATCCCGACCGCGGAGAATACACCAAAAAACTCTCCTAATTTCGCGAATGAAATTTGCCGCCATTGACATAGGCTCGAACGCTATCCGATTCCAGGTTTCAACGGTTCTCGACAACAGCCCGACTGTCCTCTTCAAAAAACTCGAGTATGTGCGATTCCCGCTTCGTCTTGGCCACGATGTTTTCACTACCGGAAAGATCAGTCCAAAAAGCGTCGAGAAGTTCAAAAAACTCATGACCGCCTTCAAACTGCTGGTGGAGCTTTATGAGGTCAACGACTATATGTTCTGTGCAACGTCGGCGATGAGGGAATCCGAGAACGGACAACAACTTGCCGATGAGATCCTCAATGAATTCGGCATCACGATCAACATCATCGACGGCATCCGCGAAGCCGAACTGATCAACACCGCCATCAACTCCTTCTTAACGGAGAAGACCTATCTGCACATCGATGTGGGGGGCGGTAGCACTGAGCTCAACCTCTATGTAGCGGGAAAAAAGATCAAGACAAGATCTTTCAAAATTGGCTCAGTCCGTGTGCTCGAGCATCACGACTCTCCGGTCATGTGGGAGGATATGGAAAAATGGGTTAAGGAAAATATCAAGAAGGAATATGGCAAGGTCACCGCGGTCGGTACCGGAGGTAACATCAGCAAGATCTTTGAGCTCGCACGCACCAAACCCGGTAAAGTGTTGTCACTAAAAAAAGTGAAACAGATCCG
>CBHTUB010000576.1:0-2864 GCA_966095595.1 uncultured Chryseosolibacter sp. | reverse complement strand
CAACGCAAAACACCCCCTGCTTTTCCTCAGCCTTAAAGGCAAACGGGAGGTCGTGCCTTTGAATATCGAGCTGGACTCAATCAACAGGATGCTCCTGGTGTCCGGCCCCAACGCCGGTGGAAAATCGGTGACGTTGAAGACGATAGGATTGCTTCAATATATGGTTCAGTGCGGACTGCTCATTCCGTTGAACGAGCGATCGAGGGTTGGCGTGTTTCAGGACATATTTCTTGACATAGGGGATCAGCAGTCGATCGAGAATGATCTCAGTACCTATAGCAGTCACCTCAGGAACATGTCGGTGTTCATTGAGCACGCCGGTGAGCGATCGCTTGTGTTGCTGGATGAACTCGGCTCCGGTACCGATCCGAATTTTGGCGGTGCCATTGCGCAGGCGGTGCTTCAGGCGTTGGTGAGTAAACGCGTGTGGGGTCTGGCGACGACACACTATTACAATCTGAAATTGTTTGCCGGACAACGTCAGGGTATCAGGAATGCCGCCATGCGTTTCGATGATAAGAATCTCGTCCCGCTATATGTGCTGGATATTGGTAAGCCGGGCAGCTCATTTGCGCTCGAGATCGCCCGTAAGACGGGGTTACCGAAATCCACACTTGAAGAGGCTGAGAAGTTTGTCGGCAAGGACCTCGCCGGTTTTGAGACATTGGTAAGAAGCCTCGAAAAGGAACGCCAGGAGCTGAGCGAAAAGCTGAAGCGTATGGAACGGCAGGAGGCTGAGCTGAAGCAATCACTGGCAAAGTATCAATCGCTGTCGTCGGATCTGGAAATACGCAAGAAGGAGATCATCTCCAGGGCAAAGGAGGAAGCATCCGAGCTCCTTAAAAATACGAATCGCGAGATAGAGAAGACCATTCGCCATATCAGGGAGAACAAGGCCGAGAAAAAGGAGACCTTAAAGGTGCGCAAGAATCTTGAATCGCTTACGCAGCGCGTCTCTGTATCACCCGAAAAGAAAGAGAAGGTGAAAGAGGCGATCGCAGAGGGAGATAAGGTGAGAATTGAAGGCCAGCTGGGAAGTGGAATTGTGTTGTCCATTAAGGGCAAAAATGCCGTGGTGCAGTTCGGAGAATTGAAGTCACACGTGAATGTTGACAGACTACAAAAGATCACGGGTGCTGTGGAAAAAGAAATGTCGGCAAAACTGAGATCGGTAGGCATCAACCTTCATGAAAAGCAGGCGCATTTCAACTCAAGTCTCGATATCCGGGGAATGCGCGTGGATGAAGTGCTTCCGGTCGTCGATCAGTTCCTTGATACGGCAATTTTATTGGGACAAGGCGAGTTGCGGATACTTCATGGAAAGGGTGAAGGTGTCCTGCGCAAAGTTGTACGTGATCACCTTAAAAAATATAAGGAAGTTGCCTCTGTGTCCGACGAGCATGTCGAGCGGGGTGGCGACGGCATTACCATAGTGGTCTTAAAATAAAAAAGGTCCCGAAGGACCTTTTTTATTTTACTGTTTTGTGAACGTGAATCTCCAGGCCCCCTGGACATTCTTGGCTCTTGTATATGGATCGCCGGAGTAATTGAACTCCATGATCAGTTCGGTATCTGTTACCGAATATGTTATTCCGACTGCATCATCTCTTGTGAGGTCCTGGGTGACAACTGTGCCAAATGCCAGGGTCCCGTTACCTGGCCATGCGCTTGTGGCAGGTCTTCCACTGGCCGCATAGCTGATCGCATTGCTGCCTGCCTGTCCCGTGAGGGTCAATGTAAAACCAGTATAATCTTCGCCTGTCGATCCGCCATCAAGCGTTACATCGTCGTTGCTTGTGATTGTCCAGCTGCCATTGAGCTTTTCAATCTGGGTGTCTTGTTCTGACTTTCCAGGGCTGTCGCTGTTATCACAGCTTACATAGAACAAAGCCACACCTGCCAGGACGACTAAAGAGAGTACTCTCACTGCTAATTTCATTTCTTTCAAATTAATGTAAATACGAATATAAAAAGGAAATTCGGAAAAACTCAAGGGAGACGGCTATCTATCCCGGTTCACATCTCAGCTGTAACCCTTTAATTGTCACAATTTTATTTAAAAGTGCAAATATTTAAGATTTTCGCATCCGCCGGATATTCCTCAGGGTTATTCGATGCGATGATTATCAGGGCGTTCTGAGGCAAATTCAAAAGCTGTTTATAGTACCATTCAAAAGCCGTCCGGTCGAGGTTGGATCCGGGTTCATCCAGAAAAATGATCTCCGACCGGGTGAACATGGCCAGTCCGAGCTTCAGCCGCTGCTTCATTCCCGAGGAAAAATCGCCTACTCTCTTGTTGGCTGAACGCTCCAGATACATGGCACTGATGAGATCGGAAACGTTCATACCGTCCCTTGGCGGTTTCATGGAGAAATGAAATCTCAAGTGCTCGGTAAGCGTAAACTCTTCGATCAGATCGAGATAGGGAGCGGCGTACGTCAGATGTTGATAAACGGTGTCAATGTCAATGGCAGTTTGATCCTGGCGATATCCGATAGTTCCCGACGTCTGCGGCATCATTCCCGCGAGTGTTTGAAGCAAAGTGGATTTGCCGGATCCGTTCGGCCCCGTGATAGCATAGATCGTTCCGCTCTGGAATTCATAGGACAGATTCCTGAAGATCCATTCCCGATTAAATCGCTTGGAAAGATTCTCAGTAATGATCCTTATGCCTTGCAACTGGCGTGTATGATTTAGTCGTTGGAGCCGTAGCCCTTCATTATACCGCGTTCGGAGGTCTTGATGAATTCTACGATGTAGTCGCGTTCTGCGCTTCCCGGTACGTCCTTCTCTACAGCCTCGAGTGCTTTTGAGTTATTCAGCCCCTTCAGGAAGATATAGCGATAGATCTCCTGGATCTCATT
>CBHTUB010000575.1:0-2881 GCA_966095595.1 uncultured Chryseosolibacter sp. | reverse complement strand
CAATCGGTAAATGAGATCAGAGGTTCAGAGACTCTGGCCGTCGTCCGAACCACATGGATCCTACATCCCAAACAAGACAGGCAAAAAGTTCTTGCCACTAATAAATCAATTGACGTGTTTGAAAAAATACATGGAAGTTGGAAAGTCATAAGGTGGTTTACTCACGTCGCCAGGAAATGAGCACCACCAAATGATCGCTTCCGGGATCAATCCTTCGCGTGAAAAGAAACCCAGATCCTAATAGCGTTAGAGAGAAGACGAGAAGCAAATAATAATTCTACTACATCGACGCATGGGCTGTAATGTAATAGGTGACCTAATCGTTCAATTCGATTTTTATTTTGTCTTTCATCTCTTCCTTTGGAAATCTCTTCTTAATGAGGTGGACCTGTCCCAAATGACTTGATTGGTGCTCCATGACATGATACCAGCAATAGAAATTATTCCAGTCGGAATCAACGGCATCCTGCAACAACCACTCATCTGAACGTTTTTGAAATTCTTCAAGCGTCTTCTTTCGCACTTCTTTGTAAGCGTTGAGATAGTAGTCGATCTTATGACCCTTGAATAATCTTCGTGCGTCGCCGCCCAATTCGAGCGCTACTTGCCACTTTTGCTTTTCCTCGGCATTAAAATCGCGTCCTTCAAATGTCCATACCTGATAGAATGCTTCGGCCGCAGCGAGATGCATGATCAGGGCACCCACTGAATTTGCCTCATCGTCGAGTAAAAAATCCGCCTGATTTTGATTGTAAGACTGAACCGTCCGCTCCACCCGGTCACTCAAATCGTTGAGCATCGAGACCAGTATCCCAATCTGGGGAGTAAATCCGCTGGTCGGCCTAAGCCGATTTCGATTTTTTTGTGCATCGGTTATCTTGTCACTTGCTATCACGAGCGAGAAGTTACCTTCGACGTGATCATTCCCAGCGGCAAGCGAGTATTCTTTCACTCTACGGACGCGACCTTCTTTCACTCCTTCCAACCATGACGGAATTGTATTTTGAGCCGGCGTTTGTTCGAAACCTGGATTCTCCAACGTAACGGATTGCAGCTCCCCGTGACTGTTTTCCACCTCGAGCCTGAAGTTATCAAAGTAAAAGTTTCCGTTACTATTACATAAACCGCCGAAATAAAGTGTTTGCGCCTTCTCATCCATTGTGCCTTCTACGGAGTAAACTTGCCAGTCTCCTGCCTTGATCCTACGATCATTCATATTATCGAAGAAACCCTGCCCCTCCTCTTTATTATCGACACGGGCCCACAGCCCAGCCCACGCGTCTTTATCATCGCTCACTACCTTCACTTGCGCAGTCAGTTTGAACTTGGTTTTCTTCTTGACAAATGAGGCGTCTCTGAATTGAGTAAACGCTGTCCAGTTATCGGATACTTCGGTTGATTGGCCAAGCAATACGCTACCAATCATAGAACATGTTAACGTCAGAATAAATTTTTTCATCGTATTTATAAAGGTCTTAAGACAATAAATTGCAGGTTACGCTGATAAAGAGCTGTCATGAGAATGACAAAGGAATTCCCTGACACCTCTCCTGCTACTTCAATTTTCCGCTGAACAATCTCTTTTTTTTGATCTGCTCCCACCTGTACCGTTGATGAGGTCATCATCCGAAAATTGTAGCCATCTTTAAAAAAGAAGGCAAGCGAAAATACCACTGCCTTCCAGTTGAAAACATCAGTTCTTTGTAAATCTTCGTGTTATTATTTTTCCACGTCCGATGATCTGCAACAAATAAATTCCTCTCGGGAGGTCGGATACGGAAATTGACTGTGCGAGCTTTCCCGATTGCTTTTGCCATCCATGCTGATCAAGTATCCGATATTCCGGCTCTCCATTTTCACCGAACGATTCATTAATGAAATAATCCAGTCGCAATTGATCGTCGGCCGGGTTGGGACTGAGGCTATTTAGGCAGTACGGATCCCTTGGCGGACAAACCTCCTCCGGTGGAGTACTAAAGCTGATTTGAACCCAGGGCGTAATGGTGCCATTTGCACATTCTGCACGAACGCGGGCATAGTACGATACATTGGGGTCTACATAGATGGATGCAGCACGCTGAGTCGTTGTTGTACTCGTCCACGTACTTGTGTTCGACCGCCTGTACTCAAACCTGAAAACACCTGCGGTGGCGCCGTCCCACGAAACATTTGCATCATAGGACGTGACATCTGTTACCCTTAGGTTCGAAGCGCTACAATTTTCCGTTGGTGTTGTAAAGGTAGTTGTCACTGCACCGGAAATAGGCACATAAGGTCCGCAATTCGTATATAACTGAACTTCATACGTGGTTCCTGGAGAGAGGGAGGAAAGCGGCGCGGTGTTACTTAGGCGATATGCAGTTGTCCATGGACCGGATGTTCCGGCCTGATGGAAATATATTTTGACATCAGGGCTATTGGAGTTATAAATCCAGGAAACCGTAGCCGATGTTGTTGTGATTGCACCGACTGTTACATTTTTTGGTGTGGGACACAACGTCCGCACATACGCGTATAGGGCGTCTGAAGACGGTGTGCCATTACAAACACGCCTTATCGCTACTCTGTACTCCGTTCCTGATTGAAGATTATTCCAACTCGAAGTATTGAAAGCATAATTGCTCGACAAGGTACTATACGCCCCGGCATAATTTAAATACTGAAGCTCAACCAGAAAATTCGAGACAGGCGCTCCATCAAAGTCCTGCCAGGATAGCGTAAACGATGTTTCCGTCACTGCCGACGCGGTGTATCTTTCGGCTGCGACACAAGGCACGGTGAAACGAGCTTCCCCTGACCAGGCTGAATAAAAACCTGTAGCACATTTCTTTCTTACACGCGTATCATAGTCAGCTCCCAAAACGAGGTCGCGATACTTGAA
>CBHTUB010000574.1:0-2900 GCA_966095595.1 uncultured Chryseosolibacter sp. | reverse complement strand
CGGTGAATGTCGACCCGCAATCCAACTCGCTTACAAGCTTAATTTTCCCGTGTTGCAACTCAACTAAATTTTTAACGATAGTAAGTCCCAACCCCGTGCCGCCATATTTTCGTGTCGCGTCACTTGTAGCCTGTACGAAGCTGTCGAAAACGGTATTTCGCTTGTCTTCCGGGATGCCTATTCCTGTATCTCTTACCCTAAATTCGATCATAAACTCCTTCACGTCAGTCCCGGTAGCTTCCACGTCGACGTAGACTCCTCCCCTATTTGTAAATTTTATAGCGTTATTAATCAGGTTCGTAAGGATCTGATTCAATCTGACAGGATCTCCCTTAACGATCGGCGGGATGTCACTTGCAATACAAAGTGATAACTGGATTCCCTTTTCAATTGCTTTCGGTTTCAACACCGATAACACACCGCCCAGAAGGTCTCGTATGTTGAATTCGCAATGTTCGATATTCATCTTGCCCGACCTGATCTTGGAAAGATCAAGTATGTCATTTATTACGACAAGCAGGTTTTCACCTGAGAAATGTATAGCGTCAATAAACCCACGTTGTTCTTTTGACAAGTCAGTTTCATAAAGCAACCTGGTGAAACCAAGTATCGCATTCATCGGTGTCCGAATCTCGTGACTGATGTTGGCCAAAAACACCTCACGGACTTTCATCGAATTTTCCGCCAGCTCACGTGCCTTTTGGGCCTCCTGTTCCGCAAGCTTGCGCTCGGTAATATCCTGCACCGTACCGACCAATTTCCTTGTGGATCGATCGCTATCAATTCGGCTGTAACCATGGCAATTCACATACTTGGTTCCTGCAGGAGTTACCAACCGAAAATCGAAGTTCCATTCAAACGACTGACCTGCAACCATTTCTTCTACCTGAGATAATACAAGGTCACGGTCTTCCTGCTGGATATACTGGGAGTAGTTCTCAAGCGTGGGTGTAAACATCTCCGGATTAACCTCGAATATCTTATACATCTCGGGTGACCAGTAAATCGTTCCCGTTGCCGTATCCAATTCCCAACTTCCCATTTTCGCGATGCGCTGCGCCTCCGCCAGGCGTGACTCGCTTATCTTCAATGCCTGCTCCGCAAGCTCCCGTTGCTTCTCCACGTTACGCATGCGAAGTACACCTCGTAGGGTATGGCTCAGAGACTCCGCATTGATCTCGTTCTTTATAATGTAATCAGATGCACCTGATTTCATCAGCTCAACTGCGATGCTTTCATTGCCATGAGAAGTGGTAATAACAATGGGCGTTTTTACCCCTTCTTCCCGAATGTTCTTCACGAGCTGAAGACCATTCTTTCCTGGCAACAGATAGTCAAGAAAGATGCAATCAAATTCCGTATTAGTCACTTTATCTATGATCGCCGTAGCATCGTCGGATTCGGACAGCTCGAATGGAATCCCGCACAAATTCAACGTCTTTTTTAAATGAAGTCTGTCTACTAAATCATCATCGACTACTAACAGTTTGATCGCTATGCCCATGGTTGTCTATTTGGCTAAAGTGAAAATGAATTTACTTCCGATTCCGATCTGCGATTGAACACCGATCGTTCCATTGATTTTCTCCAGAATGGCCTTTGTAATCGGCAGACCCATCCCTGTCGTCTCGAGTTTATCTTTCGACTGGAGTGTTTCGAACACCCTGAATATTCTTTCCCGATGCTCTTCAGGGATTCCGGGACCGTTATCTTCTACCGTGAACTCATAACTGTTGCAATTCTCCCGACAGGATATCGTTATATGCTTTTCCTTTTTCTCGTTGAACCGGATAGCGTTCTCAATCAGGTTGACAAAAATCTTATACAACGCCGATCTATTCGTTACTAAATTCGGTAAATGGCCTTCAATCTTGACTTTAGCCTGCTCGGCTATGGACAGTTCGTTCAACAAGTCGGTCAGCAACTCAAGTACGCTCACGGGCTCCTGTTGATAATCTTGCTTTGATATCTTCGAGTATACCGAGAGGCTGTTGATCATCGATTCCATTCTGGCTACCCGCAACCTCAAAGTTTTAAAGTTTTCCTCGGTCTCCTCATTGATAAAAGAGAACAGGTCCTCCTGGATCCATTGAGAAAGATGGTTAATTGCCCGAAGCGGAGCCTTTAAGTCATGCGTTACCGTATAAAGAAATTGATCCAAATCTTTATTCAGCTTGGCGCACTCAGCGGTGGATCTGATGAAATTTTCGTGAAGCCTCACGCTTGCAGTGATGTCCTTGATGAAAAAGATCTTAAACGAAGTCTTTTGCTGAAGGTCGTCGACGACTGTGGCGGAATACGATCCTGTAAAGCGACCACCGTTAACGGCAACAAAGGTATTCTCCAGATTATCAATAGATCGGTAGAGAGAAAGGATGGAAACGACATCAGAAAAATCATCAGCATTTTCCCAAAACTGGCTAATACCTTTCCCAAGTAGTTCACAGCGATCCGACGCCCCAAACAATTTTATCGATGCCGCATTGACTTCGATGATTAGGTTCGAGCAATCCACCACCACCAACCCCTCCCTCATCAGTTCGAGAATTTTGCCGCCATACGCGGCAGGTAGACCGACGGTAAATCCAACGCTTTCAATCTTCATATTAAAAAAATACATCTAGAGTTTAGGTCTGCGCGCCGGTTACCCGAAACATCCATCCCGCAATCGGTCGATGACCGTTTTTTCCTGGTACTGTGTGATGTGCTCATTCCTTGAGATTCGATAATGCAAAAGTGCAGCGGCTACCGTGTGAAACAATCAGGGTTTTCCTGATTTTAAAAAAATAGGAAATAGCCGGTATCTATACCGTTGGGGCGGCCAGAATGGTGCCAAGCCCGGCTGTTTGGCCACGAAACAGCCGGTTTATCGGCCTATCAGAAGTTCAACATCAGGATTT
>CBHTUB010000573.1:0-2907 GCA_966095595.1 uncultured Chryseosolibacter sp. | reverse complement strand
ATAACGGCTCAACTTTCTGCGTGAAAGTGCAGAACACAACCACCGGTTGCATCTCCAATACCGAGTTTCTCGACCAGGTAACCGTTCTCGGCTTGCTTACCGTCGAGCTTTCCAACCCTCAACCTTGTGAAGGCATCGATTTTGACATCACTGCCACACCAAATCAAACGGGAGCCCTGCAATATGCGTGGTTCCTCGACGATGCGCTGATCAACAACGAAACAGATGCAACACTTACCGTCACTGACGATCGGGACGGCGTTTACAAAGTTGTTGTGTCCAGGTCTGACGGCAGCACACCGCCGACAGTTTGTACGGCAGAGGACAATGTTCCGATAACGGTATCACCGACAACGGCCGGAAGTCTCCAGGACACAGGCGTCATTTGCCCGGATCCCGCGAACACCGATCCTACCACGAAGACGCGTCTGCTCGACGCAGGGGGCGGGTTCAGAAGCTACCAATGGTTCCAGAACGGATCAGAGCTATCCGGCGAAACCAGTCAAACATACCTCGCCACTCAGGTGGGTGAATATAAAGTGGATCTGGTGAATGCCTACGGTTGTCCCAGCGAGGACGAGATCGTATTGCGTGACGAATGCGATCCGAAAGTCACCGGACCCAATGCTTTCCGTCCCAATGGTTTCAACAAGGAATTCTCGTTGTTCACTTTCTTCATCACTGATGAGGACTTCGAGATCTTTATTTTCAATCGTTGGGGAGAAATGGTATTCTACTCGAACGATCGCGCATTTGCATGGAACGGAGGGTATAAGAACAATGCAGGTCAACCCGTTCCTCCGGGAACTTACACCTATCTGGTCAAGTTCAAGAGCAGCTACAGGCCGAGTCAGGGTATTGAAGAACTCCGGGGTGGTGTCGTGTTGCTGAGATAACCATTCAAAGAGATAAAATGGAGGTCGTCGGTCATTGGAACGGCGACCTCCTTTAGTTTCCGGATTTTTATAAATTTGACATAAACTCAACTACATATGAAGCGTCAACTTTACTTCCTTCTTCTTATCGGCACCCTGATCACCGTTTCTGCGGCACAGCTGATCAAAACATCGTTGAATGTAACCGTGAGGGACGAGCTGGGTAACACGGTCAAAGGCGCCAAAGTGCAGCTATTCGAAAAAGAAGAAGACTACAACAAAGAAGTGAACGTCGCAGCCGAAGGCATCACTGACGACCGCGGCTATGTCAAGATCAAGGAATTGAAGTCTATCGAGTATTATGTGATCGTGCGCAAGGATGACAAGGATAATTCCGGCGGTGGTGAAAAAACCGGAAAACTTGAGGCAAAGAAAATGAACAAGGTTACGATCGTCATTCAATAGTTTCGTGATCACTACAAGGGCAGCGCTGCTGGCGGCGCTGGAAGAATATACTGGCTTCGATGTTGCAGAGCGAGGCTTTGTCGCCGAATTTGTAAAGCTCCTGCAACATGCCGACGCTTATCAACGCACCCATTTGCCGGCACACCTAACCGGTTCAGCATGGATAGTGGACGAGGCAAAACAGTTCGTACTCCTCACCCATCACGCCAAATTGAACAAATGGCTGCAGCCTGGCGGACATGCGGATGGCGACGAAGACATCACTGCTGTCGCTACGCGTGAGGTCCGGGAGGAAACGGGCCTGACCTCATTCAAGCTTCTCGCTCCGCTGTTTGATCTCGACATACACACGATCCCGTCTCGGAGCGATTTTCCGGAACACCTGCATTTTGACGTACGCGTCCTCCTGCAGGCGCGAAAGGACGATGTGCTCATGATAACGGAGGAGTCTCATGACCTTGCCTGGGTTCCGCTGGAGGAAGTCGCTCAGCGATCAGGTGGAAATTCTTCGATGATACGAATGGCAAAAAAGATTGCGATATATTGAAACATATCGCAATTCAGATATATCACAACAAAAAGGCCGTGCTATTTTGACGCGATCAGTAGCAATCCAAACGCGATTACTACGAGCCAGAATTTATATTGGCTGATTGCAGGGATCACTACCCATCCCAGGGCCATCAGTACACAGAGAAGGACTACAATAACAGCGATGGCTTTCAGGATCGATCTGGTTTTATTACTCATATGCAGGGTTTATTGACTTAACTGTATAATGTAAAACGACGGCCAGTATTTACCGGTCACCACGAATAATTTAGTCTCCTGGTGGTAGGCTATGCCGTTGAGAACATTGGCATTTTGGTTACGAAGTGCGGCGTTCTGCGCAAGTGATGACAGGTCAAGCCTGCCCACCACCTTCCCGGTCGCCGGGTCTATCTTCACAATAAAGTTCGTCTCCCAAATGTTGGAGTAAATGAAGCCGTCGACGTATTCGAGCTCATTCAGTTTGGTAACCGGGCCATTGGCATCCGTGACGTTCAGCGTCTTCACCGGTTTCAGTGTGGCGGTATCGAGGTAGATCAACTTGTCTGTCCCTTCGCTTACGATGAGGTTCCTGTTATCGTGAGTGATACCCCACCCCTCCTTCAGAGGTTGCTGGAATTCGCGGAGCTTTTCAAAGGTTTTGAGATCGTACACGAAGCCAACTTTTGTTGTCCAAGTAAGCTGATAGATCTTATTGTTCAGGATCGTGATACATTCTCCGAAATACTTATTGTCCAGCGTCACTTTTTTATCCGGTACGCCTGTCTTTACATCCACGATGCCTATCCACGATTGTCCCTCCTGTCCGGTACTTTCATACAGCAATCCCTTATCGATCACCAGACCCTGGGTAAACGCTCCGGTGTCATGAGGCCATGTTCCCTTGACTTTATAGCTGATGGATGGTGGGGCGACCGGTTTTTCCGAATTATCCTTCTTGCAGGATTGAACCACAAATAAAACAGCAATTAAAAAATACCGGAGTCCTTTCACTTTCATAAGTACCAATAACGATTTG
>CBHTUB010000572.1:0-2945 GCA_966095595.1 uncultured Chryseosolibacter sp. | reverse complement strand
AGACCCAGGTGCGTCTTTTCGATTTCCAGTCTCCTACCCTGCTGATCACCGAGCGCGACAGCAAGAAAGAATTCAACGAGCCGAATGTGCTCTTCGTCGACTCCACGTTCTTCCAGGTGTTCGACTATAACATGAGCACGGGTGACAAGAGTAAAGCGCTCGCAGAGCCCAATTCAATTATTCTGACCGATCGTGCCGCGAAACGTTATTTCGGCAACGACGACCCTATGGGTAAGATACTTCAGATCGAGGGCAGACAAGACCTGGTCGTTACCGGCGTAATGCCAGACCCTCCGCGCAATGCCCACTTCACCTTCGACTTTCTTATCTCCTTCTCCACATTGAAGCAATTCTTTGGTGGTCAATATCCCGAGAACTGGTACTGGAACCCTTGCTGGACATACCTTGTATTGAAGGAGGGCGTGAAACCTCAGGATCTGGAAGCTCAATTCCCCGCATTCGTACAAAAATATTTCCCTGAGCAGATCAAGGCAGAAGCAAAAATTGCCTTGCAATCACTAACAGATATTCACCTTACCTCCGATCTTGAATTCGAGCTCGAGGCCAACAGCAGCAAGGAGAACGTTTATGTCTTTACGATCATCGGCATCATCATCCTGTTCATTGCAAGTATGAACTTCATGAACCTGTCGACAGCGCGTTCTGCGAAACGGGCTAAAGAAGTCGGTTTACGAAAGACACTTGGAAGTCAGCGGAGACAGCTGATATCCCAGTTCCTGCTTGAATCGCTCATTATTTCATTCGTGGCGATAGTACTGGCTGTCGGTATAACAGCCCTTGGTCTGCCGTTCTTCAATTCCCTGGCAGAAAAGTCCATTGGTTATGAAGTACTGATGAATCCAGTGATCCTTGGAACGCTGGTGGCGATATTCATTATTGTCGGCGTGGGATCCGGCCTCTACCCTGCGCTGGTGCTGAGCTCGTTCATTCCAATCAAGGTACTCAAAGATACTACTGCCCGGGGCGGCCGCGGAGCCGTGCTGAGAAAGTCCCTGGTGGTTGTACAGTTTGCCTTATCGATCATCATGATCATCACCACGGTGATCGCGATCAATCAGCTCGACTTTTTGCGCAAGAGCAGTACGGGCTTCGACTCCGATCAGATCTTATATGTGTCTGCGCTTCGTACACCGATCACAAGAACGTACCACGAGTTTAAAAAGGAGATAGAACAACGCACCGACGTCGAAAGCATCACGGGCGTTCTCGACGTCCTGGGATCAAAACACCAGGGCGACAATTTCCGGTTCGAAGGTATGGACAAGTCGAAGTTGTTCTCGGTCATGTGGGTAAACCACGATTTCTTCAAGACCTTCAGCCTGAATATTCTACATGGTCGCCCGTTCCAGGAGAACATCACAACAGATGACTCATTGGGACTGATCGTCAATGAATCACTAGCCAGAAACATGGGCTGGACACCAGAGCAGGCTGTAGGAAAGACCTTCGACTATAATCGATTCCACGGCGAGATCGTGGGTGTTGTGCAGGACTTCAATTTCGTTTCGAAGCACAAGCCGATAGAGCCGCTCATCCTGCAGTTGCGTTCCAACCCGGGTCATTTCAATTTCTCGTTAAAATATGTTGCGATCAAGCTCAAGTCCAACGATCTGCCTGCTACTGTTGCTGCGATAGAAGAGAAATGGAAAGCGCTGGCACCCGGAAGACCTTTCGATTATTTCTTCCTGGATCAGGAGCTGGACAAGCTTTACAAGGATGAAGAGAAGCTGGGGACTGTCGCCGGGATCTTCTCGGTGCTCGCGGTGATCGTTGCATGCCTTGGGCTGTTCGCGCTGGCATCCTTCATGGCCGAAGAGCGCAAGAAGGAGATCGGTATCAGGAAGGTGATGGGTGGGTCTGTCAGCCAGATCGTTGTGCTGCTTTCGACAGATTTCTCGAAGCTGATCGGCATTGCGTTCCTCATCGCGTGCCCTGTTGCATGGTATGCCGTGAACGGGTGGCTGAATAACTTTGCGTTCCATGTGGAGATCAACTTCATCGTGTTTTTGCTGGTGGGGGTTGTGACGTTGCTGATCGCGCTGACAACCATTAGCTATCGCGCGTTGCAGGCCGCGTATGCGAACCCGGTGCAGACGTTGCGTCGGGAGTAGTGCTGAGCTTAACGTTTGCGTAAGCTATATATAAGTTTAGGTTAAGAACCGTCATGCCCGTGGGGCGTGGCGGTTTTTTTCGTTGTGGACAAGTTTAGTACTACGATGTTCACCGCAGAGGCGCGGTGGCGCAGAGGTTACGCAGGGTTGTAAATATCAGATCGAAACCATACTTTTAAATATGACTCTCTCTAACACGCACTACAATCAATTATCGGGGGCGATATTACAATCTGCCATTGCAGTTCATCGTGAAATGGGGCCCGGTCTATTGGAATCAGTGTATCAGCAATGCATGATCACGGAATTACGGCAGCGATCAATTCAAGTTTCTGTGCTTGTCCCGGTACCCCTCCAATACAAGGGAATACCGTTAAACAAAGAGTACCTAATCGATATATTGGTTGAAGACAAAATCATCATAGAGTTAAAAGCCGTGGAGAATTTGCTTCCGGTACATTCAGCACAACTTATCAGCTATCTCAAGCTCGCTGACAAACGCCTGGGCCTACTGATCAACTTCAACGTCCCCTTGATAAAACAAGGCTTCCACCGTTTCGTCAACGGCCTCTAATCCCCGCGTTCACCCTGCGCCCTGGCGCCTCTGCGGTAAAAAGAACTACACGCCATCACCTTCTCGAAACACTCACCACTACCGACTTCGAAACCGGCGTCTGGCTCTTTCGTGCGAACTGATTGAATGGTATCAAGGCATTAGCCTCCGGAAAATAGGTAGCGATGTTCTGCTGTGGAATGTTGTACGGCACCACTACAAAATTTTCAGCCATCCGCTTTACGCCCTCATAGTTGCTC
>CBHTUB010000571.1:0-2955 GCA_966095595.1 uncultured Chryseosolibacter sp. | reverse complement strand
TCCGTCGTGAACAAATTCAACCAGGCGCATGACTGTAAAAACCTGTTCGTCGTGGATGGAGGTCCCTTTGTCTCACAGGCTGATAAGAATCCTACGTGGACTATTCTAGCACTCTCCATGCGTGCATCCGAATACATCATCGAACAGGTAAAACAACAAAACCTTTAGACGCAGACTGATATGGACAGAAGAAAATATTTGAAATCGCTGGTTGTAGGCACTGCAGGCGCGGGTGTTCTACTCCAGACTTGTTCCCCCGAAGAAAAAAAGGTTGAGCCTTCAGAAGTGAAGTATACGCCTGTTATCGACAGAACCGAGCAGGAGAAAAAGTATGAAGAAAAATTACTGTCGGAAAAATTCTTCGATGAGCACGAAATGAAAACCATCGCCGTACTGGCGGATATCATTATCCCCAAAGATGAAGTATCCGGAAGCGCGACGGATGCCGGCGTCCCCGATTTCATCGAATTTATTGTAAAAGATATTCCACAGCATCAGGTGCCCATGCGGGGTGGCCTCAGGTGGCTCGATCTCCAATCACTCAGGCGATTTGAAAAAGACTTTGTGTCCATTTCACACAATGAACGCCTTCAGATTGTGGACGATATTGCCTATCCGGAGCAATCAAAACCGGAAATGGCGCAGGGTGTCGCGTTTTTCAATCTGATGCGCGATTTGACAGCTACGGGCTTCTTTACCAGCAAAATGGGGATCAAAGACCTGGGTTACGAGGGCAACAAGCCGAACCAATGGGATGGCGTACCGCAAGAAGTTCTGATGCAGTACGGATTGAAATACGACCAGCGAACCCTTGATATTTCGGTAAAACATGGTTAACTACGTATTCCAACCATCACCTAAACGCCATTGAAAAAGAAAAATCTTAATCAGCTAAGCAGAAGAACGTTTATCAGGAACACGGCGCTGGCAGCAGCATCGTTCACGATCGTTCCGCGTTTTGTATTGGGAAAAGGATTCGTTCCCCCGAGTGATACACTTTACATCGCAGGGATCGGCGTGGGTGGACGCGGGCGCGAGGACCTCAAACAAAGTGTCAAACATCCGAAAGCAAAGATCGCCTATCTATGCGATGTCGACGACAAGATGGCCGCAGAGTCCATCGCCAGATTTCCCGAGGCCAAATACTTCAAGGACTTTAGGGTGATGCTCGACAAAGAGCATAAGCACATAGACGCCGTTACTATTTCCACGCCAGACCATACCCATACCGTTGCGGCAATGGCAGCGATGCAGCGCGGCAAGCACGTGATGGTACAAAAACCTTTAACTTGGAGTATCGCGGAAGCACGTCTCCTGGCGGAGACGGCACGCCATAACAAGATCGTTACACAAATGGGTAACCAGGGAGCTTCGGGTGACGACGTGCGTTTCATGAAAGAGATGTATGATGCCGGTCTTATCGGCGAAGTAAAACATGTGTGGGCATGGACGAACAGACCGGTTTGGCCGCAGGGAGTCCCAACACCGTCGGGTCAGCACGAAGTGCCGCCTACATTGGATTGGGACTTGTGGATCGGGCCGGCAGAAAAGATCGATTACAATCCTGCCTATCACCCCTTCAACTGGCGGGGATGGTGGCGGTTCGGCACGGGAGCCCTCGGTGATATGGCCTGTCATATTCTTGACCCATTCTTCCGAATCCTTCCGGTAAACTATCCGAATGAAGTCGAGTGCAGCGCAACAACGGCATGGAAGGATTTTTTCGTGGAAGGACAATACAATGAAAGCTGCCCCTCATCATCGATCATCCACTATAATTTCCCCCGCACGGACGGAAAGGGAAATATTACACTTACGTGGATGGACGGAGGGCTACTTCCAAAAAGACCATCCGAGCTTCTCCCCGACGAACAGATGGGCGATTGGGACGGAGGCATTATCATGGAGGGAACAAAGGGAAAACTGATGGGCGGAATGTGGGGTCGCAAGGCAACGCTTCTTCCCACGCGGCTTATGACAGAAGTAACGTTACCTGCTCCTTCCCTGCCCAGAGTCGAGATGGGCACGGATGGCCACTATGCACAATGGGTCGAAGCCTGTATACAGGGATACAAAAAAGGGATCACTTCCTCTCCTTTCGACTATGCCGGCCCCTTTACGGAAAGTATTCTCATGGGAAATCTTGCACTTCGCAGCTATAACATCAAAGACGCAAAAGGCACCTATATCGGAAGAAAAAAATTGCTCTGGAACGCACAGGAAATGCGGATCACCAATTTCGAGGAAGCCAATCAATTTGTCAGGAGAGAGTATCGCGAAGGCTGGAAGATCAAGTAAGAAAAAACTTTACCACCGAAACTTAAAGGGAGTCATTTACAGGAAAGCGGCTGTAAAATTGGCGATCCGATTTAGAACCATCGGATGAATTGTGACCATATGCGAAGATTTTATATCTTGGTCAGATTCCAAAGATGGGTCCACAATCAACTGCCGTTACCAACAAAGCCCTGACCTTTATTGTTTCAACACTTATGTTGGACGAAAAAGGTGCAGTCCAATCCATTAACCGGATCCAGGAGCAGACTGGGTATAACAACGTCCGCATAGGTGATTCCATCTTTTCGACTTTTTGGAACAGTCCGGAAACGATCGATCTGATCAGGAAG
Source organism: uncultured Chryseosolibacter sp. (assembly GCA_966095595.1). GTDB lineage: Bacteria > Bacteroidota > Bacteroidia > Cytophagales > Cyclobacteriaceae > Chryseosolibacter. The sequence goes on along the minus strand of CBHTUB010000571.1, from coordinate 328 downwards.
GCCTTTCAGGGTGAGACCGTGACGATCGAAACTACCGCGGGCAATCAGGTCTTTTCAAATCATTTCACACCTGTTTTCAGCGAATCCGGGAAGATCACGAACGTGATCCTCACGACTTTCGATATCACCGAAAGCAAACGGGCGGAAGACAGCATTGCCAAAAGCGAATTCAAGCTGCGTATGCTATTCGACTCAGCGCATGACGCAATCTTTACAATGGATCACAAAACGTTTATCGATTGTAATCCCGCCACCCTGCGTATTTTCGAATGCACACGTGACCAAATCGTCGGTCAGACCCCATTTCGTTTCTCGCCTCCGTTTCAAC
>CBHTUB010000570.1:0-2961 GCA_966095595.1 uncultured Chryseosolibacter sp. | reverse complement strand
GTGATCGATCAGCCTGGGCAGCAAACGCTTCACGGAGGCCTGGTTTGCGCGGATGGTGATTCCCTTGTTGAGCACATTGCCGATGGGCACCATGTTCCACGTCGGACCGTATACACCTACAATAGAGACAATACCTCCCTTCTTGACGGAGTTGATCGCCCATTGCAATGCTGTGGCCGATCCTGCCTGCAACATCATTTTCCTTCCGGTTATCGTATGCATGGCGCTGCCTTCCGCTTCGCAGCCCACTGCGTCGATGCAAACATCTGCGCCCAGATGATCCGTTGTTTTTTTAAGGAAGACCACAGGGTCATCCATGTCTTTGAAGTTATAGGCCTCACATTTTGAATACTGCCTCGCAAATTCCAGACGGTATTCAAGATGATCGATGATGATCACACGGCCTGCGCCGAAGAGCCATGCGCACCGTGCTGCCATGATGCCGATGGGCCCAGCACCGAAGACTACAACAGTGTCGCCTTTCTGGATGCCGCCCATCTCCGCCGCCTGATATCCGGTTGGCGTTACGTCGGTAAGGAGTACTGCATCTTCAATGTCCATGCCTTCAGGGATGACCATCGGACCCACGTCGGCATATGGTACCCTGACAAACTCGGCTTGTCCGCCATCGTAGCCGCCGGCGGTGTGCGAGTAACCGAAGATGCCGCCGACGGCTGTAGCTTCCGTATTCGATTCATGACAGTTTCCGTATAGTTCCTGTTGACAGAACGGACACATTCCGCACGCAATATTGAACGGGACAAGTACGTGGTCTCCGCGTTTCAGTTTTTCCACGCCTGATCCCACTTCCTCGACAATCCCAGTGAACTCATGACCGAACGTCATACCGACGCGGGTGTCGGGCACGAGGCCATGATATAGATGCAGATCGGATCCGCAGATGCAAGAGCGGGTAACACGCACGATCGCATCTCCGGGATGCATTATCTTTGGATCGGGTCTGTTGCGATCGGCACGTACCCGGTAGGGTCCGCGGTAATTCATTGCCAGCATAAATTCTTGTTTTTGTTGCTAAATCCCTTTCACGAAATCAGTTGCCTGATAAAGCGATCGTTCTCCATTCGGAGATGACGATCGCGAGGGGATGCGTAAAAAATATGCCCATTGAGTGACAACTCAACGGTCAGACGCTTGAGAAAGAACTTACGCTAAATGTAGAGCAGCCAGGGGTCTGTCCGGATGCTGCCGGAATTACTTTACTTCACTCCAGCTGTTGCCATTCCATTCCCAGGTATCGTTCGTGTCGTTTGGCCATGATGGGCGACCTCCGAACAAAACAACTTTATCACGTTTGCTATCGTAGGCAAGATAGCCCATCATCCGCGGTGCTGGACCGTCGGACGCAAGCTGCTTCCATTCTTTCCCATCCCACGCCCATGTATCCCCAAGGGTGTTGTCCTTGCTTCTGCCGCCGAAGATGATCAGTAAGCCTCGCTTGCTGTCGTACGTGTATCCCATCGACATGCGTGCAGCCGGGCCGTTATCACTTACCTTTTTCCATGCTGTGCCGTCGTACTCCCAGGTGTCGCCGAATAGTTGCTGCGGACTTGCGCCCATCCCTCCGAAAGCAATTGTCTTTTTTCTCTTTGAGTCATAAACGAGTGCGTATGCCTGACGGCCATCGGGAGCCGGCCCATCTATTTTTTTCCAGCCTTTTTTTACATCCCACTCCCAGGTCGATGAATTCAATTGGCCGCGACCGGAGCTTCCCCCGAAAGCAATGAATTTGTCGCGCGCCACGTCGTATACAAAACCGCCTTCAGTCATTCCAGGTTCGCTGATGGTTCCAATGGCGACCCACTGTTTTTCTTTCGCCTGTCGCAGATCGGATACCGAGACATTGTTCATGAACCCCCCGAGCGAATAGACCTTCTTTCGTTTTGAATCATAGGCAAGACTCATTCCGCTGCGTCTATCTCCCACAAATTTTTCATTGGTCCATGATTTTCCGTCGAACGACCACATGTCGTCGTAGAACACAAATGAGCTTCCTCCATTCAATGGGGTGCTGCCTCCGGTGAGCATCACTTTGCCTCTGCCTTCGTCGTAGATGAGCGCATGATGTGCGCGCTTCCCCGGCAGCTCTTGCGCGGGTAATGATCGCACGATGCTTGCAAGCAGGATAATCGAGAGAATCAATCTGCAATTCATAGGGTGGTGGAAGTTAACATGATCAAGTTACCACCGGTGAACGTTAAAATGATATTCTGAATACGTGAATTACTGAATCACCGCAATTTGAAAGTTGAGCGGCAATCCATTCTTTCAAATGGTCACGAAACGGGGATCGCTTCTTTCTGAAGGCGCTGAATATCCTGCTCCAGCTCGCGGATCGAAGCATTCAGCAGATTCCCAAAAATGGTAAAGGCTTCGTTCGCATCGAGGTTTTCCGCGATCAGCTGCTCGAAGGCATTGTTTCGTATCATAAAAAGCTCCTGGAGATATTCTTTCTTTTTTGCAACGTCATGCACGGCTCTGGCATGGTTGCTCACAAAGAGAACTTTCTGATAATAGGTGTCCACACGGTCCTTCCTGCGTTGCTTCAGATATTTGTACAATGTTGTGATGCTCCCGCTGCCGATAACGAGTAGCGATAGGATAAGTCCGATAACTTCGGACTCTCGTTCCCAGAATGTGGGTTGGTCTCGCGTAATGTATTTTACCGCTCCGGTGTGCAGCGGAAAGGAAAATTTATGCGATTCGAAATTCGATTCGATCATTCCAAATTCGAAATTCTCCTCCGATAGGGACTGCCGCATATCGTAAATCCGCTGTAGCATGTCGTATGCAATGTGATCATCCATGTCCTTATGGCAGACCATTACATCGTATACAGCGAAGGTAAGCACTGGCTCCAGCGGCCATCGGCCATAGGTTCCTTTCGGGATGATAAACGGAATGGCTTTCGGATATGCCAGACAGAATCCGTCGACGATAGAA
>CBHTUB010000569.1:0-2977 GCA_966095595.1 uncultured Chryseosolibacter sp. | reverse complement strand
ATTACATCGACTATGATTTCAAGATCAAACGCGTAGAGAAAAACCGATTCTACGACCGCGCCACGATCCTTCAGGTGTTCGACCAGAACCATTTCAACCTTGTCATTATCGAGCTGTTCATTTTTGTCGTGGTGGTGATCCTGGGGGTATTCAAGGACTACCCTGTTTTTCAGTTACCAGCCGCCGCTAGCATCTTCATTCTGCTGAGCATCTTCGTGATGATGGCGGGCGCCTTTTCTTACTGGTTCGGAAACTGGTCGGCAACCTCTGCCCTGATCCTGTTCCTCACCTTCAACTACCTCGTGGGAGAAGACATTTTCACCAAACGATACGAAGCGTTCGGGCTTGACTACGTGCGCCCACCTGCAGAGTATTCCGTAGATGTACTGCGAAAGATGAACGATTCTTCGTCGATAAACGCGGATCATAAGGCAACATTTGAAATGCTCGAGAACTGGAAAGCGCGTTTTCCGGGCCGCAAGCCCAGGATGGTCTTCCTTTGCGCGAGTGGCGGAGGCAAGCGGGCCGCCCTCTGGACGTTCACGGCCTTACAGACCGCCGACAGCGTTATGAACGGGGAGTTGTTCAATCATAGCATTCTAATCACCGGTGCCTCAGGAGGATTGATAGGCGCGAGCTACTATCGCGAGCTGAAGCTCCGTCAGCATCTGGCTGAAGACGTCAATCCGTACGCAATAAAGCACCGGAACAATATTTCCACGGATAACCTCAATCCGATGATCTTCAGTTTACTTGCAAACGACCTGTTTGTCGGCTTTACAAAATTCCAGTATGCCGGACAACTTTACTCGCGGGACCGCGCGTATACTTTTGAGGAGCAATTGAACCAGATGACGGAAGGCCTTATGGACAAGCCTATCTCGTCCTACGATTCGTTCGAGAGAAAGTCCGTGATCCCGATGATGATCCTTACGCCCACCATTGTCAATGACGGAAGGAAATTATACATCGCCTCCCGACCCGTGTCCTTCATGAATTACGAGGTAACGAATTTTCCCGGGTATCATTCCCAAAAATACAGTGGAATAGATTTCCAACGGCTGTTCGAAAATCAGGATGGAGAAAACCTCAGGTTCCTGTCGGCGTTGAGAATGTGCGCGACGTTTCCCTACATCACCCCAAATACCACGCTGCCTACCGATCCACCGATCGATATCATGGATGCAGGTATCTCCGACAACTTCGGCTTAAATGATGCGGCGAGGTTCCTGTATGCCTACAAGGACTGGATTGCCGAGAACACATCGGGAATAGTTTTCGTTTCGATCCGGGACTCGCCGAAGCTGGCGCCCATTGCGAAGAAGGAAGGACAGACCATCGTCGATGCCTTTACCCAGCCTATCAGCAGCGTATATAACAACTTCGAGCATTTTCAGGATATTACCAGTGATATGCTGATCGGCTATTCGAAGTCATGGTTCAAAAATCAGATCTATCGTGTCGACTTGGAATACGAAGCAGAAGATTACGTCGAGATCCTGCAGAAGATGGACAGCATTCGCAAGCACAATGCACGGGCATCGCTGAGCTGGCGACTCACCACGCGCGAAAAGGAAAGCGTCACTGAAAATATTTCATCCGAACGAAACCAGGAAGCCATTGCCACACTCAGGAAGCTTCTCGAAGAATAGGCCTGATTATTATCAACATGTTTTAAAAAAGAATCGATGAATGTTGACCAGCAGCTTCAGGCGACACTGGAGCTCATCAAACTTGAACGTCAGGCCGACATGGAGCAATACCGGCAAAAAGTGTTGCTTCGCTCCATCACCCAACGCACCAATGAAGGAACCACGTGGTATCCCGTCGCGCTCAAACGTGATTACATCGGCACCGGAGAACGGCCGATCATCGAAGTAGAACGCACCAATCACCTCGAGCAACCACATGGTTTTCAGAGCGGCAAATCCGTAAGTGTGTTTTCAAATGCATCGGGAACGCCCGGGAAACACCACGTGAACGGTGTTGTAAACTATGTCCGTGACAACCTTATGGTCATCACGATCAGCAGCGACGAACTGCCGGAATGGATCGAAGATGGAATGCTGGGCGTGGATGTGATGTTCGACGAGATGACCTATCGCGAGATGGAATTCGCGATGAAAGAAGTGATCAAGGCGCAGGACGATCGCACGGCAGCGTTCAAATACATTCTGCTCGGCGATGCAAAAGCTGAAAGACATCCGGTCAAGGCAGAACACACGTCCATCAATATTCTGAATGATTGCCAGGAAAAAGCACTGTCCACGGTACTTGAAGCCGAAGACGTTGCATTCATACATGGCCCCCCGGGTACGGGAAAAACGACAACGCTGGTCCAGGCGATCATGGCCACCGCTCAAAAAGAACGGCAGGTGCTGGTGACGGCGCCGAGTAATGCTGCAGTCGACCTGCTTGTGGACAAACTCGCCGAACAAGGCCTCAATGTAATCCGCATCGGTCACCCTGCACGCGTCACTGAGCAGACGTTGAGTAAAACACTCGATGCACGCATCTCCCAGCATGAGCATTACCAGGAATTGCGAAACCTTCGAAAGCGAATGGAGCAGGTTCGTTCCGCGGCGCTGAAGTTCAAGAGGCACTTCGGCTATCACGAGCGGGAGCAGCGAAGGTCGTTGTTGCAGGAAGCCAAGCTGTTGAAAAGTGACGCAGACACGCTGGAGTTCTACATCGTCAACGACCTGCTGAATAACGCACAGGCTATCTGCGCAACGCTTGTCGGGTCGTCGCATCCCGTTTTGCAAAAGCGAACGTTCAGAACCGTTTTCATCGATGAAGCTGCCCAGGCGCTGGAGCCTGCCTGCTGGATTCCGCTGCTCAGGTCAAAGCGCGCGATCTTCGCAGGTGACCACCAGCAATTGCCTCCGACGATCAAATCTCTCGAAGCTGCACGGCAGGGCCTGAGCAAAACTCTGTTTGAAAAGGGAATACAACGTCAGCCTCACACTGCTTCCAT
>CBHTUB010000568.1:0-2988 GCA_966095595.1 uncultured Chryseosolibacter sp. | reverse complement strand
CGACGGAAGGTCGTCGGAGGAGGCAGCACTTGAAAAGATCAACGCAGCGCTCAGTGGCGTCTCACAATCCTTCGAATGGAGGCACATCCGCTATGATGGAACACCCTTCGAAGCAGAGGTTTCCCTGAACAGGCTCGATCTACCCAATGAGGTTTTGATCCAGGCGATCGTGAGGGATGTGAGCGAACGAAAGAAAGCGGAAGACGAGAATCGGCGTCTTGCCATGGTGGCGAACAATACTACAAACATGGTCGTTGTTGCCGACGGCGAAGGCAAGATCCAATGGGTGAATCCAGCCTTTACACGCATCACAGGCTATACCTTGCTGGAAGTTGCAGGAAAAACTCCTGGCTCCTTCCTGAGAGGTCCCGAATCCGATCCTGAGGTAAGCCGTTATATGGGCGAGATGATCAGAAAGGGAGAAGGATTCAAGAACATCGAGATCATCAACTACAACAAGCAGGGAAATCCTTACTGGGTTCAAATCGAAGTACAACCCATTTACGATAACGCGCGACGGGTAGTCCAGTACATCGCCATTGAAAGTGATGTTACCGAAAGAAAAGCCACACAACAGGCTCTGCTTGAACGACATGAAGCGTTGATGAAGACCAATGCAGAGCTCGACCGGTTCGTCTATAGCGCCTCGCACGACCTTCGGGCACCCATAGCATCGCTGCTGGGGTTGATAGAAGTTGCCAAGCTCGAAACCGACATCGGCAACATAGATCATCTCCTCGATCTGCAGAAAAAAAGCTTGCTGAGACTCGACCGGTTTATCCGCGATATTGTCGACTACTCCCGGAACGAGCGACTACAGGTAGATGTCGAGATCATCCACTTTGAGCAGATGATCACCACAACGTTCGAGCAGCTCAACTTCATGGATAATGTCGATCGTATTCAGAAAATTATCCAGGTCAAGACCTCCGCCGATTTTTATTCCGCGCGTTTGCGTATCGACATTCTGCTGAATAACCTGATCTCGAATGCGATCAAATATGCCGACCTGAAAAAAGACCAACCATTCCTTGAGGTGAATGTCGAAGCATGCTCAGAGAAAGCCACGATCAGAGTCCGCGATAACGGAGAAGGAATTCTGCCGGAAGCAAAAAATCAGATCTTCAACATGTTCTATCGCGCATCTGCCAAAGGTACGGGTTCAGGACTCGGGCTTTACATTGTAAAGGAGGCCGTACAAAAGATCGGCGGCACGATAAACGTCTCTTCCGAATACGGCCAGGGAACTGAATTCATCATCGACATCCCGAATCTAAAACCGGCACCGTAATTCCAGATTGCAAATCTCAATATTTCAGATTTTTGGTCGTCGGATTGACCGTTATTCCAACCGTTGAACTTCAATTTGAAATATGAAATGTGAAATCTGAAATTTAAACCCCCGTAAATTGATACATTTGCAGAATTCAGTTTACAACCACTATGCTGAAGATCGACAGTCACACCCATATCATTCCAAAAAAACTGCCAAACTGGAGCGAAAAATTCGGATACGGCGATTTTATATACCTGCAACACCACAAAAAAGGTTTTGCGAAAATGATGCGGGGGAACCAATTCTTCCGCGAGATCAAGGAAAACGCCTGGAATGCGGAACTGCGGATCGAAGAATATGAAAAATTCGGAACGCAGGTACAGGTAGTGTGTACCATCCCGGTCATGTTTTCGTACTGGGCACGTCCGCTCGATTGTCTTGACCTTTCAAAATTCCTCAACGACCATATTGCTGACCTGATAATTCAATATCCCAAAAACTATTTGGGGCTGGCCACCATCCCTATGCAGGATACGGAGCTCGCCATTCAGGAACTGGAGCGCTGCAAGCAGATCGGTTTGCAGGGTATACAGATCGGTTCGAACATCAATGACCTGAACCTCAACGAAGAAAGGTTCTTCCCTATCTTCGAAGCGTGTGAAAAATTGTCGATGGCGGTGCTGGTGCATCCGTGGAACATGATGGGACAAAAGCAGATGCAACGTTACTGGCTGCCATGGCTGGTCGGAATGCCGGCTGAAACTTCAAGGGCAGTCTGCTCCATGATTTTTGGCGGAATTTTTGAGAGACTACCAAAGCTACGTGTGAATTTTGCCCACGCCGGAGGATCATTTCTTCCGACAATAGGCAGGATCCAACATGGCTTCGACTGCAGGCCGGACCTGGTAGCGATCGACAACAACGTTCAGCCGAGAAACTACCTCGGCAAATTTTGGGTCGACAGTGTAACGCACGATGAAATGATGCTCGAGTACGTGCTGAAGCTGCAGGGATCGCGAAAGGTCACTCTGGGATCGGATTATCCTTTCCCGCTGGGAGACCTGGAGATAGGAAAGTTCATCGAAGAAATGCCGCTTGAGCAGTCGGTAAAAGAAGATATTTTTCACAAGTCCTCGCTGGAGTGGCTGGACGTACCAATAGAAAGATTTAAATGAAGCACGCAATTTTTACGCTCATGATGATGAGCCTGCTTGCATCGGCTACACTCGTGGTAGCTCAGGATGAGCGAACGTTGGAATACCTGAGACAGGAAGAGCAACGAAAAAAATCCTCACTGATGCGTGAGCTGGATTCCGGAGTTTATTATATGGATATCGGCGAGCACAAGCTGGCAGACCAGAAGTTCAAATATGTGCTGGCCAACATCAAAAGCGTTCCTTCCGACCTCACGTTCTACTTCGGAAAAAATTCGTTTTATCTCTCGCAGTTCAAACAAAGCATAGACTGGCTTAATAAATACATACAGTTGAAGGGAACAGACGGACAGTTCTCGGAAGAAGCGGCCACGTGGCTACGAAAATCCGAAGAGGCACTTCTCGGGCAGCGTCAGTCAGAAGCGAAGAGCGCAGTTGAGGTGTTATCAAAAAATTATGACATCGACTGCGGACCCTCGGGGAAAGTGTATTGCCCCGTTTGCAAGGGAGATCATGTCATCATCAAAAAAGGACCTTTTGGCGACCAGTTTCAAACTT
>CBHTUB010000567.1:0-2998 GCA_966095595.1 uncultured Chryseosolibacter sp. | reverse complement strand
GTTTGTCATATGTCTACTTTGTTGACGGCAGCGGTGCAAGAGAGTTTTATACCGTGTTGAAGAAAGTTGTTGAATAACTTTAACCTTATTGACAAATGAAATTATTTAGAATATATACACTTTTGTTGTGCGCTGCTCTTTCAGCAGCAACGACATCTTGCGATGAGGGAACCGCTGATTCGGGAGACTCAATTATTTCCTCGTTCGCGGAGTTTTCAGCAGTCACTCCAACCGGATCCCCGATCGTTGTTCAGGAATGTGGTGATGCAACAGTACAATTGTTGCACTTTACCCTTGACAGTGAAAAACAGGTCACAGATCTAACCATCGAGATTGCAGTTGGAGAGTCTTCAACAGCTACAGAAGGTGAAGACTTCGACCTGCTCACGCATGAGGTTTCAATTCCGGCGTTGGGTGGACAGGACGGTTTTGATGTTGAAATCGTCGTTTACCAGGATTTCGTAATTGAAGATAGCGATGAATCAATCTACCTTTCCTTCGATAACGATGGTCCAAGCGGCCTTGAAGAAAGCGAACTTCATGTTGCTACAATTGATGAAAGTGGTCTCACAGAAGACCGTAATCAGATTGCAGATTTCGGGCTAAGCTGGGAATATACTGCAGATCCTACTGCTGATATCTGTGCAGACGGTTATGATCTGGATTTGACTTTACAGACAGCAGGATCTCCTCCTTACAACGATGATCTTCTGAATTTTGATGCGTCATCGCTTGCATGCCCTGAAGCAGGCGTTTTGGATATGGCTGACATGAACGAAGGTGAATTGTATGAGATGTGGGTATGGGTTTATGCGGGCGCTGATCCAGCCGAGAACATGACAATCAGAATTGATTATGATAGAGCTGGGACTGACTTCACAGGAGAATTTGTAGTCACAGGAGTATTCAATTCAGGAATGGATGGCGAGGGCGTGATGGTAGGAACAATCGAAAAGAATTGTGACGTTCTCACTATCAAGGATACAGCTGGAGATGTCGTAGCTGAAGGAAGGGTAAGCAGTACTGATGGTCTGCACCTTTTACACAACGTTAAGAAGCCTTTCTAAACGGTTCTTGAAATAATAAAAAGGCCATTCTGTCCTCAGAATGGCCTTTTTTATTTGAGTTTAAAGTACAGATTGGCGCCGAAGGGCAAGACTCCTATATTTGGTCATCGGTTTATATGATCTACGTCTCCCGCAAAGAACACTTCAATGCTGCCCACAAGCTCTATAATCCTCAATGGTCAAAAGAAAAAAATATTGAGGTGTTTGGCCCGTGTGCGAACGAAAACTGGCACGGCCACAACTTCGAGCTTATCGTGACGGTAAAGGGTATGCCGGATCCTGAAACTGGATTTGTAGTGGATCTGAAAAAGCTCAGCACCATGATCCGTCGTGAAGTTGTAGATAAGCTTGATCACAAGAATCTCAATCTCGATGTAGACTTCATGAGGGATAAGCTCGCCAGCTGCGAGACCCTCGTGCTCGAGATATGGAAAATATTGGAAAAACACTTGCCGGCAGTTACAAGTTACGGCAAGCTGCACTGCGTGAGATTGTATGAAACTCCCCGTAACTTCGTTGAATATTTTGGTGAGTAAATCCATTCAATAGCCGCTCAATGAAATACTATATCATCGCTGGTGAACGTTCCGGAGATCTTCACGCCAGTAACCTGGTTCGGGCAATCAAATCACACGATGACAATGCACAGTTTAAGGGATTTGGCGGAGACTACATGAGTGACGCCGGTGTGCACCTGACTGTGCACTATCGCGAGCTCGCTTTTATGGGTATCGCGGAAGTTTTGTCCAATCTGAATAAGATCTCGAAGCTCAGTAAAGTTTGTAAAGATGATATCCTGGCTTTTGCCCCGGATGTAGTGATCCTTGTCGACTACGGAGGATTCAATACGAGGATCGCGAAGTTCGCCAGGAAGAATAATCTGAAGGTCTACTTCTACATCACTCCCAAAGTCTGGGCGTGGTATCAACGTCGGGCACTCACGTTAAAGGCAAACGTAGATAGGATGTTTGTGATCCTTCCATTTGAAAGGGATTTCTATAAAAAATTCGATTGGGAAGTGGACTATGTAGGTAATCCGGTGCTGGATGCGATAAAACAACATCGAACGGATAAGACATTCATGCAACGCAACAGCTTCGCTGAAGGTAAACCTCTGGTGGCACTCTTACCGGGAAGCAGAAAACAGGAGCTTCTAAAAATTCTCCCCGTCATGGCTGCATGCGCCAGACGCCTGCAGAATTACCAGTTTGCAGTTGCCACCGTCGATAATCTGGACCCCGACCTATATAACCCGTTAAAGGATTTGCCGAACGTAAGGTTCATTCAGAATGACACCTACAATCTATTGCAGCATGCTACGTCTGCCGTCGTTACTTCTGGAACGGCCACCCTGGAGACGGCCTTGCTGAAGGTTCCGCAAGTGGTTGTTTACGTAACGAGCTGGTTAACCTATAAGCTTGGCAGGACCTTCATCACGGTCAAATATTTGTCGCTCGTGAATCTCATCGCCGATAAGCCTGTAGTCACAGAGCTGATCCAGGACGAAGCCAATGCCGAACGCCTCGTGAGTGAAGTAAGAAGAATCACGGAAGATGAAAAAGCAAGAGCGCAAATACTGGCCGATTATGATAAGTTGTATAAAACACTCGACATAGGATCTGCATCCGAAAATGCCGGCCGGTTGATGTACCAGTATTTGACTGAGGAAAAAGTTGCTTCTTAGGCGACCTTGAGTTTGCTGTAGTGTGATTTATTGAATTTCTCTTCAGCATATGCCCGATTAATGACGAGCTTCTCCTGATTCTTCTCGGAGGGCAACTCGAACATGGCATCGTTGATGATGGCTTCGCAAATACTCCTCAGACCGCGGGCACCGAGTTTAAACTCCATCGCCTTTTCGACTATAAAATCGATCGCGCCGTCTTTAAACTCAAGCTCTATGTTTTCCATTTCAAACAGTTTCTTATACT
>CBHTUB010000566.1:0-2999 GCA_966095595.1 uncultured Chryseosolibacter sp. | reverse complement strand
ATTGTTCACTCTCAGGTTCTGAATGGCGATGGTCTTGACCTGCTGGATCTCTTTCTCCGGAAACGACGGATCGGTTAGTACTTCGAAGAAGAGATCGAGTACGGGTTCTATAAAGGATGTCAGTGAGTAAACGGCTACCGAAATGTAATCCATTCCCGGATGGATCTCGATGTGAGCGCCATACTGGTCGAAGATCTGTGCGATCTGAAAGCTGTTCTTTGAAGAGGTTCCCTTGTTGAGAAGGTTGCCTGTGAACTGCGCCGCGCCCCGCACCTTCTCCTGCCAGCGTCCGGCCCTGGCTACAACCTCGATCTTGATAACTTCCTGATCTCCTCCCGGGACAAAAAGAACGTTGACGCCATTCGGAAGGGAATGCGTTATAGGTTCGATCAGCTCAAAGGAGGTACTCTTAACGAAAGGCGGAGGTGATTTTCTGTCTGGCATCAGTCAGTAACGGATTCCTCTAATTGTTCGTCCAAAGGTATCTGCAATAGGATTGTAAAACGCAACGTTTCTGCCAAGGGATGCTCGCGCTGATTGGTAGGCACGATATAGGCAACGTCGATTCCGAAGTTGTTCTTTCTGAATCCGAGACCTGCAGTCATGTATTTTCTGTTGCCTTTGTCCTTCGCTTCCAGAAAATAGCCCAGGCGCGCGGCAAATGTCTTGTTATACCAATACTCAGCGCCGAGGGAGGTCATCACTTCATGAAGCTCTTCAGAGCCTCCGTCCGGTGCATCGGTAAATGATCCGAACATGCCGCTGAGGAGTGATTGTCCCTCGTCCACGGTAGGTACCATGAGCTTATTGAAATCAAGTACAAAGGTCAGGTTGTTGAACGGATCGAGCTCCATCGTATAGGCTGTTCCGATTTTGAGGTTGGTCGGCAAAAAGTCCTTGTTGGCATTGTCCGTGTATGAAAGCTTTGCTCCGATGTTTGAGATCTGTGCCCCCAGAGAGAGCACGGAATTCTTTGTGCTGTTCTTAATCTCTTTTGTATAAAACACGCCGATGTCTACCGCCGCGCTGTTTCCAGCCTGGGCATCGTTACCTGTAAATGCTCCTGTAAGGTTAGAATAGATATATCTGCCCGTGATGCCTACACTGAGCTGTTGCGATAACATACGCGAATAAGTCACATCAAAGGCAGCTTCCTTGGGATTGAACGTTCCAAGGGGTTCGTTCTGGTCATTTCGAAAATCAATTTCACCCAGGTCAAAGTATTTTAGCGATACCGCGATAGCTTCCTCCTGCCTGAGCTTGTAAAAGCCTGACAAATGCGATATCCACATGTCGTTGATGATCTTGCCCAGCCATGGCGTATAGCTGAAACTCCCACCATACTTTTTGTCGATAAATACCAGCTTTGCTGCATTCCAGTAGGCGGCATTTGCATCCGGTGTGGTGGCTACCCCTGCATCTCCCAACGCAGCGTGTCTTGCATCCGGACTGATCGCCAGAAACGGAACTGCCGTAGTGATTGCCCTTTGCTGACCGAGTAACTCGCCCGAAGTATCGACATGACCCGGAGTGTGGGTCAAGGATATGTCTGGTGGATTATTCTGTGCAAACGAAACCTGGCTAAATGCGCCTGCAAAGACAGACAGAATAACCGGAATAAAAGACTTCTTCATAGGTGACTAAAGGGCTTAAAGATAATCAATTCAATATAATAAGTTTGGTAACCTGCTCATTTTTAGAGCCATTCGATACTGAACGTACAACCATACGCGCAACGTATAAGCCAGCCGGTAGTTTTTTGTCGCTATTGTCCAGGGTGATTATTTCAGTCATGTATTCAGCGTTATTCAGCTCTTCCTTGATCCCGAAAAGCAATTTTCCTGTCGGAGTGTATATAAATACTTGTGCCTCAAGGTCGTCGCCGGAACTGTTGTGGGTAAAGAACAAGGTTATTTTATCACTGGCGGGATTAGGGTACGCTCCAAACTCCTCAATTCTCACCTGATTGCCTTCGGTGACAACGAAGTTAACTACTCCAGAAGCAGGGTTGTTATACACATCCCAGGCTTTGATCGTGATGCGGTGCCTGCCCGGTGTCAGATTCCGGAGCGGAAAAACTACAGTTCCCGAGCTATGCGTGTCGGTATCCGCCACATAGTAGTTGTTCAGAACGAAGGTCTGCACACCGTCATCAAGGGAAGCCGTGAGACTGTTACCCAGCCCGTAGTCGGATATGTTGATGCCACTTTGGTCGCGCAGTCTTACGATCAGGTCTGTGTTGGTACTGGTAATTCCGCCATCGATAAATGTCGTGTCCCCGACGAATGCCTGGATGGTTGGCGACGTCGTGTCTTCCCCGAAATCAGGTTCGGTGCCGCCGATTTTTATGGTAGTGCTGGAACCCTTGCCATGGGGTAAAGTTGCAGCGGAAGCATAGGCGCTCATGCGTGCTTCAGCGATGGTATAGGAAATGTTCTTCGGAAGGATAAATTTTACTTCAAAGGAACCGTCACGTACGGTCGCCTTGCCGCGGAACAGGATATTGTACCATTGTGAAAACTCGAAAGCCGGGTCGTTGCGCCCGATCGTCTTGAATTGGGTGGGCTTGTCATACACAACGAGCTCGACCAGGCCATTGAATGATGTCAATATCTCATCGTTTGCGTTTTGAACCTCACCTTTGACTGTGACCGTCGACAAAGCCTTTAGCGTATCGCTTCCGCTGGCCGTCTTCGCTGAAGTGATCACGATCTTACTCGGAGGTAACGCGATAGTGAGCGATGGGTCGGCGAGTAACATAAAATTCCGGTTGGAGACACCGCTAAAGCTCGTATTCTTGGTATCACGGAAAACATCGCCAAGGGGGCGATAGTCGTTGTTCTCAATGGTAAACAACGCCTCATAAAATGCCTGGTTCAGTGCGAAGTTTGGAAAGGCATTGACCGGCCGCGTGGTTGTCACGATTCCTATAGCGCCCCCGTCCCTGTGTGTTACTGAAGATTCTGCGGATGACGTTTGAAACGGATCGTCGTTCCTGC
>CBHTUB010000565.1:0-3005 GCA_966095595.1 uncultured Chryseosolibacter sp. | reverse complement strand
CCGCATCTTACTTATAGGCAGGGATCATAACGGCGATCCTGCGTTTGACCTTTGCCTCCGGCGCTGTCTCGTTCCGGTAGAAGAGCGCTGCAAAACTGAACAGGAATGAATAGCCTGTCACATAAGAAAAATAAATGAGTAAAATAACTTCAAGGATATACATACGGGTTTGGGAAGTTTGAAGGTCTCCCGCACGTGGCGGGAGACTTTTACCTATACCTTTTCTTTTTGCAGCAAAGCAGGAATTGTGTTCAACATGATCTTGAGGTCGAGCAGGAGTGAGTTTTTCATTGCATACTCCATATCGAGTGCGATTCGCTCTTCCTCCGACATGTTGTCTTTCCCGCGCTTCGTGATTTGCCAGAGACCAGTGATGCCGGCCGGGGCTAAAAACCTCCACGCGATCTGGTCCTTCGTGAGCTTCTCCGCCTCATATAGCGGCAACGGGCGATTCCCAACCAGCGACATATCGCCGATCAGCACATTGAACAGCTGCGGTATCTCGTCCAGGCTGGTGTTCCGTAGGAATTGTCCGAACCGTGTGATTCGGGGATCGTCCTTGATCTTGAAGAACACGCCCTTGCTCTTCGCGTCTGCTCCGTACTGGTTAAGGTGCGCAAGGTTCTGCAGTTCCTTGTCTGCCCCCACGCGCATCGACCTGAACTTGTAGAAGTCGAATATCTTGTAACCGGATCCTGCTCTCTTCGAGATGTAGAACACGGGTCCTTTCGATTCGAGCTTGATGATCAGCGCGATCAGCAGCAGAATAGGGGAGAGCAGCAGCAGAGCCGTTCCCGAAACGATAACGTCGAACGCACGCTTCAACCGCCATAGTTTCACCTGCGGAACATCATCGAAAGTCTGACTTACATACGGAGCTGTGCCACGCTGTTTTTTGTACGTCTTGAGCTTCCTCAGAAAATCGACCCGCTTGAAAAGCCCGGTGGTAATAGGGCCGAAGTAATAGTCGTCTACTCCAAGCTTAATGGCCGACTCCTTTGCCCGCTCTTCATAATTGGCAGTGTAAACGAAGATCGGCGTTGCTTTTGCCCGCGTTAGTTGCTTCAACTGCGTGATCGCTGCGATGTCCGCGGAAGCCACGTCCGGATTCAGGAGCACCGCGTCGTATTCGTGCTCCCCTTCCAGCTTTTTTATGGCATGCTGTAAAGTTACTGTTGAGAAAAATGTGTTATCGTGGATATAATCTTTTTCAAGGGCAACAGTTCCTTCCACCTTCAAGATCCTCCGCGAGTATACTGCTACCTTTGCTTTCGCCCCTTCCAGCACGACGGACTGAGCCGCTTGCATGGCAGAAGCTTGTAATGCTAATTCCATAAAGTTCTAAATTGGTTTAATGATTGACAGGGACTTGTTCATTTTGTGTCAGCGCCCGCTCTACTTCTTTTAAGAAAGCCTGAGGCTCGAATGGCTTTACGAAATATGTAAATGCGCCCAGCTCAAGACACTGTAGCTGCTTCACCGGATCGTCATCGCCCGAAAGCACGATTACCGGAATGGTTTTGAACAAACCACTGTTACTCAGATACTCCAACAACTCGACACCATCCAATGAGGGCATTTTAAGATCAGTTATAATTAGATCCGGTATGTTTCCGTCTGTTAACCATGACCAGGCTTCCATCCCGTCATTCATCACTATAACCTCGTACTTGCGTTGCAAGATTTTCCCTAAAAGCCAGCACAAAGGAGCGTCATCTTCGATGACCAAAACCTTTTTCATGTTTAGTTTTAATTAAGATACCAACCACAGCTCTAAAGAAGCTTTCCCTTCTTCCGATGATCATTTCTTTAAAGCCTACTACGTCCAACATAAGTTTAATTGCACATGCGTATATAAATTTTGATACCAACCTTTACCGTTTTGTAGCAGTACGGAGATAAAAAATGGTGAGATAAAAGCGCAAACGAATGAGCGCAGATCAGATACGGCCGATAAGCTTGGCGGTTTTGAAAGTGTCGCGGCGATTCACTTTCATGGTTGATGTGAATACAAAACCCGGCGCTTCGTAAAGCTCCTTCGGAAGGGAGTAGGGCGAAAACGTATGTTCCAGAGAATGAATTGCATTGGCAAGAGACGAAGCGACAGGCGCCGGCGACTGTACTACCAGCACCACTCGTTCGCCAAAGCGTTCATCGGGTGCGCCATAAACAAAGAATGGCTGGTGAATTTCCAATCGTGTAAATATTTTACCAATCGCTTCTTCAAGTTTTTCAGCCGACACTTTTACGCCGCCTGAGTTGATGATATTGTCCCACCTGCCGATCCATTGGAACGTATTGCTGTTGAAAATTTCTACAACGTCATTGGTGACTACTTCTTCTTTCAGGAAAGGCGCCCGGATCACAAGGCAGCGTCGGTTGTCCGTGGAGATCGTAATACCGGGAAGGATGTTATATACAGGATCCTCAGACTTCAAATTCTTCAGCGCAATGTGCGAGATCGTCTCGGTCATTCCATAGGTCTGATAGAACGATGAATTGAAGTGCTTTAACTTTTCTTCGGTCGTCTTGTCGAGCGGCGCACCACCGATGATACAGGTCTTCACACGTTCGATCATCTGTGGATGTTTTGACTCAAGGATCGTTTTTACCTGCAACGGGACCATTGCAGCGAAATCGATGGATATCTCCGGAGGCAATTTCTCCAGGGGATTGGATGAAGGCTCCACGGCATACATCCGCAAGCCGGTCACGAAGCTTCGCACGATCATCATCTTCCCCGCAATGAATACAGGATCGAGGGCGAGCAAGGCCGTGTCATCAGCCTTTAGCGAAAGTGCACGTTCGGTTAAGGACGCACTGCCAATCATTTGCTCACGCGTGATAATGATCTTCTTCGGATCGCCTGTCGACCCACTTGTCTGAAGCTGAAAGCTCTCGGCGCCGTTCATCCATTAGCCGATGAACTTAAACGCATTGGTCTCGAAATATGAGTTTGAATGTGCCCGCCCATCTGCTATTTCTTTTAGACTGATGTACCTCCC
>CBHTUB010000564.1:0-3024 GCA_966095595.1 uncultured Chryseosolibacter sp. | reverse complement strand
ACTTCCTGATAAGGAACCGCCAGCGCCATTCGCATTTTCCTCTGTGATTTCTGTGCTTGCCTGCCGTAGCATTTCACGTAGGCAGGTATTAAATATTCATCTGCGGTAAGGTCCCGAACCCCCGAAAAAAATCTTTCATACCTTTAACCCATGAAGATCTACACCAAAACCGGCGACCAGGGCACCACGGCACTTTTCGGAGGAAAACGCGTTTCGAAAGCAGACTTGCGCATCGATACCTATGGCACCATTGACGAGCTGAATTCCTGGATCGGTGTGTTGAGAGATCAGGAAGTGAACCAGAAACGAGCTCAGGCACTCATAGAAATTCAGGATCGCCTTTTCACCGTCGGCTCCATCCTGGCGACCGAACCTGGTAACACAAAAGTCAAGATCCCTTTGCTTGCTGAAACAGATATCGTTTTTCTCGAAAAGGAGATCGATCAAATGGACTCGGAGCTTGAGCCAATGCGTTTTTTTGTGCTTCCCGGCGGGCATCAATCGGTTTCTTTCGGCCACGTTGCGAGAACCGTTTGTCGCAGGGCCGAACGTCTTACCATTGCGCTCAATGCTTCAGAAACGGTGGATGGCCTCGTGATCAAATACCTCAATCGCCTTTCGGATTATCTTTTTATGCTATGCCGCAAGATGACAGCGGAACTGAATGCACCCGAAACTCCCTGGAAACCAAGAATGTAAAAATCCTCTGGAATTCGCTAACAATCGTTAGTATGCAATCGTTTGAAATGTGTATCTTTGGGCCAAATTCATTAACATGGTCGATACACTCAAGATTGATATTGAAAGGATAAAAAAGTCCCGTTTGCCTGAAGTTGATTTCAATAACCTCCCATTCGGGAAGGTTTATACGGATCACATGTTCATGGCGGACTTCAAAGGCGGCGAATGGAAAAATGCGCGTATCGTGCCCTACGGTTATATTCCGATGAGCCCGGCTACTCCGGCGCTGCATTACGGCCAGTCAATTTTCGAAGGAATGAAAGCATATCTTTCTCCAACCGGAGAGACGCTGGTGTTCCGCCCACTTGATAACCTGAAACGCCTGAATATTTCCGCGGACCGCATGTGCATGCCGGCCGTTCCGGAAGAAGTTTTTATGGACGGACTTTCAACGCTTCTCGACGTCGACAAGCAATGGATACCGTCAGCGCCCGGATCGTCCCTGTACATTCGTCCATTCCTTTTTTCTGCGGATGAATATATCGGTATCCGCCCTTCACAGGACTTTACATTCATGATCATTCTTTGTCCGGTAGGGGCTTACTACTCTGCACCGGTTAAAGTGAAAATTGAAACCCACTATACACGTGCCGTAACGGGAGGCACAGGATATGCGAAAGCCGGCGGCAACTACGGTGGTGCGATCTATCCCACAAAACTCGCAAACCAGGATGGATACGATCAGCTGATCTGGACTGATGGCCGTGAGCATAAATACATTGAAGAATCCGGCACCATGAACGTTATGTTCGTAATGAACGATACTGTGATCACTCCAGCCCTGGGTGACTCCATTCTTGCAGGGATCACACGCGACAGCGTCCTCCAGATGGCGAGGCACTGGGGAATGAAGGTGGAAGAGCGTAAGATCTCGGTAGAAGAGCTTATCAGGGGACTTGAAAATAAGACAGTAACGGAAGCCTTCGGTGTCGGTACGGCCGCCACCATTGCGCAGATTGAAGTGATCGGGTACGAAGGGAAGAAGTATACACTTCCGCCTTCTGCAGACAGGAAATTCTCGAACAGAGTATACCAGGAGCTTGAAGGATTGAAGCGCGGTCAGCGCCCTGATCCCTTCTCATGGATGATGAAGATCTAATGGGTTGATTTGTTAGTTATGTTTGAAGGCGGACCACATAAAACGTGGTCCGCTGTTTTTTTGACATTAACGTAATTAATAGCTAAAATGAATCGTGAAAAGGCTCGTTGCTCTTCTGGTCCTGTTTGCGTTGCCGCTTATGTCCATGGCGCAAAAACAACTCGTGTTATTGAAGGGAGAAAAAGTTTTGCTTCGGTTATATCCCGGCGACGAGATCAGGCTGAAAGTGAAAGGCAGGGATACGCCAGTGAAGTCCTACGTCAACAATCTCTTCGACGGAAGGGTGATGCTTCACCGTGACACGATCCCGTTCAGTCAGATTGAAAGAGTTTATTTCCGGCGGCCATTGCGCATCAACATCCTGGGAGGGGCGATGGTACTCGGCGGGACAATGTTATTCGGCATCGATCAATTAAATCAGTCCGCCATTCAGGATAACGAAGCGACACTTGATCGCGGTGTAACGACCGCAAGCATAGCGCTGGTTGCAGTTGGGTTACCCATGTTGCTGTGGAAAAAGAAATCGCAGAAGTTGAATTATAAGTACAGGCTGCTCACGGTCAGGGAAGGCTCAGCCTTCTACCAACCCGACCCAAAGGGATTTTCTTCCCCATATAATATTGGCAACTGAATTGTTCCAACCAGCCTACCCGAAGGGTTTGGAACCTCCCTGCGCTCCTTTGCGTCTTTGCGCCACTGCGGTGAAAATCCTTCGCCTCTGGTTGGTTCAACCCGATAATTGTAACACAACACCCGGGAACAACACCGCACCCAAAGGCCCTTTAAAGCCAGAAGTGAAGATTACCCCGATTTGAATATATTTGCACCCTTATAACCATCAAATTCAATGACAACAGAACAGTTGAAAGACTTGAAGGCTCGTGTGAGCGCCTTGAGGAGGTATCTTTGACTACGACAGAAAGATCGTAGAAGTAAAAGATGAAGAGCTGATCACCCAGCAGGCGGATTTCTGGAACAATCCACGCCAGGCAGAGGCAATCCTGAAAAATTTACGGGCGAAAAAAATTTGGACCGACGCCTACGAAAACGTTAACAAGCTCGTCGAGGACCTCGATGTATTGAACGAGTTTCACGAAGCAGGCGATGTATCGGAAGACGAGCTCGATAGGGAATATGAGAAGACGGCAAAAGCCGTTGAAGAGCTCGAGTTCAAGAAGATGTTG
>CBHTUB010000563.1:0-3028 GCA_966095595.1 uncultured Chryseosolibacter sp. | reverse complement strand
CAGAATTCAATATCGAAGGATTCCCTGACGAACGTTATGTGCGTCTCGTGCGGGAGGTAATACCAGAACAGGCTACGCTTGTTCCCGATGCGCCGGATGCGATCACCTCGAACGCAGGGTGGAACACCATAACGAATGCCTCATTGCTTAGCGATATCGTTAAGGAGTTGAAATCTATCGGCACAAGGGTGTCGCTATTTGTAGACCCAAGTCCTAAGATGGTCGAAGGAGCGGCAAAGGTCGGGGCCGACCGTATCGAACTTTATACCGAGCCGTATGCAAGAGAATTCAGGGTGAGCCCGGAGGTTGCGATTAAACCTTATCGGGAATGCTCAAAGATAGCGCACGACCTGGGTTTGGGTGTCAACGCAGGGCATGATCTTGATCTTGAGAATCTTGGATACTTGCATAAAAATTTACCCTACCTTGACGAAGTATCAATTGGTCATGCATTGATATGCGATGCATTGTACTACGGCCTGGAGAACACCATCCAGATGTATCTCAGACAACTACGCTGATGACGGACGTGTTGAAACTATTCGCAAACCTATGAGCCTCAAACAGAAATTCTCAGAAACAGACCTCGCAAAGATCCGGGCTGCCGTTAAGCAGGCAGAAGACAAAATATCGGGAGAGATTGTCCCGGTGATCGTGGAGCGAAGCGGATTGTATGCAGAAGCAAACTACAAAAGTGCAATATCGTTCGGCGGCGCAGGTTTTGCCCTCATCGTGCTGCTCGACCGTTACGTCATCACCGATGCCAGCAACACTTTATACTATGACCCGATGTTCATCTTTTTTATTGTCATGGTGTGCTCGGTGACCGGCTATTTTCTGGCGAGATTCATTCCCGGTATTCAAAGGTTTTTTATCTCACAGGGTCTGATGGACGAGTGCACGCGGCAACGGGCAGAAAATGCGTTCCTTGAAGAAGAGGTTTTCAATACACGACACCGCACCGGAATTATGATCTTCGTGTCCTTTTTAGAACATGAGGTCATCATCATGGCCGATCGTGGGATCAGCAAAGTGGTAGAACAGAAAGAATGGGACGCGATGGTTTCCGACCTTATTTCATTTATTCGCCAGGGAAAGATCGTCGAAGGACTCGAGGGCGGGATCAAAAGATGCGGCGAAGTCCTGCTTGAGAAGGGCTTTCATAAAACACCCGATGATATCAACGAACTGCGTGACGACCTAAGGATAAACTGAGATGAGTGAACTACTGATGAGAAGATTTTTACTTGCTGTTATTTTTTTTCTGCCTGTAATCGTTAATGCCCAACCACCTATCCCGGAGTTGTGGGGCACGCGTATTCATGACGAGGCAAAAATCCTGTCCCCCGAATTTGTCAGTCGACTGGAACATCAGCTTAAGGCTGACCAGGACACAACTTCAAACCAGATCGCAGTTCTCGTTATCGGGAGCCTGGAGGGTTATCCGATGGAGGAGTACACTTACAAGGTGGCGAAAGAATGGAAACTGGGTCAAAAAGACAAAGACAATGGCGTACTATTGTTTGTTTCCATCAAGGACCGGGCAATACGGATAGAAACAGGTTACGGAGTTGAAGGAGCGCTTCCTGATGCGCTCTGTAATCAGATCATCCGTCATGAGATTGCACCCTATTTTCGCCAGGAAAATTATGAGGCTGGAATTCAGGCAGGAATCGATGCTATTACAAAAGCAATCGCGGGCGAATATAAGGGAGAACCTCAAACGTCTGCGCCGCGCAGAAAAGGCGGTTCCATCATTCCTTTTCTTCTCATACTGCTCGTGTTGATCATTATTTCGCGCATGCGCGGAGGACGGGGAGGTCGTGGTAGCGGATGGTCTTCCGGGTCTGGTTGGTTCGGTGGTTTCTCCGGAGGCGGAGGAGGCTGGAGTGGAGGTGGCGGAGGTTTTTCCGGCGGAGGTGGCAGCTTTGGAGGCGGAGGCAGCAGCGGCTCCTGGTAAAGTCGAGGCTTTGATTTAATTCTTCCTTTATTATTTCAAATTGGCTTCATCACTCTGGGATTAGTAATTAACTGCCCTTATTTTTGGGCCGTCTTAAACACCCGTCAATGAAAAAGGATAAAGCCATCTTCGACCTTATTGAGAAAGAAAAACAGCGCCAGCAACACGGTATCGAGCTCATTGCTTCAGAGAACTTTACATCGCCCCAGGTGATGAAGGCTATGGGTAGCGTGCTCACCAACAAATATGCAGAGGGCTTGCCCGGCAAAAGATATTATGGTGGCTGCGAAGTGGTTGACGAGGTGGAGCAGCTGGCTATTGACAGGGCTAAAGAATTGTTCGGTGCAGAATGGGCAAATGTTCAGCCTCACTCAGGAGCGCAGGCCAATGCAGCAGTGATGCTTGCCTGCCTCAAGCCCGGAGACAAGATCCTTGGGTTTGATCTCTCTCACGGAGGTCACCTCACACACGGATCTCCGGTTAACTTTTCCGGTAAACTCTATCAGCCTGTGTTCTATGGCGTCGAGCAGGAGACCGGTGTTATCGACTTCGACAAGGTGATTCAAATTGCCGAACGCGAGAAACCGAAGATGATCATCTGTGGTGCTTCGGCCTATAGCCGCGACTGGGATTATAAGAAATTACGCGAAGCCGCAGATCGTTCCGGAGCTGTATTGCTGGCCGACATCTCTCACCCTGCCGGACTTATTGCCCGCGGCCTGTTGAACGACCCGATGGAACATTGCCACATCGTTACAACCACCACACATAAAACACTTCGCGGTCCCCGCGGAGGTATGATCATGGTGGGAAAGAATATCGATAATCCGTTTGGCCTAAAGACGCCAAAAGGAGAGATCCGGAAGATGGGTTCTGTCCTTGATTCAGGAGTATTTCCCGGAACGCAGGGAGGTCCGCTGGAACATGTGATAGCGGCAAAGGCGGTTTCATTCCTTGAAGCCTTGTCTGACGAATATCTTGAATACATTGTACAAGTGGCGAAGAATGCGAAGGCAATGGCAGATGCTTTCGTCTCGAAAGGATATAAGATCATTTCCGGAGGGACAG
>CBHTUB010000562.1:0-3046 GCA_966095595.1 uncultured Chryseosolibacter sp. | reverse complement strand
CGCCCGCGCCCCGCTCTTCTAAGTCACGTCGTCAAGCGTGAGTGGGTCAGTGGGTGTCAGTAACTGAAATGTGCTCCCCACGGATTTATATACCGATGAAATAGCCGGGGTAAAGGGCGTGGTTGCGAACCATTGAAAGCTGACCCCATCTCCATTTACCTGCGATGAAATATCTTCTATTGCCGAAGGCGTTGTGGTCGAGAAGGCTACTCCGCATTTTGTGAGCGACACGCTCTGACTTCCGTTGCTGTAATTTGAAAGCAAGGTATAGCAGTACTCGGTTCCGCAAACAACGTCTGCATCAGCATACGATGTGCCCGGCACGGTAAACGTCAGCGACGAATTTGTGCTCACGGTGAGCTTCGTAATCTGAAACGATGGAGTCCCGACTGCACTCGTGACCCAGCTCATGTTGTTCTGATTGTCGGCCACCACCAGGTCCATGTTTGCACTGCAGATCGTATTTGAATACGCCGTGGCATTTGTACATGGATTGTACGTAGCGATTTTAAAGCAATAATAGTTGTCGTCCGGACGGATGTTGTTTCTTATCGTATCGATCCCGGCATCGGGCTCGCCACTCTCGTACACGATCGACTTTACCTGCTGGAACGTCGGACTTCCATTTATCGAAACTTCAATCCTGTATTGGATATTAGGCTGTGCGTTGAATTCGAGTTTGACACTGGAATTATCGAGCACCGTAAGCTTGTTGATGGTCACCGCGTTGATTGGTGAGCCGACTGTCACTTGCTGGGAGCTGGAATTGCAGTTGTCTTCGGCGCCGTTGTGTATGCCCCGTACCGTTACGGTTTTGGTGCCGGCTCCGTCCGTGAATAGGTGGTTGTTCGTGCCGTTCGGTGCAACCGTCGCACTTCCTCCGTCGCTATAGTTGATCACATAGGAATCGTAGACATTTTCCAGGATTTTTACCGAGGCCTGGTTTCCCCCACAGCGCGCGACCTGGAATTTGGGCAAGGTATTGTCCAATACTTCAATGGTCAACGTTTCGTTGGCTGTTCCGCTCACCAGGAGAATGGTGTATATACCGGGTTGCGTGTAGGTATGAATTCCATTCGAGATCTGGAATTGCTCGAAGTTGTCGGTGTCAGAATAACGAATATCACACACCCCGCATGAAGGGGCACTTACCTGAACGGTGAATGGTGCGCAACCGCTGCGTTGTGGGACCGAGAATACCGCCGCGGGATCCCCAGGACTGCTTGTATAAGGCTGTGCTGCCGCGAAGTTGATCGCAGCACCTAACAAAGCTATACAAACCAGTAATCCTCGCATCCTAAAACTGAAATTCCTTCAAAAATTTTTCCGCCGCCTTGATATCCGTATGCAATAAACGGTCCTCTTCTATAAACGGAACATGACCCCTGAAAGTATTTACTAAGCTTTCGAGATAAGGTGACGTTTTCACCGGTCTTCTGAAGGTCAATGCCTGTGAAGCGGTGAGAAGCTCGATCGCGAGAATAGAATATAAGTTTTCAACGACGCGTAACGCTTTCGAGGCTGCGTTGGCCCCCATGCTCACGTGGTCTTCCTGTCCATTGGAGCTTACGATGCTGTCCACAGAGGAAGGCGAGCACAATTGTTTATTCTGGCTTACCAGAGAAGCGGCCGTGTATTGAGGTATCATCATACCCGAGTTAATACCGGGATTGGCGACAAGGTAATTGGGCAGATCACGGGCTCCCGAGATCAGCTGATAGGTCCTCCGTTCGGAAATATTACCGAGTTCGGATAAAGCGATCGAAAGGAAATCCAATCCCAGCGCCAATGGCTGGCCGTGGAAGTTCCCTGCAGATACAATCGTGTCCTCTTCCGGAAAAACATTCGGGTTATCAGTGACGCTATTGATCTCGGTGATAAAGATACCTGTCACATAGTTGATCGTATCGTACGATGCTCCGTGAACCTGTGGGATGCAACGGAATGAATACGGGTCCTGAACATGCTTTTTCGCCTGGCCGATCATTTCACTACCCTGCAACAGCTTCTGGAATTCTTTCGACACTGCAAGCTGGCCGGCGTGTGGCCTGATCAGGTGAACATTCAGGTTGAAAGGCTCGATTCTTCCGTCAAACACATCCAGTGACAAGGCTCCGATGACATTCGCCAGCTTCATGAGCCGGTGGGCGTGATGCAGACACCAGGTGCCATAGGCGCTCATGAACTGGGTGCCATTGAGCAATGCCAGGCCCTCCTTTGCCTTGAGGTGGATAATGTCCCAGCCAAATTTCTTGTTGATTTCCGCGGAAGTAAATCCGGCGTTGTTGTATTGTACTTCACCAAGACCGATCAACGGCAGCGAGAGGTGCGCGAGGGGAGCCAGGTCTCCTGATGCACCCAGGGAACCCATCTCGAATACTCTCGGAAAAACGTTTTGATTAAAGTAGTCGATCAACCTGTTGACGGTGACCGTCTGCACGCCCGAGTATCCATAGGAGAGCGATTGTACCTTGAGGAACAGCATCAGCTTTACGATCTCGTCCCTCACTTCCGGTCCTGTTCCGCAAGCATGTGATTTGACCAGGTTCTCCTGAAGTTTTTCGAGCTGATCCGACGAGATATTTCGATTGTAAAGCGAACCGAACCCGGTGTTGATGCCATACACGGGCGATGACGATGTCCTGATCTTATTGTCAACGTATTCGCGGCAACGGACAATTTTTCGCTCAGCTTCGGCAGATAACCTGAGCGTTGAAATGTTTCCCCTGAGAACGTTTCCTATATGATCGAGAGATAATTTGTCATCTGAAATTTCGTGCGTCTTCAAGTTGCGTCAGTTTGGTTGGGTAGTGGGGTATTATATGATCCTTTGAACGATCTCTCCGATCGAAAGGCTGCTCTGTTCTCCGGTCTCCATGTTTTTAAAAGCAAGCTTTCCTGTCTTCATCTCTTCCGATCCGATCACAATGGTAAACGGTATCATCTTCTTGTTGGCATAGTCAAGCTGTTTCTTGATCTTGACCTTCTCCGGATAGACTTCAGAAGCGATGTTATTGCTACGAAGCTGCGACACCAGACCGAGCGC
>CBHTUB010000561.1:0-3054 GCA_966095595.1 uncultured Chryseosolibacter sp. | reverse complement strand
ACATTGAGTATAAGCGTTACAAATTCTTTTAACTGAAGAATCTAAAGAAAGCCACTCTGTCAGCAGGGTGGCTTTTTATTTTATGGATCAAGAATGGTCAAATTCATTTCGCGAGAAGCTTGACCGCCACTATGCATGGCCTTCCCTCTATGTCTTTAAATTCATCGTGCCACGCGGCAAGGAAGACGAAGTAAGGCAGCTGTTCCCGCAACACGACATTTCCCAGCGTTTTTCAAAAGAGGGCAACTACGCCAGCATTACCGTAAAAATGATGATGCCGAGCAGTGATGCAGTCATCGCGATCTACAAACAGGCGTCTGCCATAGATGGCCTGATCGCATTATGATCTTACGATTTAAATTCCTAAATCGGATTAATAAAAACTGATGCGTATGTCCTGGAAGGAAGAGAATAATAAATTGAGCAAGACCTTTCAGTTTAAAGACTTTTCTGAGGCCTTTGCATTCATGACCCGCGTAGCGTTGGCTGCTGAAAAAATGGATCACCATCCAACGTGGACCAACACCTGGAACAAGGTTTCCATCGAATTGTGCACACACGACAAGGGCAACGTTGTAACGGAAAAAGATCGTAAGCTCTCGTCGATAATCGATTCTCTGGTTTAATGGAACATTCGGGGACCAGTCTATATCTTGTACCAACCCCGATCGGCAACCTTGCTGATGTTACGTTACGCGCCCTCGAGATCCTGAAGTCGGTCGATACCATTCTCGCTGAAGACACAAGAACGTCTTCTGTTTTTTTAAAGCATTACCAGATATCCAGGAGGCTCGAGAGCTTTCACAACTTCAACGAGCATAAGCGTCTCCAGCTGATCATCGAAAGGCTGAAGAACGGTGAGCGAATGGCACTGATCTCTGATGCCGGAACGCCCGGTATCTCTGATCCGGGATTTTTATTGGCACGTGCCTGCCTCGAAAATAAGATCACCATTGAATGCCTTCCGGGACCGACAGCTTTTGTGCCTGCCCTGCTTAAATCCGGACTTCCAGCCGACCGCTTTGTATTCGAAGGTTTTCTTCCGCAAAAAAAGGGGAGGGCAACGCTCATAAGCTCCCTTGTGAATGAGACCCGCACCATGATATTTTATGAGTCTCCGTATCGGCTTGTCAAGACCCTTCAGCAATTCGAGGCAGCATTTGGTGGAGAACGACGTGCCTCGGTGTCCCGCGAGCTGACGAAGAAATTTGAAGAAACTATAAACGGCACAATTTCCGGGCTTTATCAAACCCTGAAAGATCGGGACATTAAAGGTGAGATCGTTGTTGTTGTTGAAGGTGCCACCCGGAAAAATAAAGTGGGGAAAGGGGCAACCGAGGAGGAATAAAATAAGTAATCAGAGGTATGAATCTACGACAATTGAAACAGGATGTGGTCGATGTGACACTGGAAGTAGGAAAGTTTATCCGCACGGAAGGCGAGAACTTCGACCTGACGTTCATCGAACAAAAAAACAGCTTCAATAACCTCGTGTCCTACGTTGACAAGGAAGCCGAAAAACGGATCGTCAGCGCTTTACAGAAAATATTACCGCAGGCAGGATTTGTAACTGAAGAGGGAACGGTTGAACAATCATCGACCCAGCAGTATAAATGGATCATCGATCCGCTCGACGGTACGACAAACTTCCTTCATGGCCTTCCGATCTACGGTGTCAGCATCGGCCTGAACAAGGGAAATGAAACCGTCCTTGGAGTCGTATACCACATAGGGACAAATGAATGCTTTCATGCTGTGGCTGACGACAATGCATATTGTAATGACAAAAAAATAGAAGTTTCTGCGATCGGATCACTAAGCGAAAGCTTGCTGGCCACCGGTTTCCCATATTATCACCTCGACAAGCGCGACAATTATCTCGAGGTCATCAAGGATTTTCTCGCACTCTCGCATGGTATCCGTCGTTTGGGCAGTGCAGCGATCGACCTCACCTATGTGGCCTGTGGAAAACTCGACGGTTTCTTCGAATACAATCTGAACGCCTGGGATGTTGCTGCCGGAACACTTATCGTCAAGCAGGCGGGAGGAACAGTCACGGATTTTTCCGGAGGTGGAAATTTTCTTTTTGGAGGCCAGCTATGCGCTTCGAACGGACGTATTCAGCAAGAAATGCTGGCGACCATCGCTAAACGCTGGAACTAGTCGAGCGGGACATTGACATGGCGTTCGGCGTGATACGAAGAACGTACCAGCGGACCAGACTCCACATATCTTAAGCCACGCTTCAAACCTTCTTCACGATACAGCTCGAATGTTTCGGGATGAATGAATTCGATCACCTCATGATGAAGTTTCGTAGGCTGAAGATATTGGCCAAGCGTAAGGATCAATAAGCCGTTTGCGACAAGGTCATCCATTGCCTTGAAAACCTCTTCCTGGGTTTCACCAAGGCCGAGCATAATACCCGACTTCGTTCTTTTGCCGGCTTCACGGATCCTTTTTATCTGCTCGAGGCTCCTCTCATATTTTGCCTGTGGCCGAACATTCCGGTACAGCCGGCTTACGGTTTCCATATTGTGTGAGACGACTTCCTGTCCACCATCGATCATCCGGTAAAGTGCTTCCCAGTTGCCCTTTGTGTCAGGGATCAGTGTTTCTATGGTGGTTTCCGGACTGAGTTGCTTGGTTTGGACAACGGTTTGGTACCAGACCTCGGCACCGCGATCCTTCAGCTCGTCGCGATTGACAGAGGTGATCACGGCGTGCTTTACCTGCATGAGTTTAATGGCCTCAGCAACGCGTCTGGGTTCTTCCAGGTCGTATTCAGTTGGCCGCCCTGTAGCCACGGCACAGAAAGTACAGCTACGGGTACACACGTTTCCGAGGATCATAAAAGTGGCAGTCCCGGCTCCCCAGCATTCGCCCATATTGGGACAATTGCCGCTCTCACAGATCGTATGAAGCTTGTAATGATCAACCAGCTTGCGAACGCGGGCATAATCAGGCCCTACAGGCAATTTTACGCGCAGCCAGTCCGGTTTGCGTCGCCTTGTATTTTCCTGATTAATGACGGGACGTTCTATCATACCTTAT
>CBHTUB010000560.1:0-3068 GCA_966095595.1 uncultured Chryseosolibacter sp. | reverse complement strand
CCTGACATCAACCTCGTGCATGCCCGCTCCGGACGGAAAGGCCTTCAAATGCTGGATGAAATGGTACTGTTACCAGACCTTATCATGACCGACCTCAACGTGATGGGCGAATTGAATGGTAAAGATATCATCGCCATTCTAAGGAAGGATAAACGTTTCATTGAAACGCCGCTGTTGATGTATTCAACGTCCAGTGCCGTGAAAGATCATCATGAAGCACTGCAGTGTGGCGCTACGGAATTTGTTGTCAAACCGACGTCCTATTCAGAATTACGGAAGGTTCTGGCGGAATTGATCAGCCGCCACTGTAAATATGATACCGGGCATGAATCACGTTAGAACAGTGTTCTACGTTTCAGCCATCGTTGCCCTCATTTGTTTCCTCATGGCTGGTGCGGCCGAATCCTTTTATACATTTCTGTTTGCGTTATCCTTCCCGATCACCCTGATCACACTTGTTATGCTCGCATTCCGACATACCAAATCTCCCGAAGAGCCTGTCGCCTATGAGCTGATCTTCTTTGGGATCCTGGTCCTTCTGGCGGTGATTGTAAGAAGTTATCTCTTTTGAAGTGGAGCTTACCCGCTATTGATCCTGCGTTTTGCAGGAGATAACCACCTGCTTCAGCACGTGTACGACTTCCGCGAATGACGCAGGCTTTACCAGATACTTATCGGCGCCGGCTTTTTTACATGCTGCCTCATCATGGCTGTAGCTGGAGTTGGTATAGATGATCAGGGGTATTGCTTTAAGCCGCGCATCGTTCTTCAGTCGCACGACTATTTCTCTCCCAACGACGCCGCCTGTGTGTGAATTGATCTCGCTGAAGATCACATCCGGCAGCACTACAATGTCATCCAATAAGTGAAATGCCTCATTTCCGGTCCGGCAAGGAAGGACGATCGCTTCACTGTCGATCTGTTTTATGGCATCCTTAAAAATGTCCTGATCTTCCAGGTCCTCCTCGATATAGAGGATCCTCATACTTTTTGCATCGGCGGGAGATTCACCGTTGATCTGGGTAGCAATTGCATTCATTTAACACCAACTATACTTAGAATATCTAACACCGCCGGGATATTATCTCAAAAGTGAAAAAAATCATACCGGCAAAAAAATTTGACACAGGCACCCGCTGAATACCCAATTATGGCTATTGCGCATATACCGACCGTTGTCGATTTTGACCTGAGATGACCAGACAAAAGGGTCTATCCCAAAGGTAAGTGTGAGCTCACCGTCAGCCATTTGATTGGCTGGGGGGAAGAAAGCAAAACGAGCTCACACATCTCGAAGGCATCTTGCGCAGCTGGCGTGGAGATGCCTTCTTTTTTTGGAAGAAACACTGTATTGAAGAGTGAGGCCAGCGCAGCTATTTTCCGATCAGCTGATCGTCAATTGCATCTGACGAAGCCGGAGCCTTAACCCATTTAATTATCACTTTGGTTAAAAGATATATAATGACCCCGATCAGAGATGCTAGTAAAAAGTAACCAAAATAGGCCGATTCAGTATCTCCCGCTGGGTCCTCTGCTGAGGGATAAATCATATACAGCGCTGTGTTAATCCCTATATAGAAGGCTATGATTAGAAATATTGTCTCAAAAAATTTCCTCACGAGTGCAAGATAACATTAAAGATACATTAACACCAGGGACATCGCGTCGGTGTTAAGCCCCTGCACATCACCGCGAGAATCTTCCTGTATTTGTATTGAGAGGGTCGTTTAATCCCTGGCACCGATTGATTGATGCTTACTTCTCCTCCAAGGATGTCGATCTTGCTGCGATCTGTCTTGCAAGCTTTAGCTGTCGGAGAGTAAACGACCAGATGGAACTTTACAAAAAATTTGATAACTTAGACAAGAGCCCATTGTGTGTCACCTTAAAGTGATCCGCTGGGCTTTATTTGCTTCCGACGATAAATGGCAACCTCTCACAAAATACACAAGCGATGGATTGACAATTTCCGGAAATGTCCACTCGTGAATAAATCAAACGGAACATTGAACACCGTCTTTGCCCGACAGTTGTTCTACGGCCGCACCGTGGACGAGTACCCGCTCGACTATCCGGCTGGCTTCCAATACTATTATAATAGACAGTACGAGGAAGAACGTCCTGACTCGATTTCAACTCTACTTACGTTTTTACACTTCATCGGAATAACACTCCGCCGCGAGCAGGTAGACACCTACCTGGCACAAAATTCCGCCGAGTTTCATACGTTGATGAAGAAAGGTTACTACCTGCTGAAAGGGGTTGCACATGCAAACGACGACCTCGATCTAAATAATCCGTTCAAAGACAGTCTCGGCGACATCCTTTTTCTAATAAGAGTCGAAACGGGCGAAGCTCAGCTAACCATTTTTGAAACGCTCGATTTACCCGACTTGTATCGAAAAAATAATAAAGTCCCTGAAGGCTACGAAACTGATGTAGTTGTTAAAGGGTTGTTTGAAAAGTTGGAGTTTACGAATGAAAGCTTCTTCATTACCGGAAAAGCAGGGACTGGTAAATCTACTTTCATACACTACTTTACCCAGACCAGTAAGAAACGTGTTTTACTTTTTGCTTTCACCGGCATTGCAGCCATGAACGTAGGAGGTGTTACCGTCCATTCCTTTTTTCAATTTCCGTTTAAGCCCATGCTGCCAGAGGATGAAGAAATCAAGATCTTTGCTGAAAACGACAACCGACGAAAACTTATTCAGGAAGTCGATACCATTGTGATCGATGAAATCTCGATGCTACGGGCGGACATTCTTCAGGCGATCGATTATTCTCTCCGTCGAAACGGAGGCCACCCCGATAAGCCTTTCGGCGGAAAGCAAATCATTTTTGTTGGCGATATTTTTCAGCTTCCGCCTATCAGGAATAATCAGGATGACGTAGAGAATATCGTATTTGCGGAGTACTATCGGAGCGAATATTTCTTCCACTGCCAGGCATACCTGGACCTAAAGCCGTCTTTTTTTGAGTTCGTAAAACCGCAGCGTCAAAAAGAAGATCTTGAATTTGTAGAGATGTTAGATCAGGTCCGGTTGTGTAAGGCAAGCAGGGATGTT
>CBHTUB010000559.1:0-3070 GCA_966095595.1 uncultured Chryseosolibacter sp. | reverse complement strand
TATTACAATTTTTTTCAGGGACCCGATCAGTCGCGATGGGCGGGAGGCATACATGCGTACAACGCTGTACTTTACCAAGATTTTTACAAGGGGATCGACTTAAAGGTCTACAGCTCAGGTGAGTTTGTGAAGTATGACTGGATCGTTGAACCGGATGCTGATCCCTCGCAGATCGTTGTCCGATACGCCGGTGCCGACGAGATGTTCATCGACAATGGGAACTTGTATATCAAAACCTCTATTTCAGAGATCATAGAAAAAAAGCCCTATGCCTGGCAGATCGTCGATGGAGAAAAAATTGAAGTGAGGTGTGAGTATAAGCTTGAAGGCAGCAAGGTGTCATTCATTTTTCCGGAAGGATACAATACATGTTCATTGTTGGTGATCGATCCGTTGTTGATCTTTTCAACGTATTCGGGTTCGGCTGCAGACAACTGGGGAAGCTCGGCCACGCCTGGTGAACATGGTACCTTGTACTCGACAGGGGTCACAAAGCAATGGATCAAAAAGAATGGAGTTCTTGTGTTTAGCGGTGAGTTTCCTGCCACAGCTGGCGCATTCCAAACTGACTATGGAGGTGAATATGATATCGGTATTCTCAAGTATGATTCCACGGGCAGTCAGTTACTATATGCCAGTTATCTGGGAGGCACCGGCAATGAAACGCCGCATAGCCTTCTCGTGAACGCCTTTGGAGAATTGATCCTGCTTGGTACTACCGGATCGGCAGACTTCCCGACGGTAAATGCCTATGATAATACATTTGCTGGCGGTGACGTTGTAACGCCGATCGGGGGTATAGACTACAAGCAAGGTTCGGATATTGTTATGTGCAGGATCAGCGCGGATGGCACCACGATGCTGTCATCGACATTTATCGGAGACTCCGAAAATGACGGTGTGAACCTGGGCGGAGCGTCACACCCGAATGATTTTAGTAGCCTTAAGGGTGGGTTGGTAAGGAACTATGGAGACGTCTTTCGCGGTGATCTGGCTTGTGATGATGCCGGAAATGTTTACGTAGCTACAGTCACGTCATCCGATCACTTTCCGTTTGCCAACAGCTTTAAAAATGCCCGATCGGGGGGAGACACGGATGCAGTGGTCATGAAGTTGAATCGGCAACTGTCGCAGATTATTTGGGCAGCCGCCGTAGGAGGAACCGCCTCGGATGCTGCATTTACGATCAAGCTCGATAGCGATCTGAACGTTGTTGTCGGAGGAGGAACGAATAGTACTGATTTCCCCGCGACTTCGGGCGTGTACCAGGAAGCAAACGCCGGAGCCGTGGACGGATGGATTGCGAAAATTAAAAATGACGGCTCCTCAATCCTCGCTTCGACCTTTACCGGAACAGCCACCTTCGACCAGGTTTATTTCATCGACCTCAACAGCCAAGACGATATCTTTGCATATGGTCAGACTGACGGAAACTTTCCAACCACACCAGGAGTCTATTCCAATCCGGGCAGCGGGCAATTTGTTCAGAAGTTTGGCAGCGATCTCAACACACTTCATTTTTCGACCGTGTTTGGTTCGGGGAGTGGTTTTCCGGACATCTCGCCTACGGCTTTTCTTGTGAGCAATTGTGATAAACTCTACATGACGGGTTGGGGAGGAGGATCCAGTTCGCTCAATTTCTGGTTTAATACAACCAGTAACCTGCCAGTGACGCCCGACGCATATGACGGAATTACGGTGGGGAACGATTTTTATTTTATAGTGCTGGACGAAGGAGCTACCGAATTTCTATATGCAACGTTCATGGGAGGATCATTCTCTTTTACGCACGTGGATGGAGGCACCTCAAGATTCGACAAGAAGGGGATTGTCTACCATGCGGTTTGTGCGGGTTGTGGCGAACATTCGGATTTTCCGACAACTCCCGGGGCATGGTCAGCTACGAACGAGAGCCTGAATTGTAACAACGCGGCATTCAAGTTCGACCTGGCGTCGTTGCGCGCGACACTTCAGACGAACTCTACCAAACTCGATGCACCAGGATTGTCGTTTGTTTGTTTACCGGACAGCCTTGTACTTCAGAATTTAAGCATCGGCGGCGAAAGCTACGTGTGGGATTTTGGTGATGGAGAAAAATTGGCGGCATTTGATCAATTACCCGTGAAACATAAATATGACGGCCCGGGCAGGTACCTCGTGAAGCTCAAGGCGTTCGATCCGGGATCTTGTCAGGGTGTTGACTCCGCTCAGGTGTACATCAATGTGTTTGAGCAAAATCTCACCGTTCAGGATGATGATGAGCTCTGCGAAGGTTCTTCCTATCAGCTGAATGCCAGTGGAGGCGAGATTTACGAATGGAGGCTTGGCGATAACACGTTCGTCTCTTCGTCGCCTACACCAACCGTTAGCCCCTCCGACACTACGATGTACCATGTAACGGTGACCGACCATAATGGCTGCAGAAAGATCGATAGCGTGCAGATCAGTGTCATCCCGAAGATCAATCCGAGCTTCAGGGTAGAACGCACGGATGGATGTTTCAAACTTCCCGGTATCGTATTGACAAACGTTACGGATAGTACACTGGCGGTTGACGAATATATATTTGATTTCGGCGATGGCTCATCTGAAATGCAGGATCGGGTTCGACACCAATATGAAGAGTCCGGTGTTTATTCCGTCAAGCTGACAGGAGTTCGGTATGAGTGCGTTTATGAAAATATTCAACAGGTGCCGATGTATTCGGTTCAAACGCCTAATGTTATAACGCCTGGATTGAACGACGAATACAACGATACCTTCATAGTGGCGTACGGCGATATAGTAGATGGAGAACCTATTAAACTTCCGGCGGATTATGATCTCGATGTCGAGCTTCTGGTGTACAACCGTTGGGGACGAACCGTGCAGCATGACAGCAATTACCTCAGTAATTGGTCAGGCAGCGACCTTGAAGCGGGTATTTATTTCTTCGAGGTAAATGTTGAGGGGTATCCTGGATGCAAGGGATGGGTTCACCTGATGAAGTAGGAGCTATTTTCCGCCTCCATAGAGATCTTCATACGTAAGCATGTCCTGCCTTCGTGCATTTTTTTTGATCAGCTCAAGC
>CBHTUB010000558.1:0-3080 GCA_966095595.1 uncultured Chryseosolibacter sp. | reverse complement strand
AAGATCTTTAACTTCGATGAGCAATTTTTGAAGTGGCTCTTTCTCCTGCAGCGCTCTCAACCCCGGCGTGTTGGGCGAGCTCACGTTAACCACGAAGTAATCGACATAAGGGTGAAGTACCTCCACGGCATACACATAGTCACTGATTGCGTCTTCATTCGGGGTAACTTTATTTTTACCAATGTTACCACCGACTATTATTCCGGAATTCTTTTTCTTCAGTCGCTCAGCCGCCTCATGAACACCACCGTTGTTGAAACCCATCCGGTTGATCAACGCCTGATCCTGCGGTAACCGGAACAGTCGTGGTTTGTCGTTGCCCGGCTGAGCCTTCGGTGTCAACGTTCCTATCTCTACAAAACCAAACCCGAGGCACGCGAGCTCATCGATCAATTTAGCGTCCTTGTCAAACCCTGCCGCCAATCCCACCGGATTTTTGAATTTCAAGCCAAACAGTTCCTTTTCCAATGATGGGTGTTGAAAATCATATAGCGAAGACATCGCAGCTTTGGTACCCGGCACCTTGCAGGATGTCTTCAGGGCTTTGAAAACGAGGTGATGAACATTTTCGGCGTCGATACTAAAGAGCAGCGGACGGATCAGGGATTTATACATGGCGCAAATATAAGAGATGCCCTAAAAATCCAGATGTGATATCAGCTTCGCGGATGAAACTCCTTGATCACCTGTCGTAAATAATCGCGATCCAGGTGGGTGTAGATCTCGGTTGTGGTGATCGATTCATGCCCCAACATCTCCTGCACGGCACGAAGGTCTGCCCCTCCCTCGATCAGGTGCGTAGCAAACGAATGACGGAACGTGTGGGGGCTGATCGTTTTGTTCAATCCAATGTTTTTAGCCAAATTTTTTATGATGGTAAAGATCATCACCCTCGTGAGTTTTCTCCCATTGCGATTGAGAAACACATATGATTCAAAACCCTTCTGAACAGGTTTGTGAGGATGTTTTCCCCTGACCTCCTTAATATAGATCCGGAGAAACTT
The DNA here is from genome assembly GCA_966095595.1 of uncultured Chryseosolibacter sp. GTDB lineage: Bacteria > Bacteroidota > Bacteroidia > Cytophagales > Cyclobacteriaceae > Chryseosolibacter. The sequence goes on along the minus strand of CBHTUB010000558.1, from coordinate 2,076 downwards.
CAAGGCTTCGCTTCCAACCGGCACCATTCGCTCCTTGCTTCCCTTTCCGATCACACGCAGAAATTCAAGCTCGAAATCGACATGATTGAGCCGCAGGTCAACCAGCTCGGATACACGCAGTCCGGAAGAATACAACACTTCCAGCATGGCCCTGTTCCTGGCTCCCTCCGGCGTCGAAAGATCAATCGCGTGTAAAAGGCTCTCGATCTCGGGGAAACTCAGCGTATCCGGAAGCTTCCTGCCCAGCTTCGGCCCCTCGATCAGCATCGTGGGGTCTACGTCGATCAGATTTTCGAAAAGCAAATACTTGTAGAACGCCTTGATGCCGGAAAGTATCCTTGCCTGGCTATAGGCACTCATCCCGATCTCGGTAATAAACTCCAGAAAACCCGTGATGTGCCTTGACGATACCCTGGCCGGAGTAACGCCTGAATAGTTGGTCGAGATAAACTGCGCGAGCTTCTGAACGTCGCGGTCATACGCTTCGATCGAGTTTTCGGAAAGCGACCGCTCGAGTTTCAGGTAATTCACAAATTCCTTTCGATAAGTCTGCCAGCTCAAGTTTTTCGTTTGGATCAACGCAATTTACTCACTAAACAGGTGATTCACATTCGTGACTGAATGATTATCTTTCCGCATGAAATTACAGATCATCAACGGTCCAAACCTGAACCTCCTTGGGAAAAGAGAACCTTCGATCTACGGGAACCAGTCTTTCGATTCATTTTTCGAAACGCTCAGGCAACGATTCCCGTCGGTCACGCTGGATTATTACCAATCTAACGTCGAAGGAGAGCTCATCAACAAGATCCATGAGGTCGGATTTTCCTACGATGGCATCATCCTGAACGCCGGTGCGTATACCCACACATCCATTGCCATACACGACGCGATTGGCGGAATCAAAACGCCGGTCATCGAAGTACACATTTCGAACGTTTACGCCCGTGAAGAGTTCAGGCACAAAAGCCTTATCACTTCCAAATGTATCGGCCTGCTCACCGGTTTCGGCATGGAAGGATATGCGCTCGCGGTCAGTTATCTGCTAACCAGAAAATCATGAAAAAGGTATTTGTCGTCATATTATTTTTTACCATCACGGCAAGCCTGTCCGCCCAGGACACTGAACGTTTCCGCGAGGGCTACATCATCGACAAGTTCGGCGCGAGATACAACGGCCTCATCAAGCTCGAACCCGGGGACGGAAAAAAATCATCGCAGCTGATCTTCAAGGAATCGAAGAAAGGCAAAAGAGAGACTTACGGACCGGAATACGTCCGCACATTTGTGGCCGAAAGCGACAGTTTCACGATACTGAAGAACATTCCATTTGCACATCGCAAGCCGATCGCCATCGACTTTGTGAAGGTAGAACTCGTCGGGCCCGGGGGAATACTTTATCTCGCTGAAACCGAAGTCCTGAAATCGAGCGGACACGCCACCACGGAGTTCAAGGTACAGGAGGAAAAGACAAAATACATCATGAGCATCAACGGGAAGCTTGTGCCCCTCACTGCGAACAACATGAAGGATTTCGCAACGATAGTATCAGACCATGCCGATCTGAAAACGAGGATCCTGGGCCGTAAGGTGAAGCTTCAGGATATGAATGCAGCAATAGCAGAATACAGGGAATTCAAAAAATCACAGCCAAAACAATGATCTCTTTTTATCCCGGGCCTTCCCGAGTATACGATGACGTGCCATCCTATGTAAAGGACGCGTATAAAAAAGGCATCCTCAGCATCAATCATCGGAGCGATGAGTTCATAGAGATATCCGAAAAGACGATCAGACTACTGAAAGAAAAACTGGGTATCCCCGCGGACTACACTATATTCTATACAACTTCAGCAACAGAATGCTGGGAGATCATCGCACAGTCTCTTTTTTCCAAAAGGAGCTATCATATTTATAACGGCGCCTTTGGAAGCAAGTGGCACGAATACACCAAACGCCTGCACGGAGGCGTCAAAAGCTATCCCTTCTCGGCTGAGGAAGTGCTCAACGTGAACAAGCTCAGGTTTCAGGAGGAGGGTGTGATCTGCATTACCCAGAATGAAACATCGAATGGCA
>CBHTUB010000557.1:0-3082 GCA_966095595.1 uncultured Chryseosolibacter sp. | reverse complement strand
TGATCTTCACACGGCCTTCCTCCTGAGAAGAAGTTGACGCAGTTGAAGGCTGAGTTGTCTGAGACTGCGATGGATCTGTCGGAGATTGAGTTGAAGTAGTATCTTGAGCGTTCACTAAAGCAACACCACCAAAAAACATACAAACGGCGAACACTAATTTTTTCATGACTATAAATCGGTTTAGTTAAACATTAAACATTATTGTTTGTTCTGCCCGTGGTTTTGTAATGTTCGTGCCAGTATGAGCTCAGGGACAAGAAACGGATGATTTTCAGGAATTTAACGTCAACGTCATACTCTCGCGCCGGTTGCGTTGTAGAATGATTCTACACTGATGTTGAAAATTTTAGTCAATGGTCAATAGTCAATAGTCAATGGTCAATGGGCGGTAAGGGGGAATTTAGAATTTAGTATTTAGAAGTTAGAAGTTAGTATCGTTTCATGTAGCGATCGGCTGTTACTTTGCGATTCCCTTGCGCCGCTGCGGTAAATGACTGACGCTTCATCATGACAGAAAAATTACCTTCTGTGCGGCTGGGTAATAGTCAAATGGCAATGATCGTTTCACGTAGCAATCGGCTGTTACTCTGCGATTCCCCCGCGTCTCTGCGCCGCTGCGGTAAACAACTGACACTTCATCATGACAGAAAAATCACCTTCTGTGCCACTGGATGAATCGTCACCGTGAACCAGCCAACTTGCGATAATAGAAAAAGCCGGTCTCCCGGCTTCGTGTTTCGAACATATTATCAGTCTTACACTTCCTTCCGCTGCTTCTTCTCCTCTATCACATACGCTGTTCCAAGACCTAGTCCCCCGAAGATGAACAACATCGAAAAATATCCGACCTCATCCATACTGAAGCTCCTATCGAGCGCATAGCCCAGGAGCGCTCCGACTCCGACGCCTATCAGTAGCAAAGCCAGGCGCAGTGTGCCTGAGGTACTCCTTGACTTCCTGGTAAATAACTCGGGACTGACTCCCTTATCGATCATGGCCATTCGCTCCTGGTTTTCGAATCGGCGGATGTAAATTATCATAATAAAGAATCCTACGATTGCGATGATCGGGATCATGATTGCCAGTGCTGCCGTTTCCATAGTGTTTTTAAGTTGTTATTTGTCCCTTTGACTCACACCCACAGGCCCAGGTTACAGGTTCCGTAAAAAAACCGAAAAAATATATAACAGAAAAAAAACGTCTGGAAATCGGTAACTTACCTAAAGCACGCAGCGTCTCACAGGCTCATGATTCAGGATCCGGATTTTCTGCTGATCGATAAAGTCTTAAAGGGGGAAACAAAGCTTTACGCTGACCTGGTTGACCGTTACAAATCGTACGTCTACACGATCGTATACAAGGTTCTCCAGAACAGTGCCGAAGCGGAAGAAGCTGCGCAGGATACATTTATCAAGGCTTATCACGCGATCGGCAACTTTAGCAGGCAGTCGAAATTTTCGACATGGCTATACAGCATTGCGTTCAACACTGCCGTGAGCTACAAGCGGAAGCAGAAGCAGAGAATGCAGAGCATCGAGAGCGCCGTGGTCGAATATCAGCAGGAAGCCGAAGGGATGCTGGAACGAAGGGACAAGAAAAAATATCTCAATCTTGCGCTGCAAAAACTCAGCGAAAGCGACCGGACAGCCTTGACTTTATTCTATCTGCAGGAATGCTCCCTCGAAGAGATCGCTGAGATCACAGGCACGGCCGCAAACACGATCAAGGTGCGCATACACCGGGCGAGGTTGAGAATGGCAGAAGAATTAAAAGGCATTTTAAACACGGAAGCATTATCTTTATAGAAAGGAATGCTCTGCAAAATATCAGTTTTATGAACGTGGAAGATAACGATATTACGATTTTCGAATACCTCGATGGCACACTGACTCCCTCGGCAAAATATGATTTCGAGAAGAAGCTGAGTGGCAACCCTTCGCTGAAAAAGCGGTTCGAGGAGCTTCAGCAGATGCATGTGCTGATGAAGTCCGGAACCATCGAGCAGCCATCGAAGAATTTTACCAAAGCTGTGATGGCGAATCTGTCCGCCAGGCCTTTTTATCAGCAGATCTCGATATTGAATGGATTCTTTCTGCTTGTTGGCATCATCACAGTTACCGGTCTGTGTGCTTTTTTTGTTTCCAATGGATTTTTCGACGGCAGCACAACCGTTGACGTGAATTCGATCACACCGGCGAGCGACTACCTTGAAAAGTATGTGAATAAGTCGATCCCGTCCTTGAACATCAGCGGGAAATTTATGGTCAACTCCATTATCATCCTCAATCTTGCCGCGGCTTTTGTCATCCTGGACCGGGGGATCTTGAAGCCGTATTTTCAGAAACGGATGACTTCGTGAAATAGGCCTCGTGCGTAAGCCCCCAGGCATCGTGGGGCCTTCAAATTATGGTGAAAGCGCCGGTCCCTCAACTACCGAGGCACGGGCATGCGTCATGAATGCTTGCCGTCGTTTTCAATGTTAAAAACCTGATCCGGCTGTTCCTTCTTTCTCAGGCTTGGATTCAGGACATTCGATCTTCCAATCCTTCGCAAGGGCAAGCGTACCTTCTTTTGCCTTTTTTATAGCTTCTTCCTTGTTTCGACCGTATTTGCAACCCATATCGACAAAGCGATATTTCATGCCGTCGATCTTGAAATTGAAGTGACAAGTGTTCGATGCCTTGTGATTTTTTACACAGGTCAGTTCGACATTATCTGTCTGAGTGGGCGAAGTAAAGCCGAAGAGGAACAGTGGTGCTGCGAAAACAATTTTCCTTAATGCTGTCATGGTTGGATCAATAGGTACGCAAATATAATTATGCGTCCTTTCTATCATGGCTTCTGTAACTCCTCCAGTGAAAATAAATCGTCAAATAAAGCTTTTTCGCCGCTGCCGAGTCGTTTTATGCTTCGAAAATCGAATTCATACTGAGACGCTATACGAACGGGAAATTTCAGATCGACTTCGGCGCGATCTCCCTTGCGCATGATCAGTTCACCTGTGGAACGTAAATCGGGTTTGATGCTTTTGGAAAAGGCCAGCAACATCACAACTGAGGCCGACACTACTAAGCCAGCCGCT
>CBHTUB010000556.1:0-3094 GCA_966095595.1 uncultured Chryseosolibacter sp. | reverse complement strand
AACTTCAAATGAATTATTCAAGAGATCCAATGACTTATTCAATTCCAAATTACTACGAGGCAGGCGTGTGGTGATCATTGGTTTAGGAGCGCTTGGCAGTGAGGTTGCTGTTCTATTGGCGAGAAATGGCGTTGGGATCTTTGACATTTTCGATCTTGATGTTTTTGAACTGGGGAACTCGATCAGACATGCGGCAGATATTTACTACATCGGAGAGAGAAAAACGCAGGTGGCATCACAACTGATATTGCGTAGTAATCCAGATGCTATAGTAAATGCCTACGACATGGATGTGCTGGACGATGTGGACACACTTGAGAAAGTATTAACCAATGCAGATTTATGTATCGTTCTGACTGCAGAGGATAATGTGGATTACATGATCAATGATCATTTCGCTTCTAAGTTTAAAATCCCATTCATTTTTGGTCGAGTATCCACTGGCGCTATGAGTGGATCTATTCAGGTAGTTGAAGCCGACACAACGGCTTGTCTACGTTGCCTTAGTGCAAATGATGTTGACACTTTACCGGTAGCAAATCACCATGTAATGTTCGAAGAACTTCCAATGGACTACGGCAACTGCTCAGATCCTGCAACACCTGGCTCTGGGATAGACACTATGGAAATTGCGCTGCAGCTAAGCAGAATTGCACTTGGAATTCTTGATGTGGACGGAAAATATCCGAAAGTGGGTGGTCACCAATTTTATTGGCATGGCCCCGCTGGTTCAGCGAATGCAGCCCCATTCACTTGGGAAGTTAAATCTCATCCGAAAAATTCAACGTGTCATGTCTGTAATAAAAAAAGTTGAGATAGATAGTGAATCTCTTGGGCTTATTGAAGCTGAAGTGGCCAAAGCTCGGCCGTTAGAAACCGGAGGCGTTATCGTTGGGCGAATACAAGACGGTGTAATGACTATAGATAAGCTTAGCGGCCCTGGACCGAACGCGTTGCATGAGATTGACTACTTTCAAGCAGATCCAAACTATGTTGATATGTTTATTGATCTTCAATATGCAAACTCAAATGGTGAATCTAGATACTTGGGGGAATGGCATTGCCACCCTCAAGTACAACCTGAACCGAGTCCTAAGGATTTAGTCTCTCTGTCGGAAATTGCGGACGATCATGACGAAAGTGTCTTACTGATTATAGTTGGTGCTGTGGGCTTTTCAGCTGCGACTTTCAAAAGTCAATCGATCGCTATCACATCACACAAGAGGTTAGACCATTTTGAGGCTCCCGATATCGTTGTGCTTAGTGCAAGTACGGAGTAATTTTGTATCCTCACTCCCACATTACGAATTGAACTAAACGAATCCATTTGTAAAGGTGGGAATTCGGGAAAGCGAATAAACATCGGTTACAAAAAATTGATCCGCCGGCGGTCGGACGCGGTATCCAACGTGTAGGCGAAGAGTTCAGACTCCCTCCTCCTGTTTTGTTAGCTGTAGCCCTCCTAAAATTTTTTTAACTTCAGATCAAATGCTTATAAATCACGCCCGGGCGTGTAAAGGTAACGGCTTGGCCTTACTCCGAATTTCTTATCGGAATGACAAATATGTCATTATCGCTAGCCGGGATTGTCCGTATCTTTCGTTATCACTAAGATTTTCTATTATGAGATTTGAGGAAGATACCTCTAAGCGTAGATCAGAATTCCAAAAGCGTTGGCAAAGGAACGCCAAGTGCTTTGGCTATTTCATACAAACTATAAAGGGTTGGATTCACTTTCCCATTCTCCAGCTTTTCAATCGCCTGTGGAGATTTCTCGGCTTCCCGTGCAAGGTCTGCCTGACTCCAGCCTTTTTTGGTGCGGAGTGTGATGATTCGTTGGCCAATGAGGGAATTCAGTTTGTCCTTCGTCACGAAACCAAATTTCCGTTATGGCCCCGAGAATATTATCATACAGTAGTATGATGATTGAAATGTGTTTAGTACCTTTGGAATAACTAAGAATAAAATGATGAAAACCTCTCTAAAGCGTTCGCTCGCCCGTATCTCGTCCACCACCGACCTGGCCGTATTCCTCATCCGTGAAGAGCTAAAGTGTCGCCGGTTCTTCAACACCCTCCGCGAAGCGGGCATCGAAGACGTATACTATCAACCCCAGATGGATAAAGCCATCCTCGTGGTCATGGAACTGGAAGAAGACAGTGAAGAGATCTTTCGGGAATACTCGCGGATTATGGAAGAACACAGCCTCAGGATCAGGCAAGACAGCGCTGTGATTCAGGAAGAAGCGCTTTGCGCTTATAGGGAGCTTGTTCAGTTGAAGAAGAGTAGTACCATACTATAGGTTGTCAGAGGAGGTTGCCATGGGGGAAGTGGTTTTGGACTTCGGTAGTAGGGTGGGGGTTGATTTATGATTTATGATTTATGATTGCTGATTTTTGATTTTTGAAGTTGAATGCAGGGTGATTCCCTACTTGGTGCTTAGTTTATGATGTTGGAATGGTTGGAGAAAGACTCTCGTAGAAATTGATCAGCCGTTGATCATGGATGATATCCTGGGTTGAGATCTTTCGGCGGAGGCGCAGGCCAGAAAGTTTACGGCAACGGCTGAGCGCGGTATAAAGCTGACCATTGATGAATGCGCCGGAGCCGAGGTCTATGATAACATTATCGAATGTCAATCCCTGACTTTTATGGATTGTTATCGCCCAGGCAAGCTTTATTGGAAACTGGGTGAAGGTGCCAACAACTTCTGAGGTGATTTTCCGCTTCACTTTGTCGTATTTATAACGTCGCTGTTCCCAGGTTTCTTTTGTGACGGTGTGAACCTCACCGTTTGTAAGCTTCACCTCGATCAAATCTTTCGCGATAAATTCAACCCTCGCAATGGTGCCATTAACCCAACGCCTCGGCCCTTCTGGATTGATGTCGTTTTTAACAAATATGATCTGTGCGTTTTTCTTCAGCACCAACGTTTCAGACGTAGGGTAACGGCCTTCTTCAAAGTCACCTTTTTTCTCAGCCTCAAAAACGTATTGTGTCTATGGGAGTGCTGCGAGTCGTGTTTAGGTGTGTATGTGTGCAATTGCGTTGTTGTCCGTTTAAACAAAAGGGAAATCCGCTGGGCGAGGTGGAT
>CBHTUB010000555.1:0-3123 GCA_966095595.1 uncultured Chryseosolibacter sp. | reverse complement strand
AGGCATACCACAAGGGCGCCTTGCTGGCAATTTCGGGATCCATTATTGCAACCATCGTGAGGGCTACACCGAGGACACCCATGATCGTTGCGTGAAGCATCGCTTTGTTCGGAGCTAACCTCGCCACAAGGAGCCCGGTGAACACGGTATAGATCCCCCGATAAGCCAGTACCAAAATGATTCGACCTGTATCGAACAGACCTTTATCAGGATCTGGCAATACACCGATAGATTCCAGTAAAAAATCTGTGACGACCGATAGTAAAGCGTTGACCACAAAGCATACCAGTATCACGCCAACACTTTTGAAAATATTGGTTTTCATAGGCGTAAATAGTAGATTGTTATCAGGCAATTGACGCCTGCACGATTTGCTCGATGTTCAGTTTCCTCATCGCCATAAAAGCCTGCGCTGCTTTCCCGGCCTTCGAAGGATCGCTCATGATCGTATTCAGAATTGTAGGAATGATCTGCCATGATACACCGAACTTGTCCTTCAACCATCCGCACATACTTTCCGCTCCGTTTTCAGTAAGTTTCTCCCAATAGTAGTCGATCTCGTCCTGATCTTCACAGTGAATCGTAAGCGACACTCCTTCTGTAAAAGTAAAGTTGTGTGGCCCGACGCTTTCCATCAGCATAAGCTTCTGATTGTTCAACGACATCTGGGCATGCTTGACTTTACCTTCGATATCCGGAGATTCATTCTTCCCATATCGGAGGATCCCATCGACCTTCACATTTTTAAAAATGGACGAGTAATGTTTGATCGCTTCTTCCGCGCGCCCGTAATTTTTGCCGGTAAAGGTAAGGCAGGGGGTGATCGTCTGCCCTACATCGCTGATCTTACCTAAAGCGAATTGCCATGAAATCCCGAACTTATCCGTCAACCATCCGTATTTTTCTGCCCATGGATATTTGTCCAACGGCACTAGTACGCTTCCATTTTTTGTGAGGGCTTTCCAGATTTTATCCAGCGCTTCCTGTTTTTCACAGATGTAGTAAAACGAAATGGAAGGATTGGGTTTGTACATGGGTCCACCATCCAATAACGTGATACTCTGCCCGGCCACACTGATACCGGTAACGATGGATGAACGCGATGTGGTCTTTGCATCGGAAAAAACCGAGCAATACAACTCAGCAGCCTCCTGGGCCTGACCGTTGAACCATAGGCAAGGGGTAATGTTCTCTTTCATTAATTTGATGTTTATACCACAAACATGCTAAAGTATCGAAGGGTAGTATAGAACAAAACCGACACTATCGTTTTTTATCTTTCAACCCTGACAAAAGATATTGTTGAGGTGTAGTGGCAGTGAATTCTTTAAAGGAGCGGATAAAATGACTTTGATCAGCGAATCCGCTGTCGTAGGCCACGTCACTCAGGCTGTTGAACTTATTGGCTCTCAACTGCGAGAAAGAGACGTCGAACTGGCAAATCCTCCGATACTGGTTTGGTGTAATGCCCACATATTTTTTAAAGATGCGCTGAAACGTCCGCTCATTTATATTCAACTTTTTCAGAACATCCGATAATGCTCCGGTTCCATGATCCGACATGATATGATCCGTTGCGTTTAGCACGATTTCACATCCTTTCTTATTAAGAGTCAGCAGATGTATAAGAAGATTATTCAACGCATCGACTTTTGTGCTGGTCAATGTAGCATAGCTCAGCTGCGTCTTCAATGCATTCGTTTTGTGAGTATTCCACTCATGCAGGTCGACAGGCCCAGCCAGAATTGTACGGGCAGGGATGTCGAATATACTTGCGAGTGTAAATGGAAAGAAAAAATAGGCAATAATGGTAGTGTTCTCATAGACTTCCAGATATTCTGACGGTATCGACCTTCCAAACATCGACAAATGAATAACGCTCTCAGAACCTTCACTACCTTTCTCTGTCTTGCAAAACAAGGACTGCATGCCGTTGGTTACAATGGGCAATTTTACTTTGTCGGACTGGCCAAAGCCTTCCAGTATCAGCACTGACCTCACATAGGCTGACAAGGCAGGATCTGGTTTTTGATACCAATACTTCATTTAGACTAGTTAACAATGTCCGCTGCAGCCGTCGTTTCACAATGAACACGGTAATAATTTATGAAAAAGCCTGATCAAAAATAGAAAATCAATGTTATTCGGTCTCCGATCATCAAATAAAGTATCACCAGCCTGTGGTAGCAAGCACTTTCAAATTCTACCGAAACTGAACTTTATAACCGGATACGAATATGAATCGATTTAAACTAGAATTGAAAATGATCACACGTTCAACAGTCTCCGTGTGATGACTATAAACTCGGGCATCTCATGCATTACGTATAAATGGCTGCCGTCTGAGGTCAACGAATATTAACGGCATATAAAAACCCATCCGAGCTCCCCACAAAAAGAACCCGTCCATCAACGGCGCCGGAAGACACGATGGAACCCAGCGAATAAAATCTATCCATCACTTCCGTCGTTGTACTGCGAAGTGACAGGTCCTTTCCCTGGGATGCAAATACGAAATCCAGCCGATCTTCTTTCAATACGTTTGCGGCGTGCACCCTGCGCCCCTCCGTTATGAACTCAGACCATTTTTGTCCGCTTGAAGACAGGTCAACGGCAAACAATTTTCCGGTGAAGTCGCCGAAATAGGCAGTGTTTCCAGCAATGGCCGGAGAGCTGTAGATGTAACCGTTGGCTTTGAAACGAAATCTTTCCTTACCAGTATTCGCATCAATGGCCAGCAGGAGATATGAGTCGGAGGTACCGACGTATAACGTGCTATCCTTAATCGTCGGTGAGCTCAATATCCAGGAGTTCTCCGCATCGTACGACCAGATTCTTTCGCCGGAAGACGCATCCAGACAGTAAAGCTTCGCATCGCGGGCGCCAAAGTATAATTTTCCATTGTTTACAACGGGTGAGCTTTGAATTCCGGTAAAGCCTGGAGCGTCGCCGGTTTTAAAAGTCCACTTCAATTTTCCGGTTTTGATATTGATCGCATACAACAAAGCATCCCAGCTTCCTACATAAACGGTACTATCATCTATGGCAGGGGTGGTATGAATGCTCCCTGATGTCTGGAATTTCCATAGTATCGATCCATCCCTCGCATCAATCGCGTACACG
>CBHTUB010000554.1:0-3150 GCA_966095595.1 uncultured Chryseosolibacter sp. | reverse complement strand
TTCAGAGTTGAAGCCTCGTCTTCTCAGTCCGATGGTATTGATACCTGCGTAGGTGAGAGGTTCCCTTGCTGCCTTCGTAAATGGAGGAATATCCTTTCTTACGAGTGAGCCACCCGACACCATCACGTGTGCTCCGACTTTTACAAATTGATGAAGCGCGCTCGCCCCGCCGATGATCGCCCAGTCGTCGATGGTCACGTGACCCGCTACCTGAACGGCATTGACGAGGATGCAATTGTTGCCGATGAGGCAGTCGTGCGCCACGTGTACGTATGCCATGAGGAGGCAGTTCTTTCCGATCACGGTTTTATACTTATCGGTAGTTCCGCGGCTGATGGTAACGCATTCGCGGATAACGGTGTTATCGCCGATGTGCGTTTCGGTCTGCTCTCCCTGGAACTTGAGGTCCTGGGGAATGGAGGATACCGAGGCGCCCGGATAGACTTTTACATTCTTGCCGAGTCTGGCGCCGTCCCAGATCATTGCGTTTGCTCCGATCCAGCTGCCGTCGTCAATCACAACGTCTTTCTGAACTGTGGCGAATGGCTCTATGATTACGTTGTTCCCGATTTTTGCGTCCGGATGAACATTTGCTAAAGGAAATCTGCTCATGAATCTTTTCTAACAATACTAGCGATCATTGTGCCTTCACTCACCAGGGTGTTACCTACGAAAGCGCGGCCGTACATTTTTGCAATACCTCTTTTGATCGGAGCGATCAGGTCACACTGGATGACCATTGTATCGCCCGGAAGAACCATCTTCCTGAATTTCATATTCTCGACACCGAGGAAATAAGTCCAATAATTTTCAGGATCCGGCACTGTGTTGAGAACCAGGATGCCTCCGATCTGCGCCATGGCTTCGATCTGAAGTACGCCGGGGAACACCGGGTTTCCGGGGAAATGGCCCTGGAAGAAATATTCGTTAGCCGTTACGTTCTTCACGCCCGCAACGCTTTCGTTATCGAGGTAAATGATCTTGTCGATCAGCAGGAACGGATATCTGTGCGGAAGGGTGGCGGTGATCTTGTTGATATCCATCACCGGCGGCAGGCTCGGGTTATACTTCGGTCTTCCGAGCTTGTCGGCCTCCTGCATGGCTTTCTTAAGCTTCTTGGCGAACGCAACGTTTGCTGCATGTCCGGGACGGGCAGCGAGAACTTGTGCCTTCAGCGGACGGCCCGCAAGTGCCAGGTCGCCTACTACATCCAACAGCTTGTGACGCGCCGGCTCATTCTTGTAACGGAGTTCGATATTATTGAGAATGCCTTCCTGCTTTACGGCAACCTTAGGCTTGCCGAGCATCTTTGCAATGCTCTCCAGCTCGTTTTCCTGAACCACGCGGTCAACGATCACGATAGCGTTATTCAAGTCTCCGCCGCGGATGAGATTGTTCTTGTAGAGCATCTCGAGCTCATGGAGGAAACAGAATGTCCGGCAGCTTGCGATCTCTTTTTCGAACTGACGGATATCGGTGATAGAAGCGTGCTGGCTTCCCAGTACCGGCGAATTATAATCGATCATCACGGTCACGCGATAATCGTCGAGCGGTAGCGCTGCGATCTCAACGTTTCTTGGCGCTTCCCTGTAAAATATCGGATCGGAGACCTCGAAGAAATCACGCAATGCATTCTGCTCTTCGGTTCCAGCTGCCTTGAGCGTTTCTACAAACTGGATGGAACTGCCGTCCATGATGGGACATTCAGGACCGTCCAGCTGGATGAGAACGTTATCGATCTCGAGTCCCACGAGCGCAGCCAGGGTATGCTCGATCGTGCTTACGCGCGCACCGCTTTGCTCGATGGTGGTACCTCTGGAAACGTCCACAACGCGGTCACAGTCAGCGTCGATGATCGGAGAGCCAGGAAGGTCTATTCGTTGAAATTTAATACCATGATTGGGTTTTGCGGGCACAAAAGTCATATTGGTCTGCACGCCCGTGTGTAGACCTACACCAGACAGGGAGACCGACTTTTGAATCGTTTGCTGTTTAATATTGAGCATACTAGTGGAAAAGTCGGCAAATTTAACCTGTAATTACCAGATTCGCCAATTAAAGTAATTGGGCGCGCGGGGGGTTATTTTTCCTTGAATTCGCCCTCGACCTCTTTTAGTTTCTTTTCGAGCTCTTTCACGCGGTAGTGCACTTCCGGTAAGTTTTTGAAAACCGCATACGATTGAAACCACTGCCTGAGCTCATAGGCAGGTGTGCCGTTATATTTTTTGCCTTCTTCCGTGCTCTTCGAAATGCCGGATTGTGCCCCAATGCTGGTCCTGTCGGCAACCGTAATGTGACCTGCAATGCCCACCTGGCCACCGATGATGCAATTCTCTCCGATTTTCGTAGATCCCGAGATGCCGGTTTGCGCAGCAATCACGGTATTCTTGCCAACCTCCACGTTATGGGCGATCTGTATCAGGTTATCGAGTTTTACGCCGCTTCTGATAATGGTTGAATCGCCGAACATTGTGGCGCAGTCGATCACGGTATTTGCACCAATAGCCACGTTGTCTTCGATGATCACGTTGCCCAGTTGAGGGATGGTCTTGTATGTGCCGTCCTCCTGGGGTGCAAAGCCGAATCCATCACTTCCGATCACGGTGCCTGAGTGTATCACACACTGACGACCGATCCGGGTGCCGCTGTAGATCTTCACTCCGGCGTGGAGCACGGTATTGTCTCCGATCACTACATCATCGCCGATGTAGACATTCGGATAGATCTTGACGTTGTTTCCAATTCTGCAATTGCTGCCGATATATGAAAAAGCGCCCCGGTAAACATTGGTCCCGACGGTCGAGTTCTCACTCATGAACGAAGGTTGCTCAACGCCGACTTTCTGAAAAGTGAGGAGCTTGTGATATTCTTCAAGAAGCGCGGTAAAGCTTGTATAGGGATCGTCAACCAGGATCAACGTGGACTCTACCTCTTTTTTGGGTTGAAAATCTTTTTTAACGATTACAGCTGAAGCCTTGGTAGTATAGATGTACTGCTCGTATTTCGGATTCGACAGGAATGCGATCTGACCTTTTCGGGCGTCCTGGATTTTGGCAAGCATATTGATCTTGTCCGCACCGTTCCCCTTCACTTCTCCGCCGAGCATCAATGCTACCTGATTGATCGTAAATTCCATGTCGTTCGAGTTAA
>CBHTUB010000553.1:0-3157 GCA_966095595.1 uncultured Chryseosolibacter sp. | reverse complement strand
CAGGATCCACATCACCATATCGCTGGACGGAGGAGACAAAAACGTGATGATCCTCGTCGAGGACAACGGCATCGGTATGTCGCAGGAATATCTTAAGCATGCTTTTGATCGGTTTTATACAGGTGAGAATGCCGGTGGTACCGGTATCGGTCTGTCGTTGTCGAAGGAGTTTATCGAGTTGCACCATGGCCAGCTCGTATTGAACAGCGAAAAGGGAAAGGGAACACGCTTCTACATCACGCTCCCGCTCGGAAAGGCTCACTTCGAGGAGTACCAGCTTGTTCAGGGTGGCGCGACCTACACGCGCAAGACAGAATACGATGTGCTGGCTGAAGACGGTGCGTTTTCGGAGGCCACAAGTCATGAAGAAACGGACTCTCCATTTGTATCCCAGAAGGATCACACATTGCTGCTGATCGATGATAATGCGGAGCTGCGCAATTTCCTGAAAGGCCGCTTGCAACATCAATACAATGTCGTGGAGGCGCAGGACGGGAGCACGGGATTGCATTTGGCTTACGAGGTCGTTCCGGATGTGATCATCTGCGATGTGATGTTGCCGGGGAAAGACGGATTCGAGGTAGCAAAGATCCTGAAAGGTGACCTGCGAACATCGCATATCCCTATCGTGATCCTCACGGCAAAAGGCTCGATCGAACAAAAAATTACCGGCGTGCAAACTGGTGCCGACGAATATATCACCAAGCCCTTCAACTTCGATTACCTCAGCGAGCGGATCAAATCACTCATCAGGAACCGTGCGAAGTTAAAGGAGCATTACAGCCAGGACCTCAACATAGAGCCGGTGGTCGCCGCGCCGGGTGGGCTCGACAAAAAATTCATGAATGATTTCATGGCTCTGGTCGAAAAGAACATCGGCAACTCCGAGTTTAATGTGAATGAGATCGGTCGTGAGCTCGGTATGTCCCGGGTACAGGTCTACCGCAAGGTCAAGGCCCTGCTGGGATACAGCGTAAATGATTACGTTGTCAATGTTCGCCTGAAAAAGGCTAAACACCTGCTCCTGAGTTCCGATAAATCGATCAGCGAAATCTCGGTGGAGGTCGGTTTTTCTTCCCCGACTTATTTTTCAACGGCTTTCAAATCCAAATTCAACCTATCGCCGAAAGAGTTCAAGTCGTCGCAAACCGCGGAAATTTGAAACATTTCTTAATCATTGATACAATTTCATAAGTATTGAAAGCTTTTTCTCCGTGAATCAGCTACGAAAACGAGTGAGATTGCGCCCGGCTTGCAATCGTTTTCGGTTATTTTCATTGTTTTCGACGATTTGAACAAAATCTAAAATAGTTGATACAGCTCAGCAGTCATTTTCCTGTCGCGGCATGTAGGTTTGTTATGTGCCGCTGGCTGTAGCTGTTGACCGATGAATTGAAACTACCAAACCCAACTGTTCATATGAGATATGTTCTTTTTATTGCCCTGATCCTGACTGGCCTCTATGGGTGCAAAAGCAATGAGACGGCAAATGCCGAAACCAATGCAGACACCGTGGCCCTGACTTTATATCATGAACCCTACAGACCTCAGCTCCATTTTTCACCAAAAGAAAAATGGATGAACGATCCGAATGGCATGGTCTACTACAAAGGTGAGTATCACCTTTTTTATCAGCATTACCCGGAGGGCGTGGTTTGGGGCCCGATGCATTGGGGACATGCTGTGAGTAACGACCTTGTCCATTGGACTCATCTGCCAATCGCACTATATCCTGACTCGCTCGGACTGATCTTTTCAGGAAGTGCGGTTGTAGATGAAAAAAATGCTTCCGGCTTCGGTACCGCGGAAAACCCGCCCCTGGTTGCCATATACACTTATCACTCCGTCGAAAAGGAAAAGGCCGGCAAAACGGACTTTCAAAATCAGGGAATCGCCTTCAGCACGGACAATGGCAGGACATGGACAAAATATGATAGGAATCCCGTGCTCCGGAATCAGGGCATAAAGGATTTTCGCGACCCAAAAGTTTTCTGGCACAAGGAGAGCGATCAGTGGGTCATGATCCTCGCCGTGAGTGACCATGTGGAGTTATGGGCGTCGAGCAACCTGAAGGACTGGAATAAGCTCAGCGATTTCGGCAAGGAATACGGCGCACATGGCGGAGTATGGGAATGCCCCGACCTTTTTCAGCTGTCTGTTGAAGGCGAGTCTTCAGGCAAGTGGGTGATGCTCGTAAGTATCAACCCGGGGGGACCAAACGGAGGTTCTGCGACACAATATTTTGTCGGAGAATTCAATGGCAAGGCCTTCAAGCCTGATACAGGCAAAAATGATGTGTCGTGGATCGACTATGGGCCTGACAACTATGCGGGCGTCACCTGGTCGAATGCACCGGATGGCAGAAAGATCTTTCTCGGTTGGATGAACAATTGGGCCTATGCAGATAAGATACCGACAGGCACGTGGCGAGGTGCGACAACCTGTCCCCGCGATCTCACCCTCGTGCGGATAAACGGCAAGCTACAGATCGGCTCGTCTCTATCTCCCGAATTTACGGCAGCGGCACAAAACGTTTTGCGCGAAAATTCGGTGCAGGTAAACGGTGCGCTTAATTTGTCCGATAAGGTGAAAGATGCAAGCAAGGCAGTCATCAAAGGCATGATCGACGCGAAGGATTTTACGATCCGACTGGCCAGCAAGTCGGGCGGTAGCCTCACCGTGAGCTTCGATGCGGCAAAGAAACAATTCACCATCAATCGTGCTGTGGGAAAGACCGACTTCTCGGCCAATTATCCCACCACGGTAAGTGCCCCGCGCCTCTCCGGTTCTTCAATGATCGATTTTACGCTTGTGACCGATGTGTCGTCAGTTGAGGTCTTCTTCGATAACGGGTCGACCGCAATGACCAGCGCGTTTTTTGTCGATGAGCCCTTGACTGACTTAAGCGTGGAAAGCAGGGAGCCGTTGACCTTACAGGAATTTTCAGTCTCGACAATGAATCCGATCTGGTAAGAAGACGATCTATGGCAAAGGGATTTTTAATTGATATGGATGGCGTGATCTATGGCGGGGATGTGATGATCCCGGGAGCGGATATTTTTATCGAACGACTGATCGATGAACGAATTCCCTTCACGTTCATGACCAACAACAGCCAGCGCACGCCCCTGGAGGCTGTTCGCAAGTTGAGGAAGCT
>CBHTUB010000552.1:0-3158 GCA_966095595.1 uncultured Chryseosolibacter sp. | reverse complement strand
CAATTTCCGATAGGGCAGCTCCAGCTTCTCGAGCAAACCCTGGACATAGGCGCACATCTCATCCAATGTTTTGTAGGAATCTTCGGGACGTGTTACCTGCACGACCTCGACTTTATCGAACTGATGCAGACGGTTAAGTCCTCTCACATGTGCACCCCAGCTTCCTGCTTCTCTCCTGAAGCATGGCGTATAACCTGCGTTTTTGATCGGCAGCTGATCCTCGGCGACAATGACGTCGCGGTAGAGGTTCGTGATCGGCACTTCCGCGGTTGGAATAAGGTACAGATCATCTGCCGTGACATGATACATCTGCCCTTCCTTGTCGGGCAATTGGCCGGTGCCATATCCGGAAGCCTGGTTGACTACAATAGGTGGCTGTATCTCGCGATATCCTTGCTTTTCGGCTTCGTCGAGGAAGAAATTGATCAGTGCGCGCTGAAGCTTTGCGCCTTTGCCCTTATAAACGGGAAAGCCGGCTCCTGAAATTTTATTACCGAGATCAAAATCTATGATGTCGTATTTCTTGATCAGATCCCAGTGTGGCACGGCATCGGCAGTAAGCACGGGGATCTTTCCCCACTCGTGAACTTTTAGATTGTCATCCGGGCCACCGCCTTCAGGAACCCTTTCGTGGGGCGCATTGGGGATCTGATACAGGAGCTTTTGAAGGTCGCTTTCAATAGTTGCCAGTTCAGGTCCCAGATCAGCGATGGTCTTCTTGATGTCGGCCGTCTTTGCTTTCATGGCCTCCGCCTGATCCTTTTGTCCGGATTTCATGAGCGCTCCGATCTCCTTTGCCAGCGTATTCGATTCAGCGAGCAAACTGTCCTGACGCTGTTGTGTGTGACGCCGTTTCTGATCAAGCAGCAGTATCTGCTCGAGCGACTCCTCGATGTTCTTGAGTCGTCTCTTTTTCAGAGCGTGGATAATTTTCTCTTTTTCCTCACGAATAGCGGAAACCTGAAGCATTGTTTTAGTGTTTTTATACGGGCATCAAAATTATATTTTTTGTTGTGCCAGAGCTGTTGATGCGGGAATAAAATATTTTTAAACATTTGATAATGTTAAATTTTAGCCTATACTTGCATCATCATACGGCTTTATCTCAAGCCCTCTGACAATAAATCCGGTTAATTTGCTTTCGAACTTTTGTCCTCAAGACTTTCCTGTATTGATGTCATTGGTTCCAGACTGTTTCTGAACACTACTCACACAAAGACATATCATCTTATAACCAATCATTTTTAAAACTAACATGTACACGATTGATGATCTGAACGTCAGACTTCTTTCTGAGTTGAAAGAAATCGCTGAGGGGATGGGCGTTAAAAATGCCAAAAAGCTTACAAAACAAGACCTGATCTACAAAATCCTCGATCAACAGGCTGTATCCGGAGAAGCGGAAACGGCTCCCGCCGCAAAGAAAGCATCTGCAGTTGAAGCTGAACCTGAACGTAAACTGCGTCCCAGAAGAAGGGAAAACGTAGCACCTCAGCCTAAAGCAGAGGAAGCAGGCAATGATGACTCCTTTGAGACGATCAGCCTCGATTTTGATACACCGAAATTTGAAGAAAACGATAGCTTCGAGAACAAGTCCATCAAGGATGAATCTGACGAGAATCCTGTCGGTGAAGAGCGCGAGCTGCGCGAAGGCCATGAGCGTCGCGAGCGCCGGGAGGGACGTGAGAACCGGGAGAACCGCGGCGAAAATCGTGAGGAAAAACAACCTCAGCAGCCAAAGCCGAACATCCGCGATTTCGATGGTGCCATCAGCAACGAAGGCGCGCTGGAGATCATGCAGGACGGATATGGATTCCTTCGCTCATCCGACTATAACTACCTCGCAAGCCCTGACGATATTTATGTTTCTCCTTCACAGATCAAGTTATTCGGTCTGAAGACCGGCGATACAGTAAAAGGTTTGATCCGTCCTCCCAAGGAAGGTGAGAAGTATTTTGCGCTTTTAAAGGTTGAGTCCGTAAACGGAAAGACGACCGAAGAGATCCGCGACCGCGTAGCATTTGAATATTTAACACCACTCTTCCCGGACGAAAAGCTGAGACTCAGCACGACGCCTGACAACATGTCGACGCGTATCCTCGATCTTTTTGCTCCTATCGGTAAAGGACAGCGTGGTATGATCGTCGCTCAACCAAAGACAGGTAAGACCGTTCTGTTGAAGCAGATCGCAAACGCCATCGCTGAAAACCATCCCGAAGTATACCTCATCGTATTGCTCATCGACGAGCGCCCTGAAGAGGTTACAGACATGGCGAGAAGCGTGAAGGCGGAAGTTGTTGCTTCTACATTCGACGAGCAGGCCGAGCGCCACGTCAAGGTTTCTTCAATCGTATTGGAGAAAGCAAAGCGTATGGTGGAGTGCGGACACGACGTCGTTATCCTTTTGGATTCAATTACCCGTTTGGCGCGTGCCTATAACACAGTTGTTCCTTCATCAGGTAAGATCCTTTCGGGTGGTGTGGACGCGAATGCCCTCCACAAACCAAAACGGTTCTTTGGTGCGGCGAGAAACGTAGAAGGCGGCGGATCACTTACGATCATTGCCACTGCGTTGATCGATACCGGTTCAAAGATGGATGAAGTGATCTTCGAGGAATTCAAGGGTACAGGCAACATGGAATTGCAGCTCGACCGCAAGCTTGCCAACAAGCGCGTTTATCCTGCGATCGATGTGCCGGCATCAGGTACTCGCCGTGAAGACCTGTTGATGAGGGAAGAAGAGCTCCAGCGTGTGTGGATCCTCCGCAAATTCATGAGCGACATGAACTCCAACGAAGCGATGGAATTCCTCCTCCAGAAAATGAAAGGAACCCGTAACAACGAAGAATTCCTTCTCTCAATGAACGGTTAATCCAGAATTTCTATAAAAAAGAAAACGCAGTCATTCAGGCTGCGTTTTTTTATTTCCGGCCACGTATGATTAAAGGCCCAGAATCTGAATGTGAAATCCGGAATATGAAATCTGAGATTTGGAATCTGTTGCAAGTAAAAATATCTGCAATGACCGAACGCCTGAGATAAATGCATTCACTTCAAAAATCCCTGCCCGTCCGGCAGGCGGGGTTAATCAGACATCTTAGATCAATGCCCTGCAAAATCGGTCATACCGTAAATGTTTACCGTACAGTAATGATTTG
>CBHTUB010000551.1:0-3161 GCA_966095595.1 uncultured Chryseosolibacter sp. | reverse complement strand
GCAGGTCGTGAATGAACCCGAACGGGATCATCAGGGCGTATGCGATGATAAATCCCCTGATGTGGAAGATGTAGGTCTTCGGCGGCGGTGTGCCTTTTAGTGCTTCTGCCGAAGAGACGTGCTCGGTATTTTTCTGAATATTTCGGTTCAGGTCGAGGAATTGTACCCTGGTCAGGTCTCCATTTTTATAAAGATCATTGACCTTCTCCTGGAGAATGGAATTGATCCGTGAAGGGAGGTGGTAGGCTGATTCCATCCTGTCATACCCCTCCGAAGGGCTGATCATGCCTTTGGGATTGTTGAATCCCCGTACCGCGTCGCGGAGAGCGCGATAGTGATTCTTTTTCATGACCGTGAGAAACCGGAGCCCGGGATGTTCCGTGCCCAGATAGGTCTTTGCCTTGATCACGAATGACTCGGCATTGGCCCGCAGGTAAGCCATTGATTTTGTGCCTTCTATCCAGCGGTAATAGGAGTTGTTGAGCCTGAAATAGAACAGGATTGCGATCACATAACCCAGGGAATAGACAACAAAGCCGGGGACGAGGAAATCGACGTTGACAAATCTATCGACGATGACGTACAGGACGGTGTAATAGGCCGATAGGAGAATGATGCTGAGCAACAAGGCCTTCCAGGTACTGCTTCTAAACGCATACTTGAATACGTAATAGAGCAAGTTACCTTTAGGTTTGGGGTTCATGCCGCAAACCTACCAAACTTCCCGAAAGGGGTCAATACAATATCCTGAACTTTATTGTATGGTCGATTTCACGGAGCGCTTTTACCACCTCTTTATCGTATTCCTTATTGATGTCAGTGATCACATAGCCGATCGCTTCATTGGTTTTGAGGTATTGGCCGACGATGTTGATCCCATGGTCTGCAAGGATCCGGTTGATGTTTGCCAGGATTCCCGGCACGTTCCTGTGGATGTGGATCAGACGGTGCGCATTCTCGAGCGTTGGCAGCGTGAGATTCGGAAAGTTGACGCTGTTCGAAGTGCTGCCCGTGTTGATATACTCCATGATCTTGGACGGAACAAAGTTTCCGATGTTCTCCTGTGCTTCGAGCGTGCTTCCGCCGATATGCGGGGTAAGAATGGTATTGGGTAAGCCCCTCAATTCAGACTTGAACTCTTCGTCGTTGCTGACAGGCTCATAGGGAAATACGTCGATTGCGGATCCTGCCACGCGGCCACTGAGCACATTCTCGCGCAGCGCCTGGATGTCCACGACATGCCCGCGGCTGAGGTTGATGAAGATCACTCCCTTTTTCATCAGGGCGAATTCCCTGGCGCCGATCAGATTGGTATTGGATTCTCTTCCATCGACATGAAGGGATATGACGTCGGCGTTTTCGAGCACTTCCCTCATGGTCTTGCACTTCACGGCGTTCCCGAGGGATAGACGCTCTTCAATGTCGTAATACAGTACTTTCATACCCATCGCTTCGGCAATGACCGAGAGCTGGGTGCCGATATTTCCGTAGCCTATGAGTCCGAGCTTCTTGCCGCGGATCTCGAAGCTGCCCTTCGCCGACTTGTCCCAGATGCCCTGGTGCATTTTCTGAGACTTGTCCACGATGTTCCGCATCAGCATGATCATCTCGGCCACGGCGAGCTCGACAACGGACCTCGTATTGCTGAACGGCGCGTTGAAGACGGCCACGCCTTTTTCGGTGGCGGTCTTGAGGTCGATCTGGTTGGTTCCGATACAGAAGGCGCCGATCACCATCAGGCGGTTGGCGTTTTCCAGAACTTTGGCAGTTACCTGCGTCTTTGACCGAATGCCCAGAACAGAAACATTTTTGATCTTCTGGACGAGCTCTTCTTCGGTGAGTGCTGCGTGGTAGGTCTCAACATTGAAGCCTTCCGCTTTCATCAGCTCGATCGCGACCGGGTGCACATTCTCCAGGAGAAGTACATTGATGCGGTTCTTGGGATATGATATGGCAGTGTTCAGCTTATTAAGATAAAGAAATTCGTCGAGACTTGGCGTAATATGATCGGCCTTGTCAATGATGCTTTCACGTTCTACGTTCTCGGTGAACGCATAGAATTTATTGGCGAGGCCGGCGTGCTTGATCTCGTAATCGGTATAGCCGTCGCCGATCACATATACATCGCCGGGCAGATTGAGGCGCTTGAGCTGCTCGACTTTACCGTTGTTGGCGGAAAGCGGATTCTCGGTATCGAAGCCTACAACCTTGCCTTCCTTATCGAACCTGAATTCATTGGCCAGAACATTTTGCGGTTTTATGCCAAAGTCGGTTACGATCGGCTCGATGAATTCCTTGAATCCGTTGCTGATGATATAAATGTTGTCGGAGTGCTTTTGGAAAAAGTCCTTGTTGCGCTTGAATGACTCGGACACTTTTCCCCTCAGTTCCCGGACGAGTGCGGGAATATGATTCTGGGACGGGGCCAGTAAATTCAAACGCTGCTCCAGTGACTCCCTGAACGAGATCGATCCGCTCATGCCCATGTTGGTGATATCATGGATCTGTTTTTTGCGTTGTTCTTTTTCAGGATGATCCTTCAATGAGATGTCGGCGAGTACATCGAAGGCTTCAACTTTAGTGAATGTGCTATCGAAATCGATTACGAAGTACTTATTCAGTTTCATGCGCTGGTTGTTATCGCAAATCTAAAATTCATTTAGTATTTACGAGGGAAAAGCGCTGATTTTCTTTTAGATGTGCGCTAACGATTGGTAGTTCCTGTTGCCATTCCGTCTGTCGTTTCCGTTAGCCTTTCCTATGCGGTTCCCGGATGATTTCGTGGATAGTAGCGAGTGGCACGTCAGCGTTTGCGTCGCGGATTTACGCTCTGTAACTAGTGAAGCGGGAGCATCATCACTGCCGCCGACGTGGGACAAACGTGTGAAAACTCCGACGACCGTTTTACTTCTGCCGGCACTTCTTCCCGGGGAATATCCTTGAACCCTTTCTTCTGAAAAAAACCGCGGGCAGTCTCCGTGAGAAGATAAATGGCACTGAGGTTTCTCTTATGTGCTTCCGCCAGCAGAAACTCCGTTATCGTCGAACCGACTGATCGGCCGCGAATTCCCATCTTCACGGAAAGCGAACGCAGCAATGCATACGGACCGTACACCTCGAGACCTCCCGTGCCCACGAGTGAGTCGTTTTCATAATAGCCA
>CBHTUB010000550.1:0-3171 GCA_966095595.1 uncultured Chryseosolibacter sp. | reverse complement strand
CCGGCAATCAGCTGAACTACGTTCATGATACCGGAGATGCTGCCAAAGGTTTTGTCAATGCAAACACAGGCACTGACGATTATAGCTATGATTTCAATGGCAACCTGGACAAGGACAAGAATAAGGGCTTGTCTGCTAAGGGTGACATTGCGTATAACTTTCTGAACCTGCCGAAACAGGTAGTTAAGGGATCTGACAAATTACTATATCACCATGATGCCTCTGGCAAGAAACTCACGCAGCAGTTGTATGCTGGGACGGCTTTAACAAAAGCTACCGAATATATTGGTGATTTGTTTTATGAGAATGACGCTGAAGTTTATTAATACAGCGGAGGGGCGTTATATGCCGGCGACGAATGAGTACCAGTATCATTTGAAGGACCATTTAGGGAACGTTCACTTGACCTTTACAGCGAAGTCTGAAGATGATAATGCAGTAGCGACCTATGAGACGTCGAACGTTGCGTCAGAGCAATCTGAATTTTTACGACTCGAAAATGCCAAGAGAGTATACTCGCATATTTTTGATCATACGAACGGTACATCCGATGGTTATGCTCAACGCTTAACTGGAGGGTCAAACGAAAAATACGGTCTTGCCAAATCTATTTCGGTCATGCCTGGGGATACAATTAAAATGGAGGTGTATGCGAAGTATGTAGATCAGAATACGGCTAATTGGACAGGTGCATTTAACACGCTCATGGGTCAGGTTGCGTCGGGGGCATCTACCGTAGTATTTGAAGGATCCAGCTATTCATCAAGTACTTCATCGTTTTCATATTCCGGATATCTCGCCCAAACGCAGAATCCTGGTGCGCCCAAAGCATATTTGAACTGGTTGATTTTCGATCACGACTTTAATTACATCAACGGAGGGTATAGCCGCCTTTCTGCAAATGCGAAGGAGTATGGACAAAACACACCTCATGAACTATTGCAAGGGCAGGTAATAATATCAGAACCGGGATATGTGTATATTTACCTTAGTAATGAAGAATCAGTACCTGTGGAAGTTTATTTTGATGATCTGAGAGTTGAACATAGGCAATCAGCGATTGTTCAGATGGATGATTATTATCCGTTTGGATTAGCTCGTGACTCGCATCAATTAGACGATTCATCACAACAGAAATATTTGTTTGGTGGAAAGGAGATTCAGAATGAATTGAATCTTGGGTGGCTTGACTTTGGAGCGAGAATTTACATGAGCGAGCTTGGACGATGGGCAGGTCCTGATCCTCACTCTGATTTTTATGAGATATTATCTCCATACACCTATACAGCTAATAATCCGGTTCTGCTTTGCGACCCGGACGGAAAAGACAATATTATTTACCTCCTTGCAACGAAAGGATTTAACAAAGAAGAAGCACAGAAGCTTGCGGCAACGGCCACAGCAATCTTGGAACAGCTAGGGCTCAAAACAGAAGTGCGATTTTATGATCAAGATAAAATTGGAAAGTTTGATGCTTCGAAATTAGATAAGACTGATAACTGGGCGGTTGTTGGGAATAATAAAAGGGAAGTGGGGATGATGACTCGGCAAATTAGTAAGAATACAAAGTACAACGATCAAGTGGAAGGATGGGAAAAAACTGGTAGAGGAAATTCTGAATATTCCAGTCGAGGACCAGGAGATCCGCCAAATCGAGGAACTGGTATAGCAGTGGATTACTCGGATCCATTGATTTGGAAAGATAAACACACAAGTGCAGCTGTTTCGACGTTACATGGAGCGGGCCACAGTTCGGAAACAATCAAGGCACTTGGAGCAAGAGGTCAAGAAGATCATGCAGCTGGGGGTATAATGAATAATGCAAATGGTATAAGAAAAGACTATGCGGATTATGGAGGTTGGGATGTAGTAACTCGACCAGCTACAAACTCTGTAAATTATATCCCAGCTATGCAGGAACGATATGGTACAAATGCCGCTAAGGACAATGCATTTAAAGGCCAAGTTCAGAGGGCTACGACAAATACAACAAAGAAAACGCCATAGAACATGCGAAAACATTTTTTATTATTGACGCTCATATTTGTTATCAGTTGTAGAGAGTCCGGAGAATTAAAAGAAATAACCCAAGACCCCTTTAGAGAAGCGTTTTGGGGCACGGACATTAAAATGTTAATTACGAGTTATTGCGACAATGATCTGGCTACCTGTGATTCTGCCACTTGGAACGATACGACTTGGTTTGATTCCAAAGGAAATATGGTGAAGGAGCGAATCTCCGGTAGTATATTGAAAAGGTCATTTGATAACAGTCGTTTACTAACAAGGTTTTCTTCTGATGCTGGTGACTATGTGTATCAATATACATCAATTGGCGACAGTGTGCTAAAACAGAAAACCTTTGAGTTCTTTCCTCGTGATTCTAGTACATCTCTTTACTCGATATCACTAATCAAATTAAACAATAATCATGGCATCATTGAAGAAGTGGATTCACTCGGCCGATTCTTCTGGAAAAATTTTTATGACGATCAACAAAGAGTAATTAAAAAAGAAGATTTTGATTCAAGAGGAGCCCTTCACAGATATTGGGTCTACAAATATGATGGAGATAAACTGTCTTCCGTAGAGTATTTTGAACCTCCTGTCAAAATCGTCTATCAATATCGGCATGGTCTGTTGTACTCATCCACGCGGAGCGTAGACGGAGAAAAACATGTGTTAACTAAACGATATCAATTAATATTTAATAACAACTGAGTTTACTGTTCCAAATCTATGACAATTTATAGCCTCGCATCCAACGCGGGGCTTTTTTATTGATAAAAGTGTGTACTGATGAATATGTGGGTGATTTGTTTTATGAGAATGATACACTGAAGTTTATTAATACGGCGGAGGGAAGCTACATGCCGGTGACGAGTAAGTATCAGTATCACTTGAAGGATCATCTGGGTAATGTGCACCTTACTTTTACCACGAAACCTAAGACTGAGTCAGCTACAGGGACGCCCGAGCCTGCGAATTTGGTCAGCGAGCAAAGCGAGTTCCTGCGATACAACAATGCCAAGTTTGTGTACTCGAACATCTTTGATAAGACCAACGGTGCAGCCGATGGATATTCACAAAGGTTATCAGGTGGGACTAATGAAGTGTACGGCCTTGCTAAATCACTTTCAGTAATGCCCGGCGATACGATCAGCATGAAGG
>CBHTUB010000549.1:0-3175 GCA_966095595.1 uncultured Chryseosolibacter sp. | reverse complement strand
ACTCTGCTTCGATCTTCTGCGGCTTGTACGGAAGCGGTTTTTGCTTCACCTCATTGAGCCTGTCCTGCAGCTGATTTCTGAAGTTCTTATCCATTTCGTCTGCCAACGCAGCGTCTACATGACCTTTGTCGACAAGCCTCTTGACATAGACCTCACGCGGGTTTGGATGCTTTGCAATAAGGTTGTAAAGCTTTGGCTGGGTAAATTTCGGTTCATCGCTTTCGTTGTGCCCATGTCTGCGGTAGCAAAGCATGTCGACGAAAATATCCTTGCCAAATTTTTGTCTGTATTCAACTGCAAGGTTTGCGCAGAAATTGACAGCCTCTGCATCGTCGCCGTTCACGTGCAATACCGGAGCGTCGACGATCTTGGCGATGTCCGTACAGTAGATACTGGTTCTTGCGTCATCGAAGTCGGTTGTAAAACCAACCTGGTTATTGATCACGAAGTGGACTGTTCCACCGGTTGTATATCCGGGGAGCCCCGACATCTGCACTACTTCATATACAAGACCCTGACCTGCAACGGCAGCATCGCCATGGATCAGGATGGCCATTGCGCTCTTGAGCTCTCCGCCATACTCGTCATCGATCTGTCCGCGTGTATATCCGATAACCAAAGGATCTACCGCTTCCAGGTGAGAAGGGTTCGGCGTAAGCTTTACATATATTTTCTTTCCGGACGGAGAAGTGATATGGCTGGCATATCCCAGGTGATATTTCACATCACCATCTCCCATGGTGAGGTCGGGATTTACATTTCCTTCAAACTCCGTGAATATCTGCTCGTAGGTCTTCCCAAGGATATTCGACAGCACGTTGAGTCGGCCACGGTGCGCCATGCCGATAACGACTTCCTTCACATCCAGCTCAGCTGCTTTATTGATGATGGTTTGAAGCGCAGGGATCGTGTTTTCGCCACCTTCAAGGGAAAAGCGTTTCTGACCGAGAAACTTCGTGTGAAGGAAGTTCTCAAATACGGCAGCTTCATTCAGCTTCGAAAGAATTCTCTTTTTCTCGTCGTTGCTCGGGTTGTATGTATAGTATTCTTTCTCGCATTTCTGGAAGAACCACTGACGGATCTCATCGTTCCTGATAAAATTATATTCGAAACCGATAGGGCCGACATAAACAGCTTTCAGCTTCTCGATGATTTTTCTCAATGACGACTTTGGCATTCCTATCTCGGCGGCCACGTCGAATTCCGTGTCGAGATCCGCATCGCTGAGCCCGACGCTCTTATGATCAAGGTTTACATTGTGGTTCCTTCTTTCGCGAACGGGGTTTGTTTTCGAAGCAAGATGTCCGAATGAACGGTATGCGAATATCAGGTTACGTACCTGTGTTTCTTTGATAGACAGCGAGTCGGCTACTGCCGCTCCGCCACCTTTTCCATTGCCGGCGTAATGCTGCACTGAGAAATCGAAACCTTCGAAGAATTTCTGCCAGGTTTGATCAACCGAAGCAGGATCATTCTTGTAATTCTGGTAGAGCTGGTCAACATAACCAACGTCTGCATTCGAGATATATGAAAATTTGTCCATCTGACTTTTTTATGGGAGCGAACAAATGTAAAGAAGGGCTCCAACAATAAAAAACCGTGTAAACGGTTATTCAAATATCATTGATTTTCAGAAGGAAGCGTTCAAAAACGACCCGTTTGCCAGGATCCGTCAGGTGACGTCAATCCCTGAAATATAAGCGGCTGTATCTTTAAATGACTGAATTTCCTGACTCGTAAATCCATTGAACCGGCAGATCACATTTCCGCGCACTTCCTTTTGCAGGCTATCCACGAGACCTAAATCAATAGACCTGAGAGCCCGATAAAGCGACGAGCCGGCATCGACAACGATAATAGCACTGTTCAAATTGTAGCTCGCCAACAGGTCTTCGAGTAACAACTCAATTTCCTTTTCATGACCCGGTTTAAAATAAACTCCTTCAATGACCAGAAAGCGATAATCTTTGTCGAAGAACTTTCTAGATATGGGGAGATGAGGGAAGACGGTGGATATGATCTTTCCGGAAAAGCCGGGCAGCGATAGGATTTTCCATCGGTCGGGACTTGCCTGCATTCCTGCGAGGACATTTCCCGACTGATCTTTTACAACAACATAGTTCCGCCCACCGAAAAGATTCCCGAGGGAAAATGATGAGTATCCGGAATAAAAATCTTCGAGCAAACGTTTCATTTCAGCTTCTTCCAGGGGAGAGATCGCAGCGGCCTTATGATTTCTTCGGGGATTGATCCTGTTAAAGATTATGGTTGCGTATTCCCGGATCTTTGTGAAGCCAAACTCGTCACAGAGCTGAGCCGATCGGATATTTGCCGGGTCTACATAGGCGAAATGGTAAAATTTCTCACCCTCTTGTTTTCTTAAACCATTGCCCGAAAGAACGGCATCTATCTCCTTGCGGATGGAACTGTTTCTCCGCGAAAGTTTTTTGTCAGTGATCAATTTTCTGCGAAAGATCTCCCTGAAAGAAAAATATCGGATGTAGAACGCATGGTACTTATTTCCTATCGATCGAACTTCGCGAAAGCAAAAGCAGCATGTGCCCACGACCCTATCGTTTCTGAAGAGATTTACAAAGAACGGGGCCTCGATTCTGTATATCTTATCGAGTACACCTTTATGCTGATACAACATCCCCTGGCCCGGTGTGCCTATAACATTATCGTTCAAAATCCTGACTACTGCCTCACTGGGCGATTGCTCAATTGTTAAAAACCGAAACATGATGGGTGATCCCTCTGGTTCTTGTGGGAATAATTAATCAGGGGTAAAATAGCTCAAAATCTGGCAGGGCTGAACAAGAAAAAGGGCATTCAAAAATGAATGCCCTGGGCTTCCTCAACAAAATTGTCTGGCCTCTAAACATAGGTGAGGTCGCCCTCCCTCGAAGAGATTGGGTTGTTTATCGGGGGGTAGTTCAAAAGGGTTGATGGCAAAAATGCACTGAAATGCGCTTTCTTGAGTAAGAGAGGTGTTCATAGTTATGAATTATTAATGCCAAAGTAACAAAACTCGCATATAATTTACACGATCAGCGATATTTTTTTACATGGAATTTCGCAGATCATTGGAAATCAGGATTCTAATTTTACGTAATGAAACTGCATATCGGTAAAGAAATTGAACTGCGTTACAAAGATTCAGGAATAAAACTTT
>CBHTUB010000548.1:0-3177 GCA_966095595.1 uncultured Chryseosolibacter sp. | reverse complement strand
AAAACAAGTTGGAGGTACGCTGACCTTCAATATTTCCGTGAGCACGTTGAAGAACTTGTTGCCCGGCACCGAGAATTATTTAGCGATCAAAGCCTGGAACAGCGGCAAGTGGATTGAAAGCAGGGGAGCCATAGTGACATACCAGCCCCCTTCAAAGGCACAGATCAAACCCGCGATCCATATTGTGGTTTGTGGTGTGTCGGATTATACCGGTTCAGAGATCGACCTCAAATATGCTGCAAAGGATGCCGACGATATGGCCAACGCACTCGACCTGGGAGCAAAACGATTATTCGGCATCGATAAAAGCTTCGTTCATACCCTCACGTCCAATCAGTCGCCGGGCAAACATCCTACAAAAGCAAATATCCTGAAAACCTTCGAAGCGATCGCCTCAACGGCGTCGCCCGAAGATGTCATTGTTGTTTACCTGTCGGGCCATGGAATCAATGTTGGAGGTACGGAAGGAGATTTTCATTATCTCACGGCAGATGCCTTTACCGGGAATGCAGCTGCCTACAACGATCCGGCTATCCGTGATCAGGCAACCCTCTCGAGCAATGAGCTGGTGCAGCTCTTCAAAAAAGTGCCGGCATTGAAACAAGTGCTCATCATAGACGCCTGCGCATCGGGCAAGGTAGTCGACAACCTGATGGTGAAAAAAGATATCGAATCAAGTACCCTGAGGGCGCTGGACCGAATGAAAGACCGTACCGGTATGCATATCATTACAGGTTGTGCGGCCGATGCCGTGAGTTATGAGGCGAGCCGCTACGGACAGGGGATCCTCACCTACAGCCTGCTGGAAGGTCTCAGGGGACTTGCCCTCCGCGACGACAGATTTGCAGACATCAACCAGTTGTTTCAATATGCGCAGGATCGCGTACCGGTTCTTGCCACCGGTATAGGAGGTATTCAGAAGCCACAGGTATTCAGTCCGAACGGTTCACAAAGCTTTGATATAGGGGAGCTCACATCGGAAGATAAGAAACGGATTCCCATCGCAGCCACCAAACCGGTTTTCATCCGGTCCAACTTCATTGACGAAATAAAGCTGAAGGATGCCCTGGGCCTTGGAAAGAAGATAGACGAAGCGTTGAATGGCATGTCCGCAAAGGGCTCTGACGCGGCGCTTCTGTTTGTGGATGTTTCCGAATACCCGGATGCCTGTCAGCTCAGCGGCCTTTATAAACAGACGGACGGTAAGCTGACCTTAAGGATGAATGTAGTGTGCGATGGAAAGGAGGCCTCTCATGTGCTCACAGGAGAGAACGAGGATGAACTGGCAAGAAAGATTCTGGAAATTATTTCAACAGAAAAATAGTACCCCGATCCGCTTGACGTCACCCCGGTATTTATTTGCGCAGAAACGATTTAAATGCCTGCAGGCTCGATTTTACTCCACTGCGTTTTCCGGCGTCAGTCACGAATTCAATCTCGGCGAATGGTTCTTTGGTTAACTTTTTCCACCTGCCTACGATTGCATTATCAGACAGAACTACCGGCTTGAATATTCCATTGCCTAAAAACGATTTATCGATGCCGGGAGGGAATGCTATGGTCCTGCCTTCAGAGTAACCCACCATATATTCGTCATAGGAGGGAAGCAATACGGATATTTCCTTTTTTGCATAGCCGATGTTCTCAAGGTAAAAATAATTCAACCCATCAATTGACACGCACTTAAGTTGGTCACCCAACCCTGATATTCCATATTTCGCATCTGACAGGCTCAATCCGCTCCACCACATAAAATCTTTCGCGGTGGCCGGTCCTCTGGAATTGAAATAAATCGATGCGAGTTTTATCACTGAGTCCCTTTTGGATATTTTTTTGGAAGGGGGGACCCTTTTGTCGAAGAGCGAGTAGGTAAATTTCTTTTCCTTTCTTGCTCCGTTGCATATGCGCATTTCCAGCTCGGCGCGGATCAATATCTGGGTAGCCAGCAGACTGTCAACCTTGATCTTCTTTTTCTCAAGCCGATCCATCAGGTCCTCTTTTGTAAGATCGTCTTCCTGCTCCAGCGCAGCACCGATCACCTTCCAGGCTTTTTTGAAGACCTCATCTGTAAGTCCTACCTGCCTGTCGACATACCGTGTTGCTTTCCTGACATACGGTGCCGACAGCTCCATCATCCACCGGATGTCTTCACGGCTAACAAAGTGCCATGTCGGCCTTAGTATATGCGTCCTGACGATCTCTCCGGAGTTCACACAATTCTCGACATCGGCATCAGTCGCCTTCCGCATCCGCGCGCCCACCGCCCATTTTGCCATCGCGTAATCCTGCGATTGCATCGCGCCGAAATGGGAAACAACATCTGTACAAGTCTCAAACTCTGTCGAAGTTAATCGCTGATTTGCCAATCTTAGTTGTAAGAGGTCTTTTGCTTTCATGACTTGCTTATGTTCAGGCGGAAAATTAAGAAAATAAGGCATCTTCCTCTGCGTGTCTCTGCAGACTGAGTTGAGCTTATTGGGTTCGATATTTCATGAGGGGAGAAATCTGCAAGACCGAGCTTTTGACTCAAATGATAATTTGGTAGCAACGGATGGGCCTAAGGAAGTTACAAATGGCTGCCCTAATGTCTGTTAAGCAAAGTCATTACAAAAAAAAATGCGAAAGCTCGAATAACCGGAATCCTTGATTGAGTGAGGGAAACAAGACGGTCGGCGCGCAAAACCGACCTTTTACATTGCGCCTTCGGAGTATTAAGCGCCGGACTGCCAAACGCTAAATTTCTTTAACGCTATATCCCTTTAATACATCATCGACAGCAGTAAGTAGCTCATCGGCGCTGCACGGTTTTTTAAGGTAAACATTTGCCCCTGCTTCCAAACCTTTTCTGATATCGTCACTGCTGACCTTCGCTGAAAGTATGATTACAGGCACGTTTTTCTTCTCGTCTGAGCTTCGAATGTTTCGCAAAAAATCAAGTCCGTTCATTACGGGCATTTCAATATCAGTAATGACCAATTGCGGATCGAAGACAGGGATTTCTTTCATACCTTCTTCTCCATTCGCCACGATTCGCACTTTATAATCTGCCATTCTCAAAATGTCCGCAATAGCCTCTGCCAGGGGCTCGGTTTCTTCAGCTAAAAGAATTCTCATACTGGAAGCATAATGGTGAATACTGTGCCACGATTTATTTCACTACTTACGTGTATCTCGCCC
>CBHTUB010000547.1:0-3217 GCA_966095595.1 uncultured Chryseosolibacter sp. | reverse complement strand
AAGAAAGCAACCAATAAAAAAGTACGTGAATAAGCGCTTAACCAAGGGGTTATAAATTTCTACTGCGAAATTACAGATTTTCGCATCAAATCCCTCAATGTTGGCAGTTGACGATCCTTCTCCGAGATGATCGGATTCTCAACGGGCCACGAGATGTTCAGGTCCGGATCATTCCATGCGATACCACCTTCGTGCTGCTTGCTGTATACATTTGTGCATTTGTAGTGGAAAATGGAATCTTCCAACGCCACAAATCCATGCGCGAATCCTTCCGGCACCATCAGGAGGTTATGCTTTTCTCCATCCAGCAGGCATGTGAAAACTTTTTTGAATGTCGGGGAGTCAGGACGCAGATCTACGACTACATCGAGTACTTTTCCCCTGATAACCGTGACTAGTTTTCCCTGGGCAAAGGGTGGCAGCTGGAAATGTAAGCCGCGAATGACGTTTTTCTTTGAGAACGACATGTTTTCCTGTGGAAACTTAGTCGTTATGCCGGCACTGGCCAGCACGTCTTCCTTATAAAACTCAAAGAACCATCCACGGTCGTCTGGAAAAACAGGAGGAATGATCTCAATAAGTCCCGTGATCCCGGTCTCCTTTATTTGCATTGATACTAAGAAGCTTTTTTGTACGATGTAAGTGCAGCAAGATACTTGTTTATCACCAGAGATTCATCGTACTCAATTTCCATTTTTTTCCTGCCGTTACGGCCGAATTCCTCAAGTTTCTCTGAGCTGAGGCTGCTCATTTGCTTCATTTTATCAGCGAGGTCGTTGTAGTCTTTCATCCGGCAGAGCAAGCCGTTGTAGTTGTTCTTTACAACGTTGTTACAGCCGGGCACGTTGGTGGCCACGATAGGCTTTGACGAGCTGGCCGCTTCGAGCAGGGTCCTTGGTGTGCCTTCACGGTAGGATGGGAGAACAATGCAGTCTGCCTTGTTGATAAAGCCGCGAACATCATCGGTGGTGCCGAGGTATTCGATCAGGTTTTCGTCGATCCAGCCGTGGATCGTTTCCTGCTTGATACCGCGTTTGTGTTCTTCGTCTATCGCGCCAAGGATCTGGAATCGGGCTTCAACGCCTTCTTCCCTAAGCCGCCTGATCGCCTGAATATATTCGTAAATGCCTTTGTCTGTGATAAGACGTGATATGAGGAGGAATGTGAACTTCTCGTTACGATGTTTTTCACCCGGCCTGAATTTTTGAAGGTCGATGCCGGAGCCAGGCAACAAGTCCACCTGATTGCTTCTTACAATCTTCTTCTTCTGGAACAGCTTCAGGTCGTCAGGATTTTGAAAGAATACCTTCTGCGAGAAGCGGAAGCTGAGCTTGTAAAGAAATATAGCGATTGCCGACAGAAGGTCGTTTTTCAAAAACACGGTGCCCAGACCACAGACGTTGTTGATGACAGGAATACGCAGCATGGCAGCAGCAAGTGTTCCGTACACGTTAGGCTTGATGGTATAGTGAAGGATCACATCCGGCCTGAGCTTTTTATAGATCATGAAAAGCTCGAATATCAGGGCAGTGTCTTTTATGGGATTTGCACCGCGACTATCCATTCTCACGTTGTGATGAATACATCCGGCCTCGACCAGTTTGTGCGTGTATTCATCTGCAGGAGCTATCGTATGCACTTCGTATCCCTGTGACAGCAGGCTTTTTACGAAGTTCATCCTGAAATTGTAAATGTTCCAGGATGTGTTCAACACAATTGCGACTTTCATTGGGCTCTGATTTAGTGGGGTATTCGCAATTACATAGCCATTTCGACAAAAAGCTAAAATAATCGTCAGACAGCCGATTTTCCGACTCCCTCAACTCCAAAGGTACGAATTTGGCGCTGGAAATAGGAAACCTTGTCTCATTTTTAGACGTTTATACTCTTCTTTTTTAAAAAGTAAATGACTGATAAAACAAATTTGGCAGTACTGGTTGCGCTTGGCGGCCCAAGGGAGGAGGAGATCACCCGTGAACACCTTGACGAGCTGGCTTTTCTGGCGGAAACTGCTGGGATAAAAACGATCAATAGATTTGTTCAAAATCTGCCGCATCCCGATTCGCGGTCGTTCGTGGGAAAAGGTAAGTTGGAGGAAATCAGCGAGTTCGTGCTTAACAATAAGGTGACGAATGTGATTTTTGACGACGATCTGAGTCCATCGCAACTAAGAAATCTTGAAAAAGCCTTCAACACCGATAAAGATTCGCCAACACGTGTTCGTGTTTACGACCGAAGTCTTCTGATCCTTGATATTTTTCTTTTTCGGGCGCAGACAGCGCAGGCGCGTACCCAGGTCGAGCTGGCCAGGTATCAATACCTTTTGCCACGCCTTACACGCATGTGGACTCACCTCGAGCGCCAGCGCGGTGGTACGGGCACAAGGGGTGGTGCCGGCGAAAGGGAAATTGAAACTGACCGCCGTCAGATCCGCTACCAGATCACATTGCTCAAGGAGAAGCTCGAAAAGATCGAGAAGCAGCGTCAGACCCAGCGCAAGTCGCGCACCGGGATAGTCCGCGCTGCGTTGGTCGGGTACACGAACGTTGGAAAATCGACGTTGATGAATCTGCTTTCGAAGAGTGATGTGCTGGCTGAAAATAAATTGTTCGCCACCGTCGATTCAACGGTCCGTAAGGTATCGCTGGAAAACATTCCATTTTTGTTGTCTGATACGGTAGGGTTTATCCGTAAGCTCCCGCATCACCTGATTGAGTCGTTCAAGTCGACACTCGATGAAGTTCGCGAGGCCGACATTCTTTTGCCTGTGGTGGACCTGTCGCATCCTTTTCACGACAATCAGATCGAGATCGTAACCAAAACGCTCGGTGATATTGGAGCTGCGGGGATACCGACCATTCTGGTCCTGAACAAGATCGACGAGTTTAAAAAGCAGCATCCTGACGTGAATCTGGAAGATATGCGGGGTTTTTACCGCCAAAAGGGGTTTGATCACATCGTTTTTATCTCTGCGACAGAACGCGAAAACCTGCAGGATCTGAAACAGGTTCTTTTCGACCAGGTCAGGAAGAAGCACATGACGATGTACCCCAATTATTTGCCTGGGACTTCGGTGCCGGAGCTTTACGATGAGAACGAATCAGTTGGAAGCTGAGAACCTTTTTTTATTTTTGCCCCTTTATTGGTCCCGTAGTTCAATGGATAGAATAGGAGTTTCCTAAACTTTTGATGCAGGTTCGATTCCTGTCGGGACTAC
>CBHTUB010000546.1:0-3219 GCA_966095595.1 uncultured Chryseosolibacter sp. | reverse complement strand
CGTTGAGAGCATAGTTCAGATCACCGAAGATCCTGGGTTCGGATTCAAGTTTCAGCACGGCGCGTTTGTCTATGGTATAGGCACCGAGCAGGACTTTATGAAGCGCATGCGTTACGTCGTCTTTACTGATCGTCGCCAGAAACCCAAGCCGACCGGTATTGATACCGAGGATCGGAATCTGCGCGCGACCAATGTGTGTAACGGATTCCAGGAGCGTCCCGTCTCCTCCCACACTGATAAGAAAGTTGAAGTCGGATAGATCGGCCCCCGAGTTATATACGGACCATTTGAACTTTTTAAAGACCGGTTGCTTGAGATATGTTTCGAACCTGGCGGAAACATAGATCTGAATATCCGGGGAATGACTGAGTGTCTCGAAAATTTTAAGTATGACCGGAGCTGTCTCTTTTTTGAATTCTTTACCGTGAACAGCAATTTTCATTAGTTCGGATGTTCTGACCCGGCACTAAATATACGAACTGCGGGCAATAGAAGTATCAGATGTCGAGATACCTGAGAAGCATGTCGATCCGCTCGCGTTCGTTCTCCATGGGTTTGCTTTCCTGATATCTGCCGATCACCTTGTAGTTGAACCGCTCGAGGGTCGCCACAATACGGGACATATCTACCTGGTTGATCTTGAGTGTCAGCCTGATCTTCCCGGGGTCCAGCGGATCCTCCTTTATGATGCTGCTGAGAATCTTTGCATGGTTTTCTTCAATCAATCTGCTGATCTCTGAGAGCGAGTAGTCGACGTACTTCATCG
The DNA here is from genome assembly GCA_966095595.1 of uncultured Chryseosolibacter sp. GTDB lineage: Bacteria > Bacteroidota > Bacteroidia > Cytophagales > Cyclobacteriaceae > Chryseosolibacter. The sequence goes on along the minus strand of CBHTUB010000546.1, from coordinate 2,453 downwards.
ACAACACAAGAATGGCGCCAGGCATCTGAACAGCAGCGGTCTGGGCAAACGAGGTAAGGGTGTCCTGTACGGTGATCACGCCGCTATATTGCTGGTCTTCGTTGAGAACAGCTACCATCTGCAGCTTGTTATCTGTTGCAACCTTGAGAATATCGTAGAAGTGAGTGTCCAAATGAACATAGCAGCTCAGCCCGACGAGGTTGAAGTCACCGACATGTTTTTCAATGTCGTTGGTTTCAAGGATGATCTCTTCGGAAATGAATCCGAGCAGGCGCGAGTTATCAACCACCGGAAGATAGTTGCACCTGAACTCTTCCATCCAAACAATAGCTTTGTGTGCATCGTCCGTGCCCTTGAGCGGCGGAATCATGTGGTTGATCAGATCTTCGGCAATCATAACAAGCTAGTGTTTAGGTTGGATGATATTAAAAAGCGTTCCAGTACCGGAACCACTGCAATTATGTGACCAGAAAATCTTCAACAAGCTCATTGAACTTGTGAGGATGTTCCATCATGGGCGCATGACTGCAGCGATCGATAAACCTCAACGCGGAATTAGGGATCAGGCGATTAAATTCATGCGCTACTATTGGCGGCGTTATCGTATCGTTAAGGCCCCAAACCAGTAGGGTTGGCGCTTTTATTTCGTTCAGTTCATCTGCTAGGTTATTGCGCTGCGCCGATTTGGCGATCGCAACAATGCGCATACACTTGGGGATGCTTTTCGTTGTTTCGAAAACTTCGTCAACCAGCTCCTTTGAAGCGACATTTGGGTCGTAAAAAGTATAGGCTACACGTTCCCGAATATATTCATAATTTCCCCGTTTGGGATAAGATCCGCCCATCGAATCCTCGAACAATCCGGAGCTACCGGTGAGGATCAGCTTCTTCACCTTCGACTCGTTCTTCAGGGTATACAACAGGGCAATGTGTCCGCCAAGACTGTTGCCCATGATGATCATGTCGTTAAGGTTTTTGAATGCAACGAAGTCTTCTACAAATTTTCGCAGTCCTTCGAGGCCGGCCTCCTTTATCGGCATCTCGTATATCGGCAGCATCGGAATGACAACCCTGAAGTTTTTTGAAAAACGATTGACAACACCCTCCCAGTTACTCAACGCCCCGAATAATCCATGGAGCAGCAAGAGGACCTGTCCGCTTCCCTCGTCAACGAATTTGTAGCCGCCTTCTTCTTTAACAGTTATTGACATTTTCAATATGATCGATAAGTAAGGAAAAAAATACTAGAATAAATGGTTTAAACCCCTCAAAATATTACTCAGAAAAGGTCCTTAAAAATAGGGACGTATTGTGAAATCCATTCAGTGAAATCGGGCGCGAAGTCAGCTACCCATGGTGCGATCTTCGAGCTTTCGGTCCAATGTTCAGGAAAACTTACCCTCAGGGAAGACAGGATCCACATTAGTACACTGATGAGGAACACAGTTTTCACTGCTCCGAGAAACGAACCCGCAATTTCATCGACCCTACCGAGAAAAGATTTGTCAATAGACAGACGTAATGTCTTGCCGATCAGCATGACAATGAGCACGATAATGATGAAGACGACTGCGAACGCAACATAGGGCAGCATCTTCTTGTCGATATCAAATTTGTCGGAGAGAAAGATCAGGGCGACACCCAGAAGTTTGAAGGCGCCCAAAATACCCAGCACGATTGCCAGGAGAGAAAAGAGCTCCATCAGGAACCCCTCCCTGTAACCCCGGTATGCTCCAAAGACTATGATCGCCAGAATGGCAATATCGAACCAGCTCAAGAAGTCAATAGTTTCTTTACGAGTTCAGAGATCACTTTTCCGTCGGCCTGTCCGGCTAGTTTTTTGGTGGCCACACCCATCACTTTTCCCATGTCCTGGGGTCCCTTCGCTCCCACCTCGGTGATGATCGATTTTACAATGGCGGCAACTTCGTCCTCCGAGAGTTGCTTAGGCAGGTACCGGTTGATAATTTCAAGCTGAAATAGCTCTCGCTCAGCGAGATCGCTTCTGTTTTGCTGCTGGAAGATATCGGCAGATTCCTTGCGCTGCTTTGCTGCCCTGGTAAGAAGCTTCATCTCTGCGTCGGAAGTGATATCCGATGCAACACCTTTTTCGGTTTCCGCCAGCAGGATCAATGATTTGATGCTGCGAAGTGCCTCGAGCTCCTCCTTGTTTTTTGCCAGCATCGCTTTCTTGATGTCCGCATCTATTTGTTGTTTAAGACTCATATGTCACGAGAGTTATTTAATTTTCGAACAAAACAATTAGACATTAATAATTAATTTGAACTTGGTTAAGCCTGTGACCAGACTCAGCGTCAATATTAATAAAATTGCCACACTCAGGAATGCGCGCGGTGGAAATAATCCGGACGTGATCCTGAGTGCTCAGAACTGTGAGCGCTTTGGCGCCCAGGGAATCACGGTACATCCGCGACCCGACGAACGGCATATCC
>CBHTUB010000545.1:0-3231 GCA_966095595.1 uncultured Chryseosolibacter sp. | reverse complement strand
ACCTCCGGGACTCGCTGTTCAGATTGATCAAGTGTACGAGCGTCTGGAAATCGAATTACCCGGGCACCGAAGGGATCTATTCCTCCAATCTTCTGAAGCCCGATGCAGAGCTCTTCGTGACCAACGACCCGGAAGAGATGGTTGCCGTTTTCATTTCGGCGATGGCGTCGAAGACACCTGGAGAACATCAGGAATTCAATCCGAATAAAGCTGATCCGCAGTGAAGGTGCTTTCCATTTTTCAGCCGGGCGATTACCTTAAGGAAATTCAAAGGTTTACCACCAGTCAGTATTGGAGCTCAGGCCTGAGAATCACTGCAGGCGTGCTCGTGCCCATGCTGGTCATGGGTTATTACGGCTGGCTTACGGAAGGTATCCCGTTCCTGCTCGGCGCACTTTTCGTAGGGATCATCGACTCGCCAGGCCCAATTCATCACCGGAGAAACGGGATGCTGATAGCGTCCCTGTTGAATGCGCTGACCGTTCTCATCACGTTTGCGATCCGTGACTACGAGATCCTCCTGTTCATCGGCGTGTTGCTGATCTCCTTCCTGTATTCTTTCATTTCGATCTATGGAGCGCGGGCCAGCGCGATCGGGACTCTCGCGTTTGTGGTCATGCTGCTGAACATTACCCCTGATGATTCAGACATCAACGCTTTTTATTCAGCGTTGATCACCGGTGGGGGAGGACTATGGTACGCTTTCTTCAGCATTTTGCTTTACCGGCTTCAACCCTACAGGCTTGTTGAACAGGCCCTGGGCGAGTACATGCTGGTGCTTGCAGAGTACCTTCGGACGCGGGCTTCGTTTTATAAAAGCAACGACGGCATCGAGGCATCGTATTCGAGGGTGATGACGGCACAGGTCAATGTTCTGAACACGCAGAATCAGGTGCGCGAGTTGCTCTTCAGAACACGGCAATTTGTCGGTGACCCGAGCCCGAAAAGCCGTAGCCTCATGATGATGTACCTCGAAGCATCAGAGCTTTTTGAGGAAACAATGCACTCCTACCAGGATTATCAGCTTCTCCATGCAACATTGGGGCATACACAAATTGTTAGTGGGTTTTACCGCGTAATCCTGCAGGTCGTTGCAGAGCTCGAGTATGTCGGCTTATCGATCCAGGCGGGACTTCCCGTTCACAAGATACCTGATTTCAAAAAAGACTTTACGGGGCTTGCAGCATCGTTGAAAGAGACAGGGACGGCAAAAGGTGATGCCAACACATCGGCGATCGTGATGTCGCTGGAGAGCACCCTGGCAAATGTGGAGACCATCCTCAATCGGGTCAACAAGATCGCGCTCTACAGCCGCCTTGAGCAGCCACACGCAAATATTCCGACGACCGCCGAAGAATCGGTGGAGTCAACGACGTTCTCATTCGACCTGTTGCGTGAAAACCTTTCCATGCAATCGAACGTGTTTCGCTTCTCCCTCAGGATTGCCGTGGCAATTACGATCGGTTATGTGGTGTCGCTGGCATTTTCACTTAGCCACTCTTATTGGATCATGCTAACCATCGTTACGATCCTGAAACCGGTTTATCATCTTACGAAAAAGAGAAATTACGAGCGCGTCATCGGCACGATGACCGGGATCATCACGGGGAGTTTGATCATCTGGTTTGTTCACCACAATGGCATTCTCTTCATGCTCATGATCATCACCATGTTGCTTGCCTATAGCTTCCTCCGGATCTATTATCTGGCGTTTGTAACATGCCTCACGATCTACCTCATCATCACGTTTCACTTTCTGGATCCTGAAAAGTTCCGGCTGCTCATTGGGGAACGGCTCATAGACACGTTGATCGGAGCGGTGATCGCTGCCTTTGCCGCCCGTTTTATTTTCCCGGTATGGCAGAGCGGTAATATCAGGACGGCCATGGAAAAGGTCATTCAGAATAACAGGCGTTACTTCAGCTGTGCGTTAAAATTTGCGACCGACGAATTGAAAGACAGGCAATCCTATCGGAATGCCAGGAGGGATGCTATCGTATCGCTGACCAATATCTCGGACATCTTCCAACAGATGTTGTCGGAGCCCGTGAACAGCAAATCGACCGCGTTACTTCACCAGTTCGTTATTGCCAATCATACACTGACGAACAGGATCTCGGCCTTGTCGCCCGACACGCTCAGACGATCTGAAGAGCGTGAACGGCTTTCTGAAAATATTGTCGAAGTGCTGAATGAGGCGGAGTCGCTGGCCAGAAAGGACGTAGTTGAAAGTGAAACCAGGAATCCACCGATCTCGTCTTTCAATCCCCTGGCGCTGATCTATTCAGTTGCTACCGAGATCAGGAATATAACAGGTCGGATCAATATGGATGAGGGGTCTGCCGCGAGATGAAGAGCAGGGAAGTTTTTATATTTCGAAAAAATTGAAAGTATGCAATCGAACGCTGCAACGCCCGATGAATACATCAAACAAGCCGACGATGACAAACGTGAACCCATCGGCAAACTGAGAGACATCGTGCGTAGGAACCTGCCTGCCGGATTTGTCGAGACAATGGCCAGCGGTATGATCAACTATTGCGTTCCGCATGAACTTTATCCTCCCGGATATCATGCCAACCCGACGCACCCGTTGCCGTTCCTGGCGATTGCGTGTCAGAAGCACTTCATCGCAGTGTATCATATGGGCTTGTATTCAAGTCCCCGGTTGCTCAAATGGTTTACCAATGAGTATCCGAAGCATTCCAACGCGAAACTGGACATGGGAAAGAGCTGCATTCGGTTCAAGAAACCTCACGCGATCCCCTATGAATTGATCGGTGATCTGGTCTCCAGGATGACACCGTCGGAATGGATAGAAGTATATGAGCGAACAATGAAAAAGTGATGGAAGAAAAGACTATGTATGAGAGATTGGGCGAGACCAATCTCGGATTGTTGGTGGACAGGTTTTACGATCTCGTTTTTCAACATCCGCAGATCGCGCGGCTTTTTAAGACCGACAAGGAAGAGATCAAGGAGAAGCAGAGGCTTTTTCTGACGCAGTTCCTGGGGGGGCCTGCTGTTTATAGCGAGCGTTTCGGTCACCCGAGATTGAGGGCCCGGCACCTTCCCCATCCCATCGCCGAAGAAGATGCCGTTGCATGGCTCTCATGCATGTCGACAGCAATTACAAGTCTGCCGATTGAAGAGGCAATGAAGGATGAGCTGTTCAAACGTTTCGTTACGACAGCGTTATTCATGGTGAATCAGGGATTGCCCGACAATGGC
>CBHTUB010000544.1:0-3255 GCA_966095595.1 uncultured Chryseosolibacter sp. | reverse complement strand
GATGTAGCCGTAGCCGGTCTCGGGCCGGTCCGGGGTGATGCCCAGGATCGCGATATTGGCCGGCACAATCTTCATCGCATGCTTTCTTCTTTTTTCACAGGACCAGTGGATAGCAGGCATCCTTTGTCTGGCACTGGCTGTCATTCAGGTAAAGCTTTTGATCGAGCATCTTGACCGCTCGAACACCAACATCGCCTCCTTCCTCGATTCGATCAGCTTTGACGACCTGAGCTCGTCGTTTAAGACAAGCAGTAACGATCCGGCGGTCCAGCGCCTTCACAAGGAATTGAACGATGCCATGGCACGGCTGCGCAACGCGAGAAGGGAAAAAGATTCTGAATTCCTGTTCTTCAAAAATATCGTGATGCACGTCGGGATCGGGCTGATCATTTTTAGGGAAGACGGAAAGATAGAGATCTTCAACAGCGCAGCCCGCAAGATCCTCAAGATCAACCGCGCCGAAAACATTTCCGACCTCAGGGAAGTAAGCGAGACGCTGCTGCATGTTTTTCAGAAACTGAAGACCGGCGGAAGGGAGCTTGTACGGCTAAAGATCGGTGACGATTTCGTGCAACTATCGATCTATGCCATTGAATTGACGCTACGCGGAGAAAACGTCAAGCTCATTTCGTTGCAAAACATTCAGAGCGAGCTCGAGGAAAAAGAAATGGAGGCCTGGCAAAACCTGGTCAGGGTCCTCACACATGAGATCATGAACTCTGTTACTCCCATTTCGTCACTGGCCGGAATTGTTGAAGAGGAATTGAAGCAGCACATGGAAACCCAGGAGGGAAAGCCTTTAACAAATGAGCAAATGAACGACATCCACCTGTCATTGCAAACCATCAGCAAGCGCAGCGAAGGGCTCATTCATTTTGTGAAAGAATTCCGGAGTCTCACAAGCATTCCCAAACCTAAGCAGGTACAGATCGAGGTTCAGCCTTTACTTGAGGAATTGACCATGCTGCATAGAAAAGAGCTGTCGGAAAAGAATATACAGTTGAAGATATCTGTGTATCCCGAAGACTTAACGATCTCCGCAGACAAGAACATGATCGAGCAGGTGACGATCAACCTGATCAAAAATGCCATTCAGGCGTTCGAAGATCACCAGGAAAACAAGCTCATCGAATTGAAAGCCTTCGTAAATGAAAAGTCACGACCGGTCATTTCTGTAAAGGACAACGGCACGGGTATTGATCCCGAAGCAATGGAAAAGATCTTCATTCCATTCTTTACGACGAAGAAAACCGGTTCGGGAATCGGCCTCAGTCTTTCAAGACAGATCATGCGCCAGCACCAGGGAACGCTGACGGTGAAGTCGACTGTTGGGAAGGGAACGGAGTTTTTTATGAGATTCTAATTTGGCCAAGCCTGTCAATTGTTTTTGAACACGGCTTTCATTGGATAGAATTCATATTTGTTTAATCCGTTGGCCGGATCATTGGCAATGATTTGCTTTAAATGTTCCTCACTTTCCACAGAAACGACACCAGCACCATAAGGGCCTTTTGGATCAAGTACCGGACCAAAGACAATTGCGTTGCCTTTGTTAAGTAATTCAGTCCAATAGACCACGTGCTTTTGCATGATTGCTTTTTCATCTGCTGTCATGTCCATCATGAATGACGGACGGGGTGGGTTGAGTTTTAGAAAGTATTGTTGCATGTTATTGTGTATGTGTTAAAACCTTAACGAGTAGCAAAGTCTTTCATACGCCTTGCCAGATCCTCTATATCCGTCTTCCTCGCGATTTGATTCATCCAATCTTCAGGGATTGTCTCCCAGCCATAAAGAAGTCCTGCAAGTCCGCCTGTCACAGCTCCTGTTGTATCAGTGTCAGAGCCCAGGTTCACTGCTTTAAGCGTTGCTTCTTTATAACCCGATGTTGTCAACAGACACCAAATGCTTGCCTCCAATGTATGCAACACGTAGCCACTGCTATGAATTTTATGATCGGGCAGTGTATAAATGTCAGTCGTCAGCAAACGATCAAACACCTTTATCTCATCCAGATTTATGGAAAGAGAAGCCAGGTATTCGGAGATCTCTGCTTGCAGACATCTATAGGCTGCATATTTATCTTTCCCAAGAACGATATGTCGTGCAAATTCAAGATAATAAAAGCAGGCGATAACCGAGCGAATGTGTGCATGGGTGATTGACGAAACGTCTTTCGTAATCTGGCAACGGTTGCCGATCGGCTTATCCTTAATGTACACCAACAGCGGAAGGATTCTCATTAGAGAACCGTTACCGTTATCGGAGACATCCATTCCTCCCGCGAACTCGGGTTTACAACCTTGCTGCACACGCCTGATGGCTTCACGGGTAGAAATATCAACGTCAAACACATTTCCCCTGGGCGTCCAATAATTGTGGTTGAGCCACTTAACAAAATTGTCTGCGATCTTTTGCAAACTGTATTCTTCCGTTAACGCTTCTGCCAGGCAAAATGCCAATGAACTGTCATCTGAAAAAGTACCTGGCGGAAGATTGTAAGTTCCATATCCTTTCATATCCGTAACAGGCCTCTGAGCAATTGTTTCCCGGTCCCAAAACTCAACCGGTACTCCCAAAGCATCTCCGATGGCAATTCCAAATAGAATGTCTCTGTAATATCTCTTGTTCTCATAGTCCTTTGCCTGTCACATGATTTTCAATCCGATCCATAGCTGTTCTCTTTAAATCTAAGCGATTCTTTCCCTATCCCTGATCGACTCAATACCTGACAACATTGTACTATCAAAACCTGAAGGCTTGTTTATGATACCGACTTCCCTCCCATCAAACGCAAGCGTAACATAGGCATGAAGTACCTCTCCCGTCATATTCCGTTGCACGTACTCATCCACCAGCACCCACACCTGGTTCCGAAATAAAATGTATTGTAGCTTTTTTAAAAAAGACAGCCTCGAGCGATGCCTGAAAATGAACTTGCGGATCTGACCATTGACCTTGTTGTCCAAAAACATCTTGTAAGACCTGCCATCCGACGTCTTCCGGTAAAAATCCGAAGGAAGCCGTACCTCGACAAGTTCATCGCCTATCATGGCACGCAGCAAGGTCTTCGTGAACTCGACGTAAATGGTCATGGATAAAAATAGAAAAACCTCCCCGGGAGGGAAGGTTTTGAGCTTAAAAAATTTACAGGATCTTTTCCCTTCCGCCTGAAGGGACACCCGTTCATTTTTTAAAAAAGCATTCCGGCACCGGCAAAAAATATTTACCACCAACAACCACTACGAATGGAGT
>CBHTUB010000543.1:0-3259 GCA_966095595.1 uncultured Chryseosolibacter sp. | reverse complement strand
TCGATGCGAGTCACTATGACTATGCAGGGGCAACATGGGCTGCGAATGGCAACCAATATCAGGAGGCACTGACCTTAGACCTGAACGGAAACATCAAGACCCTGCAACGCAGGGGAGCGACAGGTACCCTGATCGATAACCTCACCTATGGCTATACCGGCAATCAGCTGAACTACGTTCATGATACCGGAGATGCTGCCAAAGGTTTTGTTAATGCAAACACAGGTGCTGACGATTACAGCTATGATTTCAACGGCAACCTGGACAGGGACAAGAATAAGGGCTTGTCTGCGAAGGGTGACATTGCGTATAACTTTCTGAACCTGCCGAAACAGGTCGTCAAGGGATCGGATAAGTTGTTGTATCACTATGACGCTACCGGCAGGAAGCTTACACAGCAGCTTTATACGGGAACAACTTTGACGAAGGCTACGGAATATGTTGGTGATTTATTTTATGAGAATGATACGCTGAAGTTTATCAATACAGCAGAAGGCAGATATGTGCCGGCAACGTCGGAATATCAATATCATTTAAAAGACCTCTGGAATGATATCAGGGTGACGTTTACCACGAAATCAGAAGTTGATGCTGGCACCGCTACGATGGAAGATGCGAATGAGGTGAGTGAAGAAGGTAAGTTCCTGTATTATAACGAAGCTGTGAAAGTAAATGCAACGTTATTTGATCACACCAATTCCGGCGGAACATTTTACAGCACGCGATTAAATGGATCGAGCAATGAGAGAACCGGTTTGGCGAGGTCGATCAGTGTAATGCCGGGAGATACCGTCAGAACGGAAGTATACGCGAAATACCTCGATCCTGTGAGCAGCAACTGGACACAGGCATTAAACAATCTAATCGCTTCTATTGCCAATGGTACTGCCCCTGCGGGAACGTTCGTCGATGAGGGAGGAATAGGAAGTACCGGAGGGGCTACAGTTCCCTACCTTGGTCTGCTTGACAAGAGTAACGAAACAGGAACGGCTCCGAAGGCATACCTGAATTATCTGATCTTCGACCGAGATTACAACTTAATCAACGGCGGTTTCGTGCGCATGACTACCGGAGGACGCGAGTACGGGCAGGATGGACCTCATGAGAAACTTGCGGCGGAGTTTGTGATTAACGAAGCCGGATATGTGTACATATATCTGAGCAACGATAATGCCGCACTTGGTGGAAGTCAGATTGAGACTTATTGGGACGACTTCAAAGTTACTCAGGTAAAATCTCCAATAATTCAGACCGACGACTATACGCCGTTCGGGGTGACTTTCAACAGTTTCAGACGTGAGAACGCACTTGAAAATAGGACCAAGTTCCAAGGGCAGGAGAGAATCAGTGACCTCAGCCTGGGTTGGGATTCTTTCAAATACCGAAACTACATGTCTGATATTGGAAGATTCTTTAATATCGATCCACTTGCAGATAAATATGTATATAATAGCCCTTATGCTTTTGCGGAGAACAAAGTAGGGCAAGGAATTGAATTAGAAGGTAAAGAGTTGCTGCCATTCGTTGCTGCGTCTCGCGCTGGTTGGCTAACCCGTGTAGGAAGATCTCTAGAGAAGCATCATTTGATACCACGACAGTTTAAAGCCGATAAGCTTGTTGAGTATGCTAGGCGAAACGGTTTTAAATTTGAGGGCAAAGAAAATAAGATAGAGTTGGAAAAATTTAGTAAGGAGACAGGGAAAGGACAACATGGCAATCACCCCAATTACAACGACCATGTCGGTAAACAGTTAAGTGAGCTTCAGAAGGAGAATCCGAATCCCGGACCAGGGGAAGCTGTTAAAATGGTGAAGGATTTAGCTAAGAACTTAGAGGAGACGATCAAAGCTAATCCAGAGACTAAGATCAATGATTTATTTAAACCCAATGGAGCCGGTGCAGGCTTAGTCGTGCCAGGACAAGTTGAAGTAAAATCAGATGGTCCGAGTGGACAGCAGCCATCCCAACAGCAAAAATTCGAAATGAAAGAAGGATCTGAATACATTAAGAAATTAGTACCTATCTTTCAGAATCTTTATGACGGCATGATGAATCCGGAGAGGAAAGGAGCTTAGTTTTAACTTATAATTATGGGTAAATACTATATTTTGGAGAATGCGTGTAATACGGAAGAAACAGGAACTGAGTATCCACAAGTTCAAAAGATGGGGACAGGCTATAATTACGGTGCATCTGATTCTATCTATGCAATAACCAACGTCATACCAGATTTTACACCAAACTTTGATCATTTTGTTTTGCATAAGAAGTCAAAGCCAACGGATTTCATAAGTAAAAGCCTAACAGCCTTTGGCTTTATTATAAGTGGCCGCTTTAAGAAGGTTCTTTCTTCGTTCAAATTGCCAAAGCATAAGTTCTACCCAATAAAGATGCTTCACAACAAAACCTGGCTGGATGATTACCATTGGTTACAAATAGCTTGTGACCTAACAGAGTCTATCGATTATCAGAAATCAGAATTTTATATAAGAAATCTTGCGGATCCACTCAAAAAGGATTTAGGCTCGGTAGAACTTTTATCTAAAGCAGATTTTGAGCTTAAGAGGAAAGAAGTTAAAGCTAAGAATTCTCCTAGTTTTGCTATATCTGCCAGAAGAATAGTGATGAATAATAGCTTTGACACGGGATTAGATTTTTTCGAAATATCAGGTGTTAATACTGACACTTTTATTAGCGATAGGCTAAATCAAGCGATACAAGAATCTAAACTCACGGGAATACGAACAATTCCCACGCAATTGATAAACTTGCCTTATCCCTTTGAGGTGTTTAATTAATTGCTAAATCATAGCCTCAGAAGTAGATTGTCTTCCGTCGAGTATTTTTGAACCTCCTAGGAAAGATCGTTTATGACTATCGGGGACAGCCGGCTTAACTCCTCCACGCGAAGTCTAGATGGCGAGACGATTGAAAGTTATCTAGGTAGCAAAGTGAAGATTTCGATTTCAATCGCAACACAGTCCTGGACTGGAAAAAAGTCGCAGCGGCATTGGATTAAACATGGAATAGTATTCTGGCGGACTCATTTCAATCTTACTTGTAATCCGCGTGAGCGATTGCAGCGTAAAGCCCGAAGAGCGCGGGGCGTTTGCGCTGGCCGGACTTGCAGCGGAAAGCGCGACCCTGAAGCGCGGAGGTTTTTGCGTAGGATCAGGGGCACGCCCAAATAATCACTACGACGAGAAATACCGCGTGGTGCAGGCGGTGTCCGATCATCAGAAGGGAAAGGTAAGGGTGA
>CBHTUB010000542.1:0-3265 GCA_966095595.1 uncultured Chryseosolibacter sp. | reverse complement strand
GATGGCTGCCATCTTCGGCGCTATAGGTATCGTACTCACGGCACTCGGCGGAGTGAACACCGTGTTCTGGGTTCTTGGCGCCATTGCACTGGTAGTAGGCGTGATCTTCCTGATCAAGTGGCTCGCCAGACAATAGTCAACATCCTACATAACAAACAAAAAATCCCGGCATAACCGGGATTTTTCATTTTATACGTTTCCTGATCTATTAAGCGTTCACTACACCGTCGGCAAGTAACACAACCTTGTTCTTCAACACCTCGACCACACCGCCGGTAATAACAAGTTGCTGTGATGCTTCCTTCGATTTGTATTCAACGACACCCTGATCCAACAGTGAGATCAGCGGGGCGTGGTGATCCAAAACCTGGAACGATCCGTCAGAACCTGGAAAGGTCACGCTATTGACGTTTCCTTCGAAGATCTTTTTTTCAGGTGTGAGTATTTCTAAAAACATCTCGATTTCAAATTTCAAGTTTCAGATTTCAAATTGCTCCGACTCCAAATATCAAATTCCCGGTAATCCGAAATTTGAGATCTGAAATCTGGAATTGCATTAAGCTCTCGCCTCTGCAAGCATCTTCTCGCCCTTCTCAACGGCTTGCTCGATGCTACCTACAAGGTTGAATGCCATTTCAGGGAGGTGATCGTAGTGACCATCCATGATGCCATTGAAACCTTTGATCGTGTCTTTGATATCAACAAGAACCCCTTTCAAACCTGTGAACGCTTCGGCAACGTGGAATGGCTGTGAAAGGAAACGCTGAACACGGCGCGCGCGGTGTACAACCTGCTTGTCTTCGTCAGACAATTCGTCCATACCGAGGATCGCGATGATATCCTGAAGTTCCTTGTAACGCTGGAGAATATTCTTAACACGCTGGGCGCAGTTGTAGTGTTCCTCGCCAACAATGTCGGCACGAAGGATACGTGAAGTTGAATCCAAAGGATCCACCGCAGGATAGATACCAAGCTCGGATATCTTACGGCTCAATACGGTTGTTGCATCAAGGTGAGCGAAAGTTGTTGCAGGCGCAGGGTCAGTCAAGTCGTCGGCAGGAACGTAAACGGCCTGTACCGAAGTGATCGAACCATTCTTGGTTGAAGTAATGCGCTCTTGCATCGCTCCCATTTCAGACGCAAGGGTAGGCTGGTATCCTACGGCTGAAGGCATACGGCCTAAAAGCGCAGATACTTCAGAACCTGCCTGTGTGAAACGGAAGATATTGTCAACGAAGAACAGGATGTCGCGGCCTTTTCCCTTGCCATCACCGTCGCGGAAATATTCTGCTACGGTAAGACCTGAAAGCGCCACACGTGCACGTGCTCCGGGAGGTTCGTTCATCTGACCGAACACGAAGGTTGCCTTTGAATCAGCAAGCTTGCCTTCGTCTACCTTAGACAAATCCCATCCACCGGCGTGGAGCGACTTCATGAATTCTTCACCATAGTTCACGATACCAGCTTCGATCATTTCGCGGAGAAGGTCATTTCCTTCACGTGTTCTTTCACCTACACCGGCAAACACTGAAAGACCAGAGTAAGCCTTCGCGATGTTGTTGATCAATTCCTGGATCAATACAGTCTTACCAACACCTGCACCACCGAACAATCCGATCTTACCACCCTTTGCGTAAGGTTCGATAAGGTCGATTACCTTGATACCTGTAAAAAGAACTTCAGTTGAAGTGGAGAGATCTTCGAAAGCGGGAGCTGACCTGTGAATAGGGAGCGACTGCGCACCTTTCGGCTGCTTGATACCGTCGATAGCTTCGCCCACAACGTTGAAAAGGCGACCCTTGATATCGTCACCAATAGGCATTTTGATTGGAGAACCAGTGTCGGTAACCTTCATTCCGCGAACAAGACCTTCAGTACCTTCCATAGAGATGGTTCTTACGCGGTCTTCGCCAAGGTGCTGCTGGCACTCGAGTACCACTCTGGTACCGTCTGCCTTTACAACTTCCAACGAATCGAGGATGTTAGGTAATTTGTTTCCTGCGCCATCAAAGGCCACGTCTACAACAGGACCGATCACCTGGGTTATTCTTCCAATATTTGCCATTGTGCTGTTTTTAGAGGTCAAAAATTCGACCGCAAAAGTATGGTATAAACAAGACACAACAAAGGCAGAACGGGAAATTTAAAATGAATTGATCCATTTACCCTAGAGAACTCATTGTCAACAGGTTAACAAGGCATTGACGTCATTGAGCCGGAAAGTCGACGGTCACCGGTCTGTAGAAGGACAGAAGGTAGAATTTTAGAATAGGGAACAACGAGGAAGGGCGTTCAATACTATCTTCTGACTCCTGAATTCTATATTCCTTTACGCAGGTAAAAGGTAGCTACACCGCGTTCAGCATGATCCGGAACGTTGTACCCATATTTTCCTCCGACGACTTCACGAAAATTTTGCCATCGTGGTAAGTTTCGATAATTCGTTTGGCAAGGGTCAACCCAAGTCCCCACCCCCTTTTCTTCGTGGTGAAGCCAGCCTTGAAAACGGCATTCATTTTCGATCTCGGAATGCCCTTCCCCGTATCGGTGACGTCGATAAATATTTTGCCCTCATTACCCCTCAGGATCTTGATGGCGATCTGACCGTTGTTCCCCATCGCATCCACGGAGTTCTTGCAAAGATTTTCAATCACCCATTCGAAGAGCGGCGCATGCACCATCGCCATGATAGAGTCCGACAATGTAAATACCTCGATCTTGATCTTTGATGAAACCCGCGGGCGGAGATATTCGACTACGTTGCTGACCAGCAGCACGACGTTCTCTTTCCTGAGTATTGGCGCCGATCCGATACTCGAAAAACGCTCGGTCACGATCTTCAGCTTCTGAATGTCCTTTTCGAGCTCGTCGATAAGACCCTTGTCCTTGAAACCCGGATCGTCACGAATCACTTCGATCCATGCCATCAGCGACGACAACGGTGTGCCCAGCTGGTGAGCGGTTTCTTTCGCAAGCCCTACCCAGACGCGATTTTGCTCAGCGGCTTTGGAATAGCTGAACGCCAGATAGCTGATAAATCCGAAGATGGTGATAACGGAAAGCTGTACATACGGAAATGCGATCAGCTGCGTCAGCAAAAACGAGTTCTCATAGTACACGTAACCGTATTCTTCCGTGACGCCATTTTCATTGGTATAGAGCATCTTGATCGGGTCATAGGTCTCGCGCATCTCTGCTACCTTTTCGTCCAGGATCTTTTTCTTTCTTTGCTCCGTGAGGCTCTCGTTGAGTGTGATGTTTCGGT
>CBHTUB010000541.1:0-3273 GCA_966095595.1 uncultured Chryseosolibacter sp. | reverse complement strand
GAAAGCAGAAGCTGCAATGATTGCGCAAATGTTGTCCCCGTTCCAAGTTGTTTAACCTTCATCGGCTGAGCGTAGATGATATCATTCGGCCTGATGAAGAAAAATTCTGACTCCATGATCTTTTCATTGAGCAGATTGATATGATGGGTTTTTGTCCCTTCCGGATATTGCCTGATCAGCATCACTTCCGATCGCTTGGCCGATGTAGTCATGTCGCCGGCGTTTGCTATTGCGTCGAAAATGGTGACACGGTTTTGGAGAATGGTATATTTCCCGGGCTTGCTGAATTCGCCCAGCGCACTGTATCGAACGCCTCCCAATCGAACACGAACGTAGTAGTTGTCTTTCGTTACGTACTGCGTGAGTCTGGTTTCGATCAGCTCCTTCGATTGTGTTACGGTAAGACCGACAATCTTGAGCTGGCCCAAAAGAGGCAGGTCGATCATTCCCTCGTCATCTATTGTGTAGCCATTGAGAAAAAATGCGTCTCCGCTATTCAGCCCTCCAAGGTTTCTGATCTGATTTTCAGAATCACTCACTTTAAGGATCTCGTTTAATTCCGGGCTGGTGGTCTTCATGGTAATATCGACCACATCATTGTATTGCAATGTGTAATCCTCGATCTCATGTGGTATCAGTTTACCGGTTCCTGTCACCGGGCTCTTGTCTATCCCTGGCTGCAGATACACCAACTTTCTACCTGGAACACAGGCTGCGGATATGACGACCATCACAAGCATTGAAATATAATTGAGGTTGCGCATCAGTTCTATTTATTTCTTTTGAAACTTTAATGTTTTCGTGTAGGCTCCATCGGTAATTCTGATCAGATAAAAACCGGCACTCATTCTCAGGTCGTCAGTATCATACTCGACCAGAGTACTCGTGGTCGTCTCTTTTTTGATGATGCGGCCATAAAAGTCAGTAATGGTTACGATGACGGGTTTATTCAATGTTGCCTGACTTGCGATCGTGATCTTGCTTACCCCAGGATTCGGATATATCGATATCGCCGGTTCCGCCATTACGATATCCATCGATGTTGAAGCGGTTGCAGATACAGCACTACGGCCGAATGCGGGTGTTTGTGATTGCAAGAGCGTTGATATCTCGGCTGGGGATAATACATAATTATAGATCCTTACTTCGTCGAGAACGCCCTTGAACAAACTTGTCATGTCAGGTTCGCCAGCCAATGCCAATGGCCTGTCATTGGTGTTGATCGGCGTAACGACCGGGAACGTGGTGGTCTTATCCTCGACGCCGTTAATAAAGATCTTCATCGTTGCACCATCGTAGGTGGCTGCGATATGCATCCATGTTGTACCCGAACTTGGATACAATGTTTTCGAGTTCAGCTTCAAACTGCCGGAAGTTTTCTGATTGACCCTAAAGGAAACTTTACCGGTACTCAACAGGGACAACTCGTATCCATCAATAACTCCCGGCTCGCCTTTGGAGACGAGGTGCTGCGAAGCTTTCTTCTCGGGTTTGATCCATGCAGAGACTGTTATGCCATCATGTACGTCAAGCGCTGTCGCGTCGGGAATGAGCGCAAGTTGGTTGATACCGTTAAATCGAAGTGCTCCCTCAGAAAATCCCGTAGTCCACAAGGGATTATTCTGCACAATGCCGTTGTTGCCAAAACCAGATGCATCGTTGATCTGTGCACCAGTCCCTTCATTGAGCTTCCAGTGGCCTACAAGCTGCTGCATGCTGGCTTTGGTCGAGAAAGACCAAACTTCCGACCATTGACTTTCGCCGGCTGAATTGCTTGCAGCTACGCGCCAGTAGTAAGTAGACGAGTATTGAAGTCCCACAAACAACGTATCGGTGAGAATATTATCCTGATCAACCTGAATATGTGTAAAATCGGAAGAGTCGCTGATCTGTAAATGGAATGACACATTGGAATCCGATGTCGTCCACGCCATGGTGGCATTCGGCTCTACTTCACCCGACTCATTCACTGGAGAGATCAGTAACGGCGCAGCGGGCAGGAATGGAATTGTAGTAAACGAAAAAGCAGCGGACCATTCACTCAGGCCATCCGTGTTTCCAGCGCGCACGCGCCACGTGTAACCTGAATTTCTCTCCAGCGTATCGACGACCAAGCTTGTTTGACCTGTAATGAAAGAGATGGCAGAACTGTCGACATCGATTTGAGAAATTTCGAACTCATAGAATGACGCATATTGCGAAACACACCAGGAAAAACTTGCCGATGTCGAAACGTCTTCGCTCATATCTGCCGGAGCGACGAGCACTGGAGTAGCAGGCGCAGAGCCGCTCGTAAAAAATGCCGCCGATGACCATCCGCTGTATCCGGCTGCATTGCCAGCCCTTACACGCCACGAATACTCTGAATACGGCATCAGGCTCGACGGGTTGAACGTTGTGTCACTCAATGTCGTGTCGATGAACGGACTCTCAAAACCTGGGGTGTTGGACACTTGTAGTTGGTAAAAATCTGCGTTGATCGATCTCTGCCATAGAAGAACGGTGGTTGATGGGTCAGTAACAGAGCCTTGCTCCGGCGAAACCAGGGCCACAGCGGAAGGCGGTTGAATCTGCACCACGTCAGTGGCAAGCACTCCGACTACCTGGGTCAGTGTGGAAGCGAGTATCACCGTCTCGTTCTGGAAATTATGTTTGCTCGTTGTAGGGTTGTTATAAACACCACGAATGAGCGTGTCCGGTACCGTTGGGAACGAGATATTGACGGTAGACGATTCTTTACAGAGGATATCGCCTCCATCTTCGACAGACGTATAGATATACTTCAGCTTCCTGGTTTGTTCATTAAGCAACACGATCCCTCGTGTTCCGGTCTGTGTCACCTCGTAAGGGCTGCCCCATGTGCCGTTGGGGGTTCTCTTCAGCAGAATCAGCTTTGGGTAGCCTGGAGTGTCGTAGCTGGTCTTCGACGCACAGTAGAGGGTGCCGTCACCTGCAACTTTCATATTCATGTGATCGTCACTAAAGCCATATCCGACATTCAGCGCAAACTGTCCCGCCGGATTTTCGTCAGCAGACCACGTCAGGGGATCAGCGCCATCAGCATGGGTGCGAAAACCGAAACGTTTTGTATTCTGATTCGACCAGAAAACGCCAACTTGTTTTTGAAATGGCAGGGCAACCACAACACAGATGTCATCGTCCTTTGTGCCGCTTGCCAGGATCAGGGCAGCACTCCAGGTCGTATAGGGATAATCGCTCCACCGCACACGAATGTCGCTGGTAGCATCTGAGGCAAGCCACATCCTGTTGTTG
>CBHTUB010000540.1:0-3282 GCA_966095595.1 uncultured Chryseosolibacter sp. | reverse complement strand
AGATCGCCCTGACCTTTGGAATGAAAGTGTCAACCGGATTGTGTCCATTTGCCTTGATAAATTTTTGAGTGGCTGACCAGGACTCGAGATAGCCGGCGAATTGTTCGACAGTCCAGTCGACTTTGATCGCAAACTTGCCCGATGGCAATGGCTCAAATGGAAAGGGGATGCCTGCGTATTCCTGCTCTACCATTCTTCGTGCTTCGTCCCAATAGGCGCCAACGATGTGGTGATAGAAATCAAGGAACATCTCATCGATCTCCGGAGAGATGGTCAGCAACGCATAGCCCCACACTGCGATTATTCCTCCGGGCTTGACGGTGCGTCTCACTTCGGCGTAAAACTTCGGCAGGTCAAACCAATGCAGGGCCTGGCCTACGGTGACGAGGTCAAACTGATGGTCGGGAAACGGCGTTTGTTCAGCTTTTGACTGAATATATTTGATGTTCGGCGCTTGCACGGCGTGCGCCAGCTGGCTGTCGCTGATATCGGATGCCCACACATTCGTAAACCGCAGCGCGAGCTCCTTCGCGACTTGCCCGTTTCCGGTGCCACAATCCCACGCATTCTCCCGTGATTGCACAAAGCGCAGAATGTGATCATAAATTTCTGTCGGATATGTCGGCCGGAATGCAGCATACACGCTGGAGTGGCCCTGGCCTGAAAAGTAATCTTTATTTGACATAGGCGATATCGTAACTGCTAATTGGCTGTTGGCCTTTTGCCATTGGCTAAAAAAAGCTATGGACTTGCCTGTCTTACTTTCGCAATTAATTGTTTACGGCAGTCGCTTGTCACCAAATGCCAACACCCAAATGCCAACACCCGACTCCACGTCGTTGCTGTTAAGTGCCCCTATTTCTTTTTGATCTGTAGCGCCAGCTCGTCGAGTTGCTCCTGCGAGATGGTCGACGGCGAATCGATCATCACGTCACGCCCCGCGTTGTTCTTGGGGAATGCAATGAAGTCGCGGATCGAATCTGCACCGCCAAATATCGAGCAGAGACGATCGAAGCCGAAGGCAATTCCACCATGCGGAGGCGCGCCGTATTCAAAGGCATCCATCAAGAACCCGAATTGTTTCTTCGCCTCTTCCTCCGAGAAGCCAAGGTGCGTGAACATCATCGACTGTGTTGGCCTGTCATGGATACGGATAGAGCCACCGCCGACTTCGGTCCCGTTGATCACCATGTCGTAGGCATTTGCGCGCACACCGCCCGGATCGGTATCCAGCAATTTGATGTCTTCCGGTTTTGGTGAAGTAAACGGATGGTGCATGGCGTGATAGCGATTGGTTTCCTCGTTCCATTCCAGCAGGGGGAAATCGAGCACCCAAAGCGCGGAAAATTTATTCTTGTCGCGCAGACCAAGCTTCTCGCCCATCAACAGGCGAAGCTCGTTCAGTTGCTTTCTCGTCGCATTTTTTTCGCCAGCCATGACAAACATGAGGTCGCCAGGCTTTGCTCCGAATTTTTCTGCCCAGCTTTTCAGGTCATCGGCGGAATAGAACTTATCGACGGACGACTTGAACGAACCATCTGAGCGGTATTGTACATAAACAAGTCCCTTTGCTCCAACCTGAGGACGTTTTACATATTCTGTCAGCTCATCGAGTTGCTTGCGTGTATAGTCGGCACATCCTGTCGCATTGATCCCAACGACGAGGTCGGCATTATCGAACACCGGGAAGTTCCTTCCGCGGGTCAGCTCTGTGATCTCCACAAATTTCATTTCGAACCGGGTATCCGGCTTATCGGATCCATACAGTCGCATCGCTTCATCGTACTTCATGCGCGGTACTGCAGGAATGTCTATCCCCTTCACGGTTTTGAAAAGATGCCTGATGAGTCCCTCGAAGGTGTTCAGGATGTCCTCCTGAGTGATGAAAGCCATTTCGCAGTCGATCTGCGTGAACTCAGGCTGGCGGTCCGCGCGAAGGTCTTCATCCCTGAAGCATTTCACGATCTGATAATAACGATCGAATCCCGACACCATCAACAGTTGCTTGAAGGTCTGCGGTGATTGTGGCAATGCATAAAATTCGCCGTGGTGTATCCTGGAAGGAACGACGAAATCACGGGCGCCTTCAGGAGTTGATTTGATCAATACGGGCGTTTCTACTTCGATGAAATTCTGACTGTCGAGGTAGGCTCGTGTCTGCTGCGCCATTTTGTGTCGTAGCTGCAGGCTTTCCCTAACGGGATTTCTGCGAAGGTCGAGATAGCGGTACTTCATCCGAAGCTCGTCGCCGCCGTCGGTATCATCTTCAATGGTGAACGGAGGCAGTTTTGCTGCGTTCAGGACATTGAGTTTTGCGACCTTCACTTCGATATCGCCGGTTGGTATCTTATCGTTCTTCGACAGGCGTTCCACCACCTGTCCTTCAACCTGGACAACATATTCGCGACCAAGCTGACGGGCAGCAGACATCAGCGCGGGGTCCGTTTTGCCTTCTTCCAGAATGAGCTGGGTTATTCCATAACGGTCTCTCAGATCGATCCACAACACGCTTCCCTTGTCACGCAGGCGCTGCACCCACCCCGCCAGGGTAATGCTTTTATTAACATCCGATATTCTGAGTTCTCCGCAGGTATGGCTTCTTAGCATGATAGAAATATTAATTTTGTAGGCTCAACTGCCTTTCCGGGCTCAATCCCGATAAGGCAGCCGCGAATTTAAATAATACTTTGTTGTCGCCGTTATATGTATAAACTAAAATCTCCGATGCTTCGCTGTTGTTTAATAGCCATTTCAATCGTTTTAACTTCGTTCGATCAGCCCAAACTGGTCAAAACCAGGGTGGGCGATAATATTACCGTTTCTATCCCGGAAGGATGGAAGCCCATGGATAATTTCGACTTTACGGAACGTTATCCATCTGTAAGGGCTCCGTTGGCGGCTTATACCAATCCCGAGCGTATGGTCGATTTCAGCGTCAACATCTCCGCGACGCAATGGCCTGATGCAAACCTGGAGCTTGCGCAAAAATTCTTCAAGTCCAGTCTGATGAACATGTTCGATAAGGTGGACATTGTAAAGGAAGGAATTCAGGAAGTGAACAAGAAAAAATTCATCTACTTCATTTTTGAATCAAGGGTGAATGGGAACAAGACGGAGCTGGGACAGAATGATGCCGTAACACGCTACACCTATATGCAATACCTGATTGAGCCTAAAAGAACGCTGGTGTTTTCGTTCTCGTGTCCGCGGAAACAAAGACAGGAATGTGAGCAGACTGCCGAAAAGATGATGAAATCAATCAAGGTAAAATAATGATCGAGC
>CBHTUB010000539.1:0-3294 GCA_966095595.1 uncultured Chryseosolibacter sp. | reverse complement strand
CCCATGTCGAAAACAAAACCGTCAGTCTCGAACTTGCGGGCGCGGCCTCCGGGAAGAAAGTTTTTCTCGAATATTGTGACGTCGAATCCTTCTTTCGCGAGACAAGAAGCTGCTGCCAATCCAGAGAAACCTGCGCCGATAACTGATACACGCTTCATCGCTTTTGAAAGAAGGAATTTAAGATTAATAACTCATTAATTTCTTCTGAATTTCCTTGCGCGCCTGAAAGATGCGATTCTTGACCGTGCCGATAGGAAGATCAAGATGTTCGCTGATCTCGCCGTATTTGTAACCCGACGCGTGCATCTTGAACGGTCCCTGCAATTCATTTCTGATCCCTTCGACATGTTTCCAAATGTCGTTGTATTCGTGATTCGCATCGGGCAAACTGAATGTATGTTTGTCTTCTACGTTTAAAAAGTAAAGGTCGCGCGTGCTGTCATTGCTGATATGAATTCGTTTTGCCTTACGGTACTTATTGATAAAAGTATTTCGCATGATCGTAAACAGCCAGCCTTTAAGATTGGTGTTTGCCGTGAACTTGTCCTTGTACATAAGCGCCTTCAGCATAGTATCCTGAACAAGATCGAGCGATTCTTCACGATCGCGTGTAAAGCGTAACGTCAGTCCTTTGAGCATTGGTCTCAGGCTCACAATTTCACGGGTAAGATCTGCTGTCTCCATGTTTAATTCGATTTTGCTTCTATTAAACAAGTTTAAGGCAACAGCTAACCCGGTTGAACAAAACCCTTAGCATTCTGGCCCGATGTTTAACGAAATCACGCTTTCCCGTAGAAAAAGCGCCGATTCTACATACGATGCTTAAACAAAAAATGGATTTATTTCATTGAGGTCAGGATGTCCCTCAGCTCGCGGGCTGTGTTGAAAAACTTGAGATTGGGAGGAAACCGAAAAGAGGCTCGTCTGAGAATTGAACCGGATGCCAGGATCCTGGACTCCGGAAAGTCAGCACATACCTTCTGAAGATAGTCGTTGAGCTGATCGACGTTCGGTGAAGAAGTGAGTGAGGTAATGAGCAAATGCGGCTTGTGGATCTTACATACGGTTTTGAGATCTTCGTGTGGTACCGCCTGGCCCAGGTAGTATGTTTTGAAGCCATTTTTTCTTGCAATAAAATGATAGAAAAGCAGACCGATCTCATGGAGCTCGTTTTCAGGCAGGTAAAGCACAGCGCGAATGGTTGCTTTGGATGCCAGCGGCAACGAAGCGATGGCGACCATCAATCGCTGTCTGATGAGGTTTGATATAAAATGTTCGTGAGCGGGCGTAATGTTCCCCGTTTGCCACAGGATGCCAATCTTGTCGAGAAAGGGATAGACCACATCGGTAACTGCATTCTCAAAGCCATATTTTTCTTCAATGATTCCGAGATCCTTTTGGAATTTTTCTTCGTCGAGGTCGAGCATTGCTGTAACGAGAAGGTCGATAAATATATTGGCGGTATTCCTGGTGTCGGTGAGTTCCAGCACCTTTCTCAACATCTCGTCTTCGGACATCTTCGCAATGCTGGATATCTTGAATCCGTTCGCATTGAGTAAGGAGACATTTATGATTTTTTTCAGCTCATAGTCGGAATAAAACCGGATGTTTGTTGTTGTTCTTTGTGGCTCGATGAGTTTATGCCGCTTTTCCCATATTCGTATGGTGTGTGCCTTGATGCCTGAAAGTTGCTCGAGCTCTTTAATGGAGTAAGTTCCCATTGGTTTGTATTTTAGACATTTAACACGCTACCAGCTGAATTGTTTAAAGCTCGGGAAAAATTGAAGTTACTGAATGGCAGATGAATTATTAAAGATAGGCAATGATTGGTTCCGGGAGAGAGGGTGGAAGCCGTTTGATTTTCAGCTGGACGCCTGGAAAGCATACCTCGGCGGCCTCAACGGGCTGGTCAATGCGCCGACCGGCAGTGGCAAGACTTATTCACTGATGATGGGCATCGCCCTGGAATTCATCAAAAACAATCCTAATTACAAAAAGCAAAAGAACATTGGCCTCCAGGCGATCTGGATAACTCCCATTCGTGCGCTTTCAAAGGAGATCGAGCTTTCCGCCAAACGGCTGGTGGAAGGCCTTGAGCTGCCCTGGAAAGTGGGGATAAGGTCGGGAGACACAAAATTGAGCGATCGGCAGAAGCAAAAGTTGAAGCCTCCCCAGTTGCTCATCACTACCCCTGAAAGCCTGCATCTCTTATTGGCATCGAAAGGCTACGAGGAATTTTTCAAGTCGCTCAAGGTTGTTGTTGCCGACGAGTGGCACGAATTGATGGGCTCCAAGCGTGGAGTGCAGGTTGAGCTCGCATTATCCCGATTGAAGGCATTTTGTCCCGGGATGAAGGTATGGGGTATCTCGGCCACCATAGGAAATATGGATCAGGCGTTGGAAGCTTTGCTGGGAAATTATAACAGGCCAGAACTTTACCGGGTGGTGCGCGCCAATATTGAAAAGAAGGTTGAAGTTGTTTCTATACTGCCCGATTCCCTCGAGCGGATGCCCTGGGCCGGTCACCTGGGCATTCACCTGCTCGAAAAAGTGGTCGAGATTGTCAAGGCCAGCTCGAGCACGCTCATTTTTACCAATACGCGGTCATTCGCGGAGATATGGTATCAGAAAATGCTCAACGTGGCACCGGAGCTTTCGGGGGTGATCGCGATGCATCATGGGTCGATCAGCCAGGTGCTGCGCAGTTGGGTTGAGGAACAATTGCACGAGGGAAAATTAAAAGCTGTGGTGTGTACGTCAAGCCTGGACCTTGGCGTTGATTTTCGTCCGGTTGAAACTGTTATCCAGGTTGGGGGCCCGAAAAATGTTGCGCGGTTCCTTCAACGGGCAGGCCGAAGCGGTCACCAGCCCGGAGCAACGAGCCGTATCTATTTCGTTCCGACACATTCGCTCGAGCTGATGGAGGCTGCCGGGATCAGGGAAGCCATCAAAAGGAAAGTGGTGGAGGATCGTTATCCCTACATCCGGTCGTTTGACGTGCTGATCCAGTATTTGATCACACTGGCAGTCTCCGATGGTTTCGACCAGCAACAGATCTACAATGAGATCAAGGGAACGTTCAGCTATTCGAGCGTAACCGAAGACGAATGGGCCTGGATCCTGAATTTTATTACGACAGGAGGTGACTCGCTTCGCGCTTACGATGAATACAGAAAGGTTGTTATTCGAAATGGCATCTACAAAGTGGAGAACCGTCATATTGCAATGAGGCATAGGCTCTCCGTCGGAACCATTGTCGGAGACAGCAGCCTGCATATACGGTTTGTCACCGGT
>CBHTUB010000538.1:0-3298 GCA_966095595.1 uncultured Chryseosolibacter sp. | reverse complement strand
TTAATTAATGGTGAGCAGATCCCTTCTTCCAGAGTCATTGAAGTTTCGCTGAGTCCTTCAATAGATATTATTTTTGATACGCCAATTGATCCCTCAACAATCACCGCGTCTGTTTTCCTGAAACAAAATGGCACAGTTGTGCCGGCAGCATCAGTCCTGGATCAAAATGATGAAAAGCTCACTATAACTCCAACGCAGAAACTACTAGGCTTTACGCGTTACGTTGTAACAATTACCAGTGATCTTTCGGGCGCAAACGGAGAAAGTTTTTCAGGGGTCGTTCAGGAATTCTACACCGCAGTCGATCCTACCCCAAAATTCCCGACAATCTCCGACGACGAACTCCTCACGCTCGTGCAGGAGCAAACCTTCAAATACTTCTGGGATTTCGGTCACCCCGTAAGCGGCATGGCGCGCGAGCGGAATACTTCGGGTGATATCGTCACAACCGGAGGAACAGGTTTTGGATTGATGTCGATCCTCGTAGGCATCGAGCGCGGTTTTATCACCAGAGCCGAAGGCATTGACCGCATCACAACCATCGTAGATTTCCTCACGACAGCAGACCGATTCCATGGCGCATGGCCACACTGGATGAACGGCTCGACAGGAGAAGTAGTGCCTTTCAGTCCGAACGACAACGGCGGTGATCTTGTGGAGACCGCGTTTCTCGTGCAGGGACTTATTACCGTCAGACAATACCTCGACCCGGCCACCGAGTCGGCGCTTATCGCTAAAATAAATACGCTCTGGAATTCAGTTGAATGGGATTGGTACACAAGGGGAGGTGAGGATGTTCTGTACTGGCACTGGTCGCCAAACCTAGACTGGATCATGAATCATCAGATCAGAGGGCACAACGAGACGTTGATCACCTATGTGCTCGCTGCATCGTCAACAACTCACTCGATAGCTGCGGATGTATACCACAAAGGTTACGCGAGGTCCGGTGGCATAACCAATGGAAAGTCATTTTATGGCATTACACTTCCGCTGGGAGAAGATTACGGCGGACCGCTTTTCTTTACACACTATTCCTTCCTCGGACTCGATCCGCGAAACCTCCAGGACCAATACGCCAACTACTGGACGCAAAATGTGAACCACACACTCATCAACCGTGCCTACGTGATCGATAACCCGAAGGACTTCGTAGGCTACAGTGAGGATAACTGGGGACTTACGGCGAGCGATAACCATCAGGGATATTCCGCTCATTCGCCGTCAAATGATCTCGGTGTCATCACACCGACCGCGGCATTGTCATCGTTTCCCTATACACCGGAGTACTCGATGGATGCACTGAAGTTTTTTTATTATACGGTAGGGGATAAGTTGTGGGGTGATTATGGATTTTACGATGCCTATAATCCAACGGAAGGTTGGGTGGCGGACTCATTCCTGGCCATCGACCAGGGACCGATCATCGTTATGATCGAGAACCACCGTACAGGATTATTATGGGATTTATTCATGTCGGCACCTGAGGTTCAGGATGGTCTGACTACTCTTGGATTCACTTACTAACGATATGTCGAATACGATGAAACAGAAATTTGCAAATATCTATTCCAGCATAGCCGGATCGTTGCTGCTCGTCGCGGTACTTGCTTCCTGTGGCACACAACAGAAAAGTCAGGAAGAAATTACAGCCGACACGGCGAGCAGGATCAGCGACGATTCACTTCTCACGTTGGTGGAGTATCGCACCTTTCAATACTTCTGGGATGGGGCGGAACCCACATCCGGCGCAGCCAGGGAACGCTATCACTCTGACAACGTATATCCGGAGAACGATAAGCACATCGTTACATCAGGGGGCACCGGCTTCGGCGTTATGGCAATTCTCGCAGGCATCGAGCGGGGATTCATCACCCGTCAGCAAGGTTATGAACGATTGAACAAGCTGGTGGACTGGCTGGCGAAAGCTGACCGTTTTCATGGTGTGTGGCCACACTGGCTGAACGGAGAAACCGGAAAAGTGAAACCGTTTAGCCCGAATGATAACGGTGGCGACCTGGTGGAAACTTCCTATCTCGCGCAAGGTCTTTTGTGCGTGAGACAATATTTCAAAGATGGCAATGACGACGAGAAGGCGCTCGCTGCGAAGGTCGACAAGCTTTGGAAAGAGATCGAATTCGACTGGCATCGCAAGGGCGGAAAAAACGTATTGTATTGGCACTGGTCTCCTGACAAGGCCTGGCAGATGAATTTCCCCGTGGAAGGATACAACGAGTGTCTTATCATGTATGTGCTCGCCGCTGCGTCTCCGACGCATACAATTCCGGCGGAAGTGTATCACCAGGGTTGGGCGCGTAGTGGTGGCATCAAGAACGATTCAACACATCAACAGTACGGGTTGCACCTCGATCTGCGGCATAATGGCGCACAGCAATATGGCGGGCCTCTGTTTTGGTCACACTACTCTTTCCTCGGGCTCGATCCGAGAAATCTGAAAGACAGATACGCAGACTACTGGACACACAATAAGAATCACACTTTGATCAATTATCGTTATTGTGTTGAAAACCCGAAAAAGTTCAAGGGCTACGGTGAAGATAACTGGGGCCTGACAGCCAGCTACTCCGTTAACGGCTATGCGGCACACAGTCCGACGGAAGACCTCGGCGTTATTTCGCCCACTGCGGCATTGTCGTCATTCCCCTACACGCCCGAAGAATCGATGCGTGCGCTCAGACATTTCTATTTCGATCTGGGCAGCAAGATATTCGGCGAATATGGTTTCTATGATGCCTTCAGCGAGCACCACGATTGGTATCCTCCCCGTTACCTGGCCATCGACCAGGGGCCTGCGGTCGTGATGATTGAAAATTACCGGACGGGCCTGTTATGGAAATTGTTCATGTCGGCCCCCGAGGTGCAGTCAGGTTTAGACAAACTCGGTTTCCAACGTTAAAAAAACATACGATGAAAAGAATTCTGATACTTGTTTTGATCAGCTTGTCCTTCGGCTTATATGCACAGCAGAAAAAAAAGAGACCCGAAGGAAATGTCAACCCGCCGCCGGTTGACATGAACACGTTCGTTACCGAGCTGATGGGTAAAATGACGCTGGAAGAAAAAATTGGACAGCTGAACCTTGTTTCCGTTGGATTCGATGTCACAGGTCCGATCGTTAGCCAGAATGTAGAAGAGAAAATTCAAAAGGGACTGGTCGGCGGTGTTTTCAATACCTTCACCCCTATAGCAGTTCGCAAGCTTCAGCAGATGGCGGTTGAGAAAACAAGATTGAAGATCCCCTTGCTTTTCGGTTTCGACGTTGTCCATGGCCATCGCA
>CBHTUB010000537.1:0-3317 GCA_966095595.1 uncultured Chryseosolibacter sp. | reverse complement strand
TAGCGCGACTGAATCCGGGAGATGTTTTTTGGTTTGCCGGACGTAACCTCGAACTCGTGCGGATCAAGGACATGGAAGTCCACGTGCGGAAGACGAATAGAAAATCGGGTCTTGTACCGTCATGGCAGGGAGGAAGAATGCCCCTGTCGTCCCAAATGAGCGACATGATCCGTTACAAGATCAACGAAGTGGTGGAAGGAGAGGAGACCGATGTGGAAATGCGGTTCCTCAAGCCGCTGTTCGACCTGCAGAAATACCGCTCGCACCTTCCGGGTCGGAACGAATTCCTTATTGAGTATTTCGAAAGCTCTGAAGGCTATCACGTACTGATGTACCCCTTCGAAGGAAGGTTTGTCCACGAGGGAATTGCTGCGTTGGTGGCCTATCGCATATCTCAAATTCAACCGCTGACCTTTTCCATCGCCATGAATGATTATGGTTTCGAACTGCTGTCCGATCAGCCGATACCGATCGAAGAAGCCGTCGAGACGAATATCCTCGGAATAGAGAATCTCAGCCACGATATTCAGGCGAGCATCAATTCCATTGAAATGGCCCGCAGAAAGTTCAGGGATATTGCGGCGATCTCGGGGCTTGTTTTTAAGGGTTATCCGGGAAAACCTGTAAAGGACAAACACCTTCAGTCGTCGTCACAACTGTTCTTCAACGTCTTTCACGACTACGATTCACACAACCTTTTACTGCGACAGGCTTACGAGGAGGTGATGGACTTTCAGCTCGAAGAAGCCCGCCTTCGTAAAGCCCTTGACCGTATTACCCATCAAAAGATCATCATCACGCGCCCCGACAAGCCAACGCCATTCTCGTTCCCAATCATTGTTGACCGGCTACGTGAGAAACTCACCAGTGAAAAGCTTGAGGATAGAATTAAGCGGATGGCAATTCAATATGCCAGCGACTGACACTCGCGCCCGCGCACTGTTTACCTCGAGCTCGGAATTACGCCAACACCGAAATGCTGAACAAGGAGCTGAACGTTGAACGCCGAACCAGGAACGCGAAACGTTTACTACGCAAGACTTCTAAACAAAAGGAACAACGTCCCCGACATGATCATGACCACCGGGAGCGTCAGGAACCATGCAAGCAATATATTTCTCACGGTGTCGCCCTGAAGATTCTTCACACCTTTACTTGCAACCATGCTTCCCGCAATTCCCGATGACAATACGTGTGTTGTGCTTACCGGCAATCCATAATATGAAGATAGTCCGATCGTACTTGCCGCAACCATTTCTGCGCTGGCACCCTGTGCATAGGTGAGGTGCTCCTTACCGATTTTTTCCCCAACCGTTTTTACAATTCGTTTCCATCCGATCATGGTGCCGATGCCAAGGGAAAGGGAGATCATGAGTATGACCCAGTCGGGTGAATAATCGGTTACTTTACGGATATTCTTCAGCTCGTCTTTTACAATTTTCTTTTCGCTGTCGCTGAGCTTGACTTCCTCTTTTTTGACAATGTCGTTCAGGCTCCGATCCATCAGCATGATGTCTTTTCTAACGAGGAATCTCTCGCTTTTGGGGATCGTGTTGAGATCTTTTAATGAGTCGAATCTTGTATGTAGTCTGGCGTTCATCATCTTGACACTGTCAAGCTTCAGGCGGTCCGGAGCGTTGAGGGTCGTAGGATCAATGGACGCAACTACCTGCTCAATTTTTACCAGCGAATCCGGGATCGGCTGTGGGTAGAAGTTCATGTCGAGCGCAAAGTACGCGGGCACAATTCCGATAAGGATCAGCATCACCAGCCCCACACCTTTCTGTCCGTCATTTGAGCCATGGAAGAAGCTGACCAGTGTACAGGTGAGGATAAGTATCCCGCGTATCCACAATGGAGGAGGCTGGTTCTTTTTTGGTTCCTTGAACAGGCTGTCGCCATATTCAGTCTTCTTCGTCATCACCCTGATGAGATACATGAGAATAATAGTCACCGAGAATCCGAACAATGGAGACAATAGCAGGGACATACCGATGTCCTTCGCTTTGCCCCAATTCACCGCGTCGCCGCTTGCTTCCGGTAATAGCGAATAGGCAAGTCCAACGCCAAGTATCGATCCGATCAAAGTGTGAGAGCTCGAACACGGTATGCCAAAATACCAGGTGAGCAGATTCCAGAAAATGGCCGTGATGAGCAAGGCCATAACCATCGAAAGGCTATGTGCAATATTTTGATCAACAAGTGTCTCTACGGGGAGAAGGTTGATGATACCAACAGCGACTGCAATTCCACCCGCAAATACCCCCAGGAAATTCCATACCCCCGACCAGATCACCGCAAACCAGGGCTTCAGGGAGTTAGTGTAAATTACCGTAGCAACAGCATTTGCAGTATCATGGAAACCATTTACAAATTCGAAGGCAAATGCGGCGAAAAGACAAAGAACAAGGAGTGCAGAGTGCGATAAATCTAATTCAAACATATAGTGCGGTTTCGAACGCAATCTAAACCGAATTCCCTGGATGAATATTACCGCATTGTTAACTTTTTGCCGGTTGTTTTTACAAGCATTTGATAATCAAATGTTTAATTGTTATCAATATGAAGTTTTCCCTGCTTGAATAGCCACTCTAATAAAATGGGTTCCCGATAGGCATTCACCCAGCTGTTGTGTTCTACGTCCGGATATTCCGTGTAGCCTGGAAGGCTGCCAGCCTCCTGAAGTGCAACAATCATTTTTCTTGAATGTCTGGGAGATACTATCCTGTCCTTCGATCCGTGAAAAGCCCAGATCGGTACATTCTTGAGTTCGGCCGCCATGGATGCATCACCCCCGCCACAGATTGGAACGGCTGCCGCAAACTTGTCGGGAAACCGGCTGATCAGATCCCACGTCCCAAAGCCTCCCATGGATAAGCCGGTTACATAGATTCTTGATCTGTCGATCGGATATTCCTCAACGATAGCATCAATCAGGCTGATCACAAGTTGCATTGCCCTGGTAGGTTTTTCCCAAAGCCTCATGTTTTCGAGATCGCCATCGTACTTCGCCCACATTTCTCCTTTCGGACACTGGGGCGCAACCACGTAGCAAGGATAGCCGCTCCTGTTTTTGTTATTCAGGAATAATTCGGTGATATGTTTGATCTGAACTTCATTGTCGTTTCCCCTTTCGCCGGCTCCATGTAAAAAAATGACGAGCGGAAATTTTTCCTGCCTTGACGCAAGCGGCTTTAGCAGTCTGTAGGGAAGACTGTCACCGCTCTGAACAAAGATCTCTTTTTCAAATTCCTGCATTTTTTGCGAAAATGACGGGGCGCTGAGGCAGACAAGAATTGCGAGATACAAAATTACCC
>CBHTUB010000536.1:0-3353 GCA_966095595.1 uncultured Chryseosolibacter sp. | reverse complement strand
GGCCATCGAAAGCATTAAGTAGTTTCATTTAAGGGGCGATCTATTGTCCCACCATAAAAACTGCGTTAGCGAAGATCAGCTTGCCGGAATCCCAAAATGACCGGAACAATGGATTGTCGATCAGGTATACGACATGACCGGTCCCCTTATGCTCAACCCCGAACACGAGACTGTTTCTCAGATTCGCATTGCTTTTATAGCCGGCAAATCCCATGACCGGCTTAACGGGTACCTTTAACACTCCCACGTTCCAACCGTTATCAAGAAATGCAAAACGAAGCTCGTTGGTCTTCAGGGAGAAATACTGGGCGCCGAGGCCGAACCCCAAGGGATGAGAGTTGTCGACCGGTACTTTATAAATAGCACCGAGTATCGCCTCGGAAACATTTCTCCTTTCCGTTTGATCGTATCGGGGCATGCCTTCCTTTTCCCTGATCTCCTTCGCCCGTTTCTCCGCCTCCTGCTTCTCCTCGTCGGAGGTAAAGCGCTTTAAGCTGAAACCGGGTTTTTCAGAGAAGATGTTGTTGGCATTTCCGATCACGATCAGCCTCCCGCCGTTGTTCACCCAATCGGAGATCCTGGTGATCATAGCATCGTCAAAAAGATCATAGTTACCCTCCGGAATGATCAGCACATTATAGGATGAAAGCTCGGCACTCCGGAAATAATCACTGCCGATCTGTGTCAGCGGATAATCAAGATCCTGCTCGAAGAAATGCCATATCTCTCCTGAGGAAGTTGTTGAAGTTTGAGAGCCGAACAGCGCGGCCACTTTTGGCGCCTTGATATAGTTAAGGTCCGATGATCCGAAATCCTTTCCCCTGTCGACGAAACCAGTGGATGTCGTTATGACCTCGTGCCCGAGTTGGCGTGCCATTCTGACGATGAGCGAATCAAAATCCGGGATATGCTCATTGTTCCGTCGTGTGATGATCAGGGTGCCTGGACTGAAAGTCTTTCCATTGAGTGCGAACGACCTCTCCGAAGAGCGCACCTTCACATCCATATTCAAGAACCCCGTGAGCAACGCCACATCGTTGATATGCTGGTAGGGGAAGATGTAGGCGTAAGGTTTTTCAGCCGGCGTTGAATGTCCGGGTAATTTTACCTGGTAGGGCTTAGTCACAGTGAGTTTTTCATTCAGCGCGAAGGCGTTTAGATTATAGGCGTAGATCAGGTTCCACGCCGTGATGTCATATGTAACCGAATCGGGTAGCCTCGACGTCGGTTCGAATACGGTCGTGAGAAAACGTGACTTGGGCTGATAGGCGCTGATGATAATGTCCTCCGTAGAAATATTGACAGCGGTGGTTGTTTGTGACTGGTAGTCGAAACCTTTCGAGCTCCTTGCATTCGTATGGCCGTAGCGGATCCCGTGCTGATCCATCCACGAGGTAAAGGCCTTCAGCTTGTCTCTGTTATTGTCGTACTTGATCACATAGGTTTTATAGGGCGTAGCGGGATTGGTATTGTTTTCCCTGAAATATTTTTCAAATTCATCGATCACCCGGGCCGCATTTTGAGACGTGATCTCGATTGTCGAGAGGCCTGTGGTATGATGATGGGTAATGCGGTCAAGCAACGTGAGTTTGTCACCGGTCTCTGTTGTTACCGTTGTTCCTCCCGCAGGTCCCCCCGCCTGCTCATAGGTCATGCCGATCGCACCGCTATATGTTGGATAGGTATCGCCATAACCCGGGTAAAAAAGATCGAAGAACTCCTTCGTAAAATATAGCCATCCCTCCTTGTCGAAATACTTTGCATTGTTTTTTCCGATCATCGTCTGGAACTCACGTTGCCATGGTGAGATCACATCATGGAACGGCTCTGCTGCAGGAGCGAAATAATACGGACTATTGTGTCCCTGTTCGTGAAAGTCCACATGAATTTGTGGCAGCCACTCGTTGTATACCTTAACTCTTTGCCGTGATTCTTTTTGTGTCAGCCACGCCCAATCCCGGTTCAGGTCATACAGGTAATGGTTGAATCTTCCGCCAGGCCAGGGTTCATGGTGTTCCATGGCGTCCAGCTCCGGGTTGGCTGGAGTGTTGGCGAACTGCGAGTAAAAATTGGCGTACCGATCACGGCCGTCAGGATTCATACATGGGTCGATGATGACCACCGTATTCTTTAGCCATTCCTGCGTTCGCGTATTCGAGGAGTTGGCGAGCTCGTAAAGCGTCCACATCGCTGCCTCCATGGAGCTGGACTCGTTGCCATGAACATTGTAGCTTAACCACACGATGGGAATGCGCGTTGATGGCGCGCCAGCCATCACTCCCGCACGTTTCAGATTGTCTGTACGAATCTCTTCTATCTTCTGAAAATTTTCGGGCGAAGCAATAATTGCATAGATGAGCGGGCGGTTCTCGTAGGTAGTGCCATAGTCTACGACTTTAATGTTCGGCATTGATTCATCTACGTGTCTGAAATATTCCACCATACGATAATGTGGCGTGAACCGGTCACCAGGTTTATAACCCAGGAATTGACCGGGCCGTTGTACCTGCTGTGCATCAACAGGGAAGGCAAAAAGGGAAAAGAGGAAAAGGGCGAAAAGCTTTTTCATATATGGTGGGCAGGTAGTTACTGCGTTGTATCGATCAGTCGTCGGATCTGCGGAAGGTGATGATTGAGATGTTCGTTGAAGAAATCGACGGCATGTAAGATATTCAACCTTCCGGCTACCGCATGTTTATAGATCTTTCTTTTCACGTGTCGTGATTCCATAGCCTCGAGGTATTTTCTCAGCTCACTTCGCATGTGATCCCATTTCCCGACGATCTGCTCAAGCGGCAGTGTCGAGGGAGCGCTTTCGCCAAGCACTCTGGGCGCCTTGTATTTGAGTGGAAGTCGCTGGGAGATTCTGAGTGCCTGATATTTAAGGTCGTGGAGAATGTTGGTGTTGCCGGCCTGCTCTATGCCAAGACTTTTCTTCCTGATATATTGAAGCGACAGTTCTTCAGCCAGGATCAGGTGGACCAGTATCTGACTGATCGACCATTTTTGTGCGGGGGCATAGTAAAAGGTTTTATCGGGAAGAACGGAGACCATTGAAAGTAATTCCTTTCGCCTGGCCTCTGCCCGTTCAAAAACCGATGCAAGTTTTGAATCCATATTTGACTTGGCGGCTATTCAAAAATAACTATCTTTCGTTAAACCAAAACTTATACTCTATGGAACCAATGGAATCAGTTGATCAGGGCGGCCTGGCAGCGGTAGGCGCAACCGTAATGATCTTTTATCTGGCGTTTCTTGTGCTCATGATCGCCAGTATGTGGAAAATTTTCACAAAGGCAGGTCGTCCAGGATGGGCTGCGATCGTTCCGATCTATAACATCATCGTTTGGCTT
>CBHTUB010000535.1:0-3402 GCA_966095595.1 uncultured Chryseosolibacter sp. | reverse complement strand
GCAAAAACACTTCGCAAAAGATAGTTCTTGTTATCAGTCACTGTCATCGTTTTCATGGCTAAACGTAGTCATTATGGTTTAAATCGACCTTCAAAAAATTGCTCTCTTAAAGTGCTGCTCGATAAGACGTCGGAATCAAATCATCGCAGGGTGCTGCCCGTAAGACCATGCGCAACATGATTATGATGCTTCCTGAACTCATGATTCAAAAGCTGTCCGTTGATCATGGTCCATAAAAAAACTGCCAATCCCATGAATAGCCCATCGCGGTTGCCAAACTCATAGCACAGAAAAGCAGCGCCACTCGTTATAGAGTATACAAGAATCTGAAACCACGTTATTTCCTTACCCAGCAGATATTTAGTCACGATAAGAAACAGTAACGCTCCGGAAAACCCCGCTAAAACGGTGATGTATTTTATCCTTCCTTCGGCAGTGAAGATCCAGACGCTTCCATGATAGATCAATACTGATAAAATTGCGTGAAGCTGAATTCGCAGAGAACCGGGATTGGTTCCATTGCAGTTGAAATAACAGGTCGTCAGTGGAAAGGTCCACCCTGGCAGAAAAAGCATTAAAATTGAAAAAAAGCCTTTGACTGTGTCGCTAAGATCGATGGACCAGCAAAATAAAAAATACAGCATACCCGTCAGTATCGAGTTGACCAGCGGCTTGTTCGTTGAATACCTCTCGCCTATCGTCATTATAGCAACGTCTACCAAAAATCAATTTCACACCTTCATGTTTCAGGACAGCCACAATACCAAAGTTTCCCAAAACGTCAGGATCGTTCTCTTTTTTGTCCTTGTGCAAAGGTGTGTTGTAATGTACGGTTCAATTTTTTGATTCGTCAGGCGATAATGCATTTTTCTGTCATCGGTATAGGCATAAACAATGTAAGTCTCTCCCCGATCAAAACTCATTTCACAGTCAGTCATCCCGGACAAAAGCTCAATTGTCCTTTTACCCTCAAGTCCCTTGTAATTCTTTAGAACGTCAAAA
Source organism: uncultured Chryseosolibacter sp. (assembly GCA_966095595.1). Lineage (GTDB taxonomy): Bacteria > Bacteroidota > Bacteroidia > Cytophagales > Cyclobacteriaceae > Chryseosolibacter. Next base: position 2,400 of record CBHTUB010000535.1, on the reverse strand, counting down.
GTATATCTGGTTACCCTGTAGTCAATTGAATCGTTTGTTGCCGGTTCAAACTCACGCGTCAGGGTCTCATTGACGTTTTTAACCCTGCCTGCGAAGACGAAAGCAACTTGCCTTTTGTTTTTAATGATCCCGACATGCCCGCATGAACATGCAAAATCCTGCAATGGCAAGAAAAAGAACGCGAGGAAAACAAAGGGATATCTCATGCGACCATTCGATTTTCTAACAGTTTTTCGACTTCGTTACGTCCGAAAGGCTAAAAGTATGAATTAAAATGTATGGCATCGTCCTCATTCATTTCGTGGCATCTTGAGATCTCCCAACAGCCAGAAGAAATATCGGGAAACTAATGCGCACGTACGATCAACCTCTGTTCCTTTTTTACTAAATTAGGCAACGATAACCAACGACCTATGGCCTCAGTAACGGAATTGATAGTCCAGATCAGGGAGCGCAAAGTGGGGCAAACAATAATCGTATACCTGGGCAGCGCGTGGGTTTTGCTGGAGGCGTTTGGATTCTTCACGCAGCGATACCGTTGGGATCAACGCCTCTTTGATGCTTTTCTCATCCTCTTGCTGTTCGGCCTTCCGGCAACGGTGCTGATCCAATGGTTTCGTGATTCGAACTCGCGCACCACGCAACGAAAGCAACTTTACCTTCATGCGATCAACTCTTTCCTCGCAATATTCTTTGTCGTAAAGACCTGGAATGCACCTCCCGAATACAATGCGTCAAAATCACAAAAGCCGGAAAGATCCGTGGCGGTGTTGCCTTTTACGAATCTGAGCCGCGATCCTGACCAGGAATATTTCAGTGATGGGATCACGGAAGACATCATCTCGAAATTATACAAGATCGGCAACCTGCACGTCACATCACGCACATCGGTGCTGATGTACAAGAATACGTCGAAAACCATCAGTCAGATAGCCGATGAGCTTGGAGTCTCTTACATATTGGAAGGAAGCGTTCAGCGTGCCAACAATAAGGTGCGCATTATCGCGCGCCTGATCAAAGCGGGAGACGACAGCAACGTCTGGACAAACAGTTTCGACAATGAGCTTAGCGATGTCTTCGAGGTTCAGAGCGAAGTGGCGCAGAAGATAGCGGAAGAACTGAAGATCACGCTTACAAAAACCGAGCAGAACCAGATCCTGAAAGCTCCCACGGCCAGCACGCTTGCCTATGAATATTATCAGCAGGGTCTATTTTATACGAATCAGGGGCCAGCCCTTGGAAACGTGGAGAAGAGTAAGAACTTCTTCGAAAAGGCTATCCAGGAAGATCCGGCTTTCGTCGCCGCGTATAATGGATTGGCTGAAACATACATCACTTTCCTTGACTGGGGCTATATGGCACCGTCAGACGCGCTGCCCCCCGCCTTACAATATGCACAGAGAGCGCTTCAGCTCGATAGCCTGTCAGGTGAAGCATATAGCTCGATCGGTGCGTATCACATTTATTCTACGCATGATTACGTCAGGGCGAAGGCGGCCCTCGAGAGAGCGATAGAGCTCAGTCCGGGGTATGATGTCACTTACTACCGATACACCCTTCTGAACTGGAACCTTCATGAAGAGGAAGCCGCCATCTCGCATATCGACAAGGCGATCGAGCTCAATCCGTTATCGCTGAGGTTGAATGCGTACAGGGTGCAGACATACTATCTGTTCAGAGACTATAACCGCGCTTTTCGTGAGGTAGAAAGATTGCTCACCATTTTTCCGGGCGATAATTTTCTGCTTTGGCTCAAGGGAAACATCTACACACAACTGGGAGACTTCCCGAAGGCGATTGACTGCTTTCTGAGTCGTTCGGTCGCGACAAAGGATACGAACTGGGCATTGGGCTACGCCCATGCAAAGGCGGGGCAACACGACAAGGCGAAAAGGATCATCGAATACCTGATCGCCAAATCGAAAACACATTACATACCCCCATCCTACATAGGCGTGATCTATCTCGGCATGAATGACGTCGATCAGGCGTTTGCCTATTTTGAAAAATCGGTAGCGGTCAATGATTATTGGATGACCTACGATCTCGAACCCTGGTTCGACCCGATCCGGGAAGATCCAAGATTCAAGGCCATTCTGAAAAGGATGTCTGCTAATTTCGCCGCGGCACAGTCGAATAATCTGTAACGTTATGAGATACTTCACCATACTTCTGCTCTTCCTGTTTTGTTGTCAGCAAAAAGACCAGGCCCGGATGCAACAGGAAATCCTATCCCTTAATCTCAACCGGGGAGATATCGCCCTATGTGGATCAGAGAACGCTGTACTGGGCAAAGTCAATTTCGGATCGTCATGTGCAGAAAAAGTGAGGAGCAATTTTAACCTGGCCACAGCCTTACTTCATTCCTTTGAATATGCCGAAGCGGAGAAGGTTTTTGCC
>CBHTUB010000534.1:0-3406 GCA_966095595.1 uncultured Chryseosolibacter sp. | reverse complement strand
AAGTCTTATGGGCTCGAAGTTCTTAACCTCTGAATAATTGAAATTCAAACTTTTGAACAAATAGCCCGGGCGATTGACATAAAGGGCATACTCGGCGCCTTGTGTTAACACTATCAGGTACTCGCCGGTTATCGAATCAGAGCTGACGAGCGACTGGGTCTCATTGGATGTGATATCGATCATTTCGATGCTGGCTTTAAGGGGAATCTTCGTCTCGCTGTCGCGAACAATACCCTGAACATAATTGCTTGCAAACTGAATGCGATGATCCTCCGGAATTTCTATTTCGATGATCTTACTGCGCGTATTTGCCTTTCCTGTTTCCTCGAGCGAGTAATATCCCTTCTTGCCGTCTGCCGTGATGAAAAGCGAAAATTGATCTTCGTGATTGTTGATGGGCGCACCGATATTTTTCGGCTCATGCCACACCGAATCTTTTTCACAATAAAATAAGTCATAACCACCGTACCCGATCAGGCCATTTGACGCGAAGAATAATGTCTTACCGTTAACGTGTATGAAGGGTGATATCTCGTCGTAAACCGTGTTCACAGGTTTGCCGACATTTTTTGCGCGGGTCCATTTTCCTTTCTGATCCAGGGTCGACATCCAAATATCGCGACGCCCGATACCACCTCGCCTATCCGAAACGAAATACAATGTTCTTCCATCGGCCGATAAGGAAGGTTGTGACTCCCATTCTGCGGAGTTCACATTTATTCCAAGATTCTCAGGCGTGGTCCATTGATTACCGATCTTCTCGCTCTGGTACAGATCACAGCTGCCGAAGCCCTCACGGCCGGTGCAGGATGTAAATATCAGCCGGCGACCATCGGCCGAAACGGTGCATGTACCTTCATTATATATGGAGTTGATATTTTCAGAGATGGAGGCAGGAGACGACCATTGGCCATCCTTATTCTTCACCGAGACCACAAGATCTTCGTCGTACTGATCCGAATAACCTTCCCTGCGGGTGAAGATCAGCTCTTTCTGGTCGGCAGTCAGCACGGGAAAGTACTGCATGAAAAAACGATTGACGGTGTCACTGAGGACTTTCTGTTTATAAGCTGCGGCCATTGCCTGATTTTTTATGGCAAAGGAGATGTTCGATTGGAGTTGTTTCGCGCGGTCGATCTTCTGTTTGTTGGTGGTTTCAGCCTGGAGGAAGGCATTGATCAGCTGCTCAGCCTTGCTGTAATTTCCAAGGTTGAAATACGTTTCGGACATATCGAACCAGAAAATTTTTTGTTTCCGCGGGTCGCTTGTCAGGCTCAAACCTTTTTCAAACAGATCAGCAGCTTTAGGGAGCTCTTTCTTTTGAAGGTAGATGAGGCCGAGCCTATAGTATGCCTCAACAAATTTATCATCCTTTTCAAGTGCCGCTTCCAGCAATGCGATCGCCTGCGCGAATTGTCCCCTAACCCTATAGTTGTCAGCCTCAGTGTAGAGCTCTATCGCCTTCTTCGATTTCGTACTCAATTGTGGTTGACAGAACGTAAACTCAGCAATGAAAATCAATATCAGTATCGTATATACCTGCTTCATTAATCAAAAATATTACTGACGGGTATCTCAGGACCGTCGAACTCGAGCATCGCGTTGATGAGCTTAAAGGTATCAAATGAACGAATATCCTCAATTCTGATTTCTTCTTCAATGATTTTATTTTCTTCCAGGAGTTTCTGGCGTTGTGTACCCTTCAACAACGCAGACCATGGCGTGTACCATCTTTTTCCTTTTCTGAAGACGATGTTGGAGTAGGAGGAATCGGTAACATGGCCTCGCTTGACGATCAGGATATCATCACACGGACCTTTCAGACCACATAGCCTGTCGATGGTCTTGCGATCGGTGTATTTGAACTCGTACGATATCCGATCATGCTCTACTATTTGCAATGAATTCACGGTTCGCACCGAGTATGGATGAAACTCAACCTCCCGGCTATTCTCATCATACACGATCCTGCACTTATAAAGGCCGGTACGCGGATAATTCAGGGACATCAGAAATTCTTCGAGATTAAAATGATCGTGACTACCGCACAGCATATTCAATGAACGGAACATCCTCTGCTCATGATAGAACAGATTGAAGAAATTTCCATCCATCAATTTGATCGATTCAATTAACAGGGACATACACTTTATCTATCGCTTCCTGATACTCCGATTCAATATCGCTCTGGGTGGTGATACCTCCTCCGCTACGGTAGTAGTATCCATCATCTGACTTTTCGATAAAACGGATCATCACGGCACTGTCGAGATCTTGTCCGTTATAAATACCGAAAACTCCCGTATAGTATCCGCGGCTCTCCTTTTCCGCCCTTCGAATGATCTCCATCGTCTTCGACTTGGGTGCCCCGCTGACCGAGCCTGCAGGTAAAAGGGCAATGAGCAGGTTACCAAGGTTGGCGTGATAATCTGCAGGCAGCTCGCCGGTGATCTCCGAGCTAACTTGTAACAGTCGTTTGTGACTGGTTTTGATCTCCTCGATATATCTGAAACGTGTAACCGTAACGTTATCGGCAACCATGCTCAAATCGTTCCGAAGGAGGTCTACTATGGTCACATGCTCGGCAAGCTCTTTCGGGTCTTTTAAGATCTTCTCCCGTGCATTTTCGACAGATGCATCGATCGTTCCTTTCATCGGGAACGTACTGATACGGTTTCCCCTGATCTGAACGAATGTCTCAGGAGAGAAAACAAGAAACAATTCACGCATCCAAAGCTTATACCTCGCCTTCGAGATCGAAAAAAGCGACTTCAAGTCAATGTCACCCTCCAAACGGGTCTTCATCGTTAGATTCGCAAGATATGAATCGCCATGCTCCAGGGCTTTCTTCACGATCTGAAAACGATGGGCATAGTCAGCTTTCGGGATTGGCAATTTTGTGAACGGCTTTGATTCTGCGGAATCTCGTACACCGGCGTTCGTGATCCCATTACAATCGAACAATAGGGACGCGGGGTCCACATCATGCAATTGAAAAGCAAGAGGTTTTTCCATTTCGAAGTCGATAATGAATAAAAATGGCCTTCGCTCACTACCCCATGCATTGAGGGTCCTAATAAAATCCTGAATATCCATATCAGCGCCAGTCGCCCAAAAGTACAATTCCCGCCCAATAGTATGGGTGTGAGTACTTAGGACTTTGCGATAATTTTACCTGAGCGTTCCTGAGCGCATCCACGGCCTGCATGGTCTTGAGGTTCCGATAAAATTCAGAAACGAGTATGGACGTCGCCTGGTCGTCCACTTTCCACAATGTAGCAACGACCGATTTTACGCCATTCTGCAGGAATCCGCTGGCCGGACTCACCGGCGAACTCTCATGTGAACCTTTCGTGACTGCCGTCTGACAGGCCGACAAGACCACAATATTCAAATGACTCATGAC
>CBHTUB010000533.1:0-3410 GCA_966095595.1 uncultured Chryseosolibacter sp. | reverse complement strand
GTGTTTTACAGCTATTACGGTACAAGTATGGGCAGTAGATTCGTATTATAATAGAGCAATGTATTGAGTTGTCGAACCCGTGTAGCGAACTGTATGTCCAGCCCCTGGCCGGGATTTTCTGTCCCCGGTACAATCATTATTCATCACCCATTAACAGCCATTGCTCGGGAATTGAAACAGCGTTATTTTACATTCCGAACCTAAACTCAGTTATGAATAACGCTTCGAGAGGATGGACACTGGCCTTATTTTTATTATTTCTCACTGCCATCGCCTATGGTCAACAGCAAGGCGAGGAAAAGGAAATGGCACCGGTTTCCCGCTCCTATGCGATCACTAACGCAACCGTTATCCAGGGTCCAGGAAGGAAGCTTGATAAGGGTACGATCATTATAAAAGATGGGCTCATCGCCGCTGTTGGCAAAAACGTGAGCATTCCCCCCAATGCCATTCTAATCAAAGGGGACAGTCTCTTCGTTTATCCCGGGTTTATCGATGGCTTAAGCCGGAATGGCGTCACCAGGCCGAAAGAAGATCCGACGCAGACAAAAGATCGCCCGAAAGACCCGGGTAATCCCACACCGGAAATGGCGGGTATCACGCCCTACAATGACGTTCGTTTATCGATCAATCCCTGGGAAAAGAGTATAGATGAAGTCAGGTCCCTAGGCTTTACCGTTGCGCAGGTTGTGCCGTATGGCGGTATGTTGCCGGGGTCGGCGGCTATCGTGTTGAACTCCGGAAAAAGTGCCGATGAGATGTTGCTGATGCCGAAGAGCTCGTTGTACTCGGAATTGACGCCCGCCCAACGTGTTTATCCCAACACCGTAATTGGAGTGATGTCGAAATGGCGGGAGCTCTACAAGCAGGCGCAGCTTCAAAAAAGTTATGAAGCTGCCTACGCAACAAACCGGAATGGTCTGGCAAGACCGGTCACGAACAGAACCACCGAAGCTTTTTATCACATCATAGACAGGAGGTTGCCTGTGCTGTTTGAGGCTGATCGATACCTCGACATGCAGAGGGTCTTCACGCTGCAACGGGAATTTGGTTTCTCTCTTTTGCTGGGAGATGTGAAGGAAGGGTGGGACGCGATCGCCAATGTAAAAAGCAGTGGTGCCAAAGTATTCCTGAGTCTCGATCTTCCGGAGGATAAGACCTTTGAAGTGAAAGTTGATAAAAAAGAACAGGCCAGGAAGGACAGCATCACGCGGGTGGAAAAAAAGATCACCGCGGAACGGGAAGCGCTCGAAAAAAGGAAAACGGAGTCCATCGCTCAATACACTGCTCAGGCGAGCACCTTTCGGAAAGCCGGCATCACGTTCGGATACTCCGCGCTCACGGTGAAACCATCCGACGTCCAGAAAAATCTTCGCCGTATGATCGCTGCGGGGCTTTCGGAAGACGATGTACTTGCAGCGCTTACCACGTCGCCTGCCGGGTTACTTGGAATATCGGACAGGGTGGGATCTATCGATCAGGGTAAAATTGCAAATCTTGTTCTTTGCGACAAACCCTACTTCAATGAAAAGTCGAAGGTGAAGATCGTATTTGTAGACGGCGTGATTTACCGATATGAATCAAAAGAGCCACCGAAGGCTGACGCAGGCGCGATCAATATTGCCGGAACATGGAGCATGTCCACCGAGACGCCCGAAGGCAAATTTGAGGAGAAGGTCACGTTTGTAAAGGAAGGGAATTCATTTACCGGATCGATCACCGGGGGCAGATTTACAAATGCGGCGATGCTGGAAAATATTTCCATCTCCGGAAATAAATTGAGGTTCAGCTATACCACGCAGGCAGGTCAGCAGTCGATCAAGGTCGATGTGGAGGGCACCATAGAAGCCGATACGTTCAAGGGAAGCGCGAGCGCTGGCAGTGCGGGTACCTATGCCGTTACGGGGAAGAATGATCCATCGAGACAAAACTGACATGAAGAAATCAATTGCGATACTTTTAATCATCATCCTGTTCCGTGCCAATATATCGGCGCAGACGGACAAGGGAAATCTCCTGATCAGGAATGCAACGGTGTTGACGATCACAAAGGGGACGCTGACGGAAACCGATGTGCTTATTCAGGGCGGTGAGATCCGGCAGATCGGAAAAAATCTTTCAGCTCCGGCTGGTACGCGTATCGTTGACGCCACCGGATTGTATGTCATGCCGGGAATTATCGATGCGCACTCACATGCAGGCATCGATGCAATAAACGAGGCAACCAGTCCCGTTACGGCCGAGGTATTTACAGGCGATGCATTGAATCCGTTTCAGGTGACTTTATACCGGGCGCTCGCCGGTGGCGTTACCACCATACATGCTATGCATGGGTCTGCAAATGCCATTGGCGGACAATGTGAAACGATCAAACTACGCTATGGAGTAAAGGACCCGGAACAACTGCGGTTCCAGGGAGCGCCGGGAACGATCAAGTTTGCTCTCGGCGAAAACCCGACTCGTGTTCATGGCGCTGGAGGCATTGTGCCGAAAACACGGATGGGTGTGGAGTTCGTCATCCGGCAGGCGCTGCATCAGGCTCGGGAGTACATGAGTGCATGGGATGCCTATAATGCGCAGAGATCGCAGAAGGGATTTCGCGGCGCTCCGCCTCCATATAATCGCCGGCTGGAAACACTGGCCGACGTGCTGAAAGGAAACATTATAATCCATTGTCATAGTTATCGGGCAGATGAACTTCAAATGATGCTGAAGGTTTGCAGGGATTTCAATATCAGGAAAATAGTTTTTCAACACGTCAATGAAGGCTTCAAGGTCGCGCCCGAGCTTGCGGCACAGGGTGCGATGGCGTCAGTGTTTTCGGATTGGTGGGCTTACAAGCTTGAAGTCTACTATTCCACTGCCTATAACGCTGCGATCCTCACACGCAACGGTGTGGTCACTTCGATCAATTCCGATGATGCCGAGCTGATGCGTCACCTCTATCATGAGGCAGCCAAGACCCAAAAGTATGGAGACCTGACGGACGATGAAGCACTCTCCCTGATCACCATCAACCCGGCAAAACAGCTTGGAGTGGACGATCGTGTCGGCTCGCTCGAAGTCGGTAAAGACGGTGATGTGGTGATCTTCAAAAACCATCCATTATCCATTTATGCCGTTCCTTTATATACGGTTGTCGATGGAATCGTGCGGTTTGACCGGGAGAAAGATGTCGACGACATGAGAATCTATGTCGATCCAAGACAGGACCTTGATGCTACGGGCATGTCGGAGCAGGGACGCGATCGCTGCATGGAAGGGGTTTATGATGATTTTGAAAAATTGTTCTACGAAAACACGGAAGGAGAATGAAGTTAGCCGGTTATTTACTGACGTCTCTTTGTATTTGCTTTGCGGTCACAGAAGGAGTTTGTCAAAACACAAAAGCAAAGACGGGCACTTTTGCC
>CBHTUB010000532.1:0-3432 GCA_966095595.1 uncultured Chryseosolibacter sp. | reverse complement strand
AAAAGGTTCGTCAGTGGTCAACGGTATCATTGTGATCGTTAAAGTCGGGATCGTATTGCTGTTCATCGGCTTTGGCTGGTCGTACATCAACCCGGCGAACTATGACCCTTATCTGCCCGCCAACACCGGTACGTCAGGTGAGTTCGGCTGGACGGGCATCTTTGCCGGAGCCAGCGTTGTGTTCTTCGCTTTTATCGGCTTCGATGCAGTCTCCACCGCAGCGCAGGAAGCAAAGGATCCGCAACGGGATATGCCGAAGGGTATACTGCTATCGCTCCTCGTCTGTGTCGTGTTGTATATTCTTTTTGCCCACGTGCTCGCGGGCGTGGCGAACTACACGGAGTTCAGAACTGCGGGGCAGGAAGCCTCCGTTACCTATGTCATCGATACCTATATGAAAGACTACGCCTGGCTGTCTACGCTGGTAACGGTCGCCATACTGGCCGGATTCTCTTCTGTCATATTGGTCATGCTCATGGGACAATCACGCGTATTCTTTTCCATGTCGAAAGACGGCCTCGTGCCGCAGGTGTTCTCTGAGCTCCACGCCAGGTTCAAAACACCGTGGAAGTCGAACGTGATGTTCTTCATCTTCGTCGGCGTGATCGCAGCGTTTGTGCCTGCCTCGGTGATCTCGGACATGACAGTGATCGGGACGTTGTTTGCCTTTGTGCTCGTTTGCCTCGGCATCATCGTCCTACGTAAAACAGACCCCGCATTTCCAAGACCTTTCCGCACGCCCTGGGTGCCGGTTGTCCCCGTGCTCGGCGCGATTGTTTGTGCGGGGTTGATGTACACCCTCGGTCCGGCAAACTGGCTGCGACTCATCGTTTGGCTCGTGATCGGAGTTGTTATTTATGTTGCCTATGGAGTGAGGAACAGCAAGCTGCAGAACAAAGCGCCGGAGAAAGTATGACAGGAGGATCTTGTTGCCCTGCTTTCTTCGCCACAAATCATCAATACCGTATTGTACTGCGTTACGACCGAAGATGTTCTCACGATTTTTAAAGGCCGCCCAGTTCCGAATAGGCAAGTGGCGTATAGCGGCTTTTATACAACACGTTCAGCGCGTCGTTTATCTTGCTGAATTCTCCGTCGACAAGGATGACCGCTCTTTCAAATCTGCTCAGATCGCCCTGAAGCACCACGGGATATACCACCAGATTCTGGCCGAGCTTGCCGAGGGATAATTCGGTCGTTAACGTTTCATCTGCATCGATCAGCCTCACGAATTTGGCGTATTCCGATTTGGAATCCCCTCTCCTCACTTCGGTTACTTTCAGATTTGCAGTCCGGTCATCGGCAGCAAAAAAGATCATAAATACATTCGACTGCGCCTTGCTTTGTGTATCGGCGTCCACCGAAACATGACAGGTCAGCTCGAGAACAGCGTTGTTCCTTCTGCTGTTGGTTATTTCGATCGAAGCGAGTCGCTGTTGCGCGAATCCTGATAAGCATAGGAGAAAAAATATTGCCGCAAATAATGTCTTCTTCATGTTAGTTGGATTTTAAATTCGAAAAATCGATTTCGTTCTCCGTGGTGATCAATTCCTTAAAGCCATCGGTCTTGGTTTCAAGGGCAGCCTTTTGCTCCTGCAACGCCTTTATTCGCAACTCGTATTGTTCGATTATTCCGCTGTAATGCCAATTGAACGCCGCGAGCGTGAGCGGAACAACCAGAAATACGACGGTGAATGTTACCGCAGGATTTTTGGTGATCAATTCGGCAGTTTCCTTCGCTTTGGTGATGTCCATGGTTAAGGTTTTTTTCGGATGGGTTCAAAAAACTTAGTGTCGAATTTTCCAACCATTTCAACACATCTCGATCTTATCTGGCTGGAGCTTAACGAGCACACCGAGCTCGTGAGAAATTCATAGCTAACGTTATCGCCCTCCTTGTCTATCCGCTTCGTCAGCACCGTGGAGAGCGCTATGCCCATCGATACTCCGTCGCTTGTCTTCACATCGGCGGTGTTGGCGAAAACGATGAAAAGAGGTTTTTCTTCGGTTATAATGATATTCGTCTTTCCCCGAAGCTCGGTTAGCAGCTCGCTCTTCAGCTGGTCGCAGTGAGCAGTGCTTTCACATTCAATAACAACCCGAACCGGTATCTCGAGCACAGGCTGGCCGGATGGCTGACCGTAGACTTGCAGGCATGCGCTTTGTAGAAGCAGCGCAACCGCCGAACACACCAATACATTCCTGCGCACAGCATACGGAACGCCGCGCAAGAGCGTATCACTTTTGTTTTTTGTACTAATGAAGGTCTTCATGATAAATGATAGGAATTTTTCGGGGCTATAAAACACAAAGCCCATCACCATCTCTGCTGAGAGATGTGTGATGGGCTCCACATTCTAAATTTACTCAAATAAAACTTCTATCCAATCCTTTTACCGCAATTTTGCTGATGATCAATTTGACGTCTTCCAGATCCAGGGCGTTGCCTGCGGCCCGGGCTTTCCGCTTCAAGGCGGTCAACGCGCACCCCGCGCGCTTCCGGCTTTCCGCTGCAATCCCTAACGCGGAGTTGCCGTTGCGATAAAAAGATACGTTGCCGGGTTTACACTCCCCTACTTTACTCCCTTTTCCGCATTCCACGAGCCCTGGGCTTTGCGCACCGAAACGATCTGACCGGTGTGATAGGCGTTGTGCGCGCTGATGTTGGCAATCGTGTTCCCATGTTTCTTGAGCTGATCCTCGCTTGCCGTCTCGATCCACTTCTCGATATCGGTCATCACCTGATCGAGTCGTTTTACGACGTCGGCCCATTGTTTCTGGTCGAACTTGTCGAACGTCTCCTCGTTGTTACCGCTGAATGCATCTTTCTTCTCTCCCCTGAAGTCCCTCAGCTGGCGCTCGTTCCAGAACAGCAGGTGGTAAGTGAGCTGTCCAACGGAGTGACCACCCGCATCTTTCCATGCCGCCTGCTCCGGCGTGAGGCCTTCAACGGCGACGTTCACCGGAACAAACCAGTTCTTTACGTTATGCGTGCTTTTTATTTGTTCCAGCAAAACCGATCTCATGCTCGTCTGCTGTGCAAAAGCCACCACCGAAGCCGTGGCGAAGATTATGGTCAGGAGTTTTTTCATAGGGTATGTATTGTTTCGCACAAAGTAATATTCAGCGGTTTACCATACAAGGCTCTTTGATGGTGCGGTTAAAAATGCAAATCAATGGCATGGTCTGCCCGGCGGTGGTATGTATTCCGGCGCCGGTATCTCCTATTGCGCTACCTTTTTCGATTATCACCCATCTGTTACGAGGGGCAAGATTGAGAATTATTTAATCCACTGCTAAGCATTGCAATGTGACCCTATTTTTTCTTCTTCCAAACTCCTTCTTTTCTCCTATGATAGCTTCGCCATCCTTCGACAGAAAGGTATTCAGGTCAAGAGCTTTTATTGAAATTCCCCTGAATGCTAATTCCTT
>CBHTUB010000531.1:0-3436 GCA_966095595.1 uncultured Chryseosolibacter sp. | reverse complement strand
CAGGGTCGGCAGGGCATTGATCAATTCCAGGACCACTTCCGTCTTGTCGAATATCTTGCCGCCATACCCATATTGGTCGACAGCAAACAATACTTTCGGGTTGATCTGCGTAAAGCGATCGATAACGGCATTGGTACCAAAATCAGGAGAACAACTTGACCAGATGGCACCGAGTGACGTTGATGCCAGCATGGCTGCCGAAGCTTCCGGTATACACGGCAGATAGCCGGCTACGGTGTCACCGGCCTTTACCCCGAGTGATTTCATAAAACCCTGTAGCGATCCTACCGTCGATGACAGTTCACTCCACGATATCTCTACTGTTTTCGTGTTTTCGCTTTTGAATATGATCGCAGGATATTTACCATTCGCCTGGCGGAAAATGTGTTCAGCGTAATTCAATCGCGCTCCTTCGAACCATTTTACTTTCGGCATGGTGCCCGTGCAAACGGCGCTGTACGATCCTTCGCTGATCACATCGAAATACTTCCAGATCGTTTTCCAGAATGATTCCGTATCGTTTGTCGACCATTGCCACAGGTCCTGGTAATCCTTGAAGGATAGTCCATGATGCTCTTTCAGCCATTGGAGGTAGTGAGCAAGGTTCGACTCGTCCTTCGTTTTTGAATCAGGTGTCCATAAAAGTTGTGGCATCTCCATGGAGTTGGTGATTTATATTTTGACCGCAGACAATGCAGCCTGTGCTTTGTCCTGGTCGTCTTTCAATTGAAGCTTGAGCTGTTCGAGGTCGCTGAATTTTGCATCGCCCCTGATAAGGCTGTGAAAGTTGACAGTGATCGTCTCGCCGTAGATCTCTTTTTTGAAATCGAATATGTTCACTTCGACATTCAATTTAGTTCCGTTGATCGTCGGGCGAAATCCAATGTACAGCATGCCTTTGTACCACTTGTTTTCGTGCAACACAGTCACCGCATAGATGCCGTGCATCGGGATCAGCTTGTAACGTGTATCGACATCGATGTTGGCCGTCGGGTAACCGATCAGCCGGCCGATCTTGTCTCCGGAAATGACGCGACCGGTGAGGCTATACGGTCTGCCGAGAAAATGATTGGCTGTTTCGATATCACCCTTCTCCAGTGCCTGGCGGATCTTTGTAGAGCTCACGCCTACGTGATCGACATCCTGCCGTGGGATCTCTTCTACATCAAAACCATATTTCGGTCCGTTGATCTTCAGCTGTTCGAAGCTTCCTTCACGGTTTTTTCCAAAGTGATGGTCGTATCCGATCACGAGCTTTTTGGTGCCGATCGTGCTCACCAGGATTTTTCGAATGAACTCATCAGAGCTCAGATTGGAAAACTCTTTCGTGAACGGTATCCTGACCAGGTGTTGTATTCCCTGCTCTTTCAGCAAAGCCGCCTTTTCCTCGAATGTGTTCAGCAATTTAAGGCTTTCATCTTCGGGATGAAGGACGAGACGGGGGTGAGGCCAGAAAGTGATCACCACGGTCTCTCCATTGTGTTTGCGCGCGATCTCGTTGATGCGTGAGAGGATCGTCTGGTGGCCGACGTGAACACCGTCGAACGTACCGCTTGTCACGATTGCGTTATCGAGCTTGACAAAATCGTCGATGCCGTGGTATATCTTCATGGGTTTATCGCGTCGAGTGTTGTCGCATCCCGCAGGTGGTACTGCCCGATGCGTGTTCTGCAAAGTTGTGAAAGATAGGCACCGGTTTCAAGAGCCTCACCGAAATCGCGGGCAATGCTCCGGATATAAGTACCTTTTGAGCATACGATCCGGAAATCGACCCGCGGCAGATCAATCTTGGTGATCTCGAAAGCTTTGATCTCAATATCTCTGGGCTGGAGCTCGACTTCCTTGCCTTTTCTGGCAAACTGATAAGCCCGCTTACCGCCGATCTTGATGGCAGAATGCATGGGCGGAAGCTGACTGATCTTGCCGATGAATGGTAAGGTTGCCTCGGTGATCCTTTTCTCGGTTAATCCGCTGATGTCGCCAGCCTCCTCTATTTCCGTTTCCAGATCGTGTGAAGGTGTTCGCTTTCCGAGTATAAAAGAGCCCGTGTATTCCTTTTCAAGCCCCATGAACTCTTCGATGCGTTTGGTCATTTTCCCCACACAGATGATCAGCAAGCCGGTGGCCAGTGGATCAAGCGTTCCTGCATGTCCGATCTTTTTGATCTTGAGCTTGAAGCGCAGTTTGTTGACAACGTCGAAGGAAGTCCAGTCGAGGGGCTTGTCTATCAAAAGCACTTTTCCTTCGTCCGGGATCTCCATATCAGACAATCGCGAGTTCAACGCCTGCGTAGTAGAGGATAAGGATAACGATGCCGACGATGATCCGGTAATAACCAAAAATTCTGAAGCCATGTTTGGTGAGAAAGGCAATAAAGGATTTGATAGCGATCATGGCGACGATAAAGGCAACCACGTTTCCGATCAGCAGGATCGTGATCTCCTCGCTTCCGAAGCTACCGCCGTTCCTGAAGAATTTAAACATCGACATGACTGTGGCCCCGAACATCGTGGGGACAGCCAGGAAAAAAGAAAACTCTGCAGCCGTTTTTTTGTCGAGCTTTTGCGAAAGACCCCCGATGATCGTCGCGGCGGACCTGCTTACGCCGGGCACCATTGCGATGATCTGGAACACACCGATCTTGAAGGCTTTCGGATATGTGATTTCGTTCTCATGCGCTCGTTCCGTATGAAAGATCCTATCCATAAAAAGGAAGAAGATCCCACCTGCGAGGAGCATGTACGCGACTACGTCTACACGTTCCAGCAGCTCCTCGATCCGGTCGTTGAACAGGATGCCCGCTATCGCAGCAGGAATAAAGGCCACCAGGATCTTGAAGTAGAACTCGAACGACTGAAAGAATCTTTTCCAGTACAACACAACAACTGAAAGGATCGCACCGAGCTGGATGGCAACGGTGAACATTTTCGTGAACGGGTGAGAAGCAATGCCCATCAGCGAAGACCCGATGATCATATGACCTGTCGAAGAGATAGGAAGGAATTCGGTGATCCCTTCGATGATCGCCAGGATGATCGCCTCAATGATTGACATGCGTATCGTTTATTTAGTAGGTTTCTGGAGGATGGCAACGATCTCGATGATGAAGCCCGCCATGACAACCAGCGGACCCAGTGTCAAGCCGAGAAAACCAAAGCCGTGTGGTTCATTGTCCAGTGACATGATGGTAAATCCCACGATGAGTGCGATGATCCCGAGGATCATGAGCTGGTAATTCTTTTTGCCAAAAGGAAGTTTATCCATATATGATTTAATACAATTCGTCCAGTGACATCTTCAGGTATTTTTGAATCGAAAGGAACGTACTGGCGACGGAGAGAACGATCCCTGCGAGCAGCAACATGCCTACCAATAACATAAAATCGTCCTGCCGATGTAAAATGGATAGATCAGGAATCTGTTTTTGCGCGTAGTC
>CBHTUB010000530.1:0-3444 GCA_966095595.1 uncultured Chryseosolibacter sp. | reverse complement strand
GTGAAGATCGTTTTAGCCGTCATGCCCTGACGTTTAATATCCAGGATGGGAAGGCCGGCCATCCATTCATGGAAGTGCGTGATCACCGTGCGATCCTCATCCACGATCTTCATCACCTCATCGATGAACATTTTGCTGAGGTAGGCAAATCCAACGATCTGGTTGACGAGCTTATTGTCGCCTGGTGTGCCGATGCCATGGTCTTTCCAGAGCAGGTATTTCAGCACATTGAGCGTCCGATCCTCGATCTTGTTGGGGTTGAGCAGGACTACCCTTGGGCGTCCCGTGACGAGCCACTCTGCGTAGTGTACCTCGAAGCCCTTGTTCCGCAGTGCAGCGGCAGCGAGGCCATAAATGTCCTGCGCATCGTCCAATGGTTCAAGCTCCGCATCAATATTGCTGTTTATGTAGGGACCTACAAGACAATATCGTCCCGCCCAGTGTTCCATCATTACCGGGACCTTGGATCGGATTACCGTGTATATTCCGCCAACCTGGTTACACACCTCCCACGCGACTTCCACGAGGTACGCCTGTGGTAAGAACACCGGCGTCAATAACGAACGTTTTGGCATATTGGCAGACAATT
Organism: uncultured Chryseosolibacter sp.; assembly: GCA_966095595.1. Classification (GTDB taxonomy): domain Bacteria; phylum Bacteroidota; class Bacteroidia; order Cytophagales; family Cyclobacteriaceae; genus Chryseosolibacter. The sequence continues at coordinate 2,855 of CBHTUB010000530.1, read as the reverse complement.
TGGCTTCTTTCATGGGTCTTAGTTAATTATTGATATGCCATAGTTTCCTAAATGATGAACGAATATCGCCTGGAGTCGAATTTGTTCAAATGGCTGAGAAGAATTTTGAATCATGAACTTTGAAAAATTTACGATAAAATCACAGGAAGCCCTGCAAAAATCTGCAGAGATAGCGCTAGCCCATCAGCAACAGGCTATTGAAACAGGCCACCTGCTCAAGGCAATTCTGGACACAGATGAGAATGTTACGTCTTATCTGATGAAAAAACTTAACGTTAACCGCAACCTGCTCGACACGAAGGTGACTGAAGTGTTGAATAGTTACCCCAGGATCTCCGGTCAGCAGCCATATTTATCTTCGGCGGTCAACACGGTCTTACAAAATGCCGAAAAAGAGCTCAAAGAGTTCAAGGATGAATTCATTGCAGTAGAGCATTTGCTACTCGCATTGCTCAACTCGAAGGACAAGATCTCTACCCTCATGAAGGATGCGGGTTTTGAGCGAAACGGGTTGATCAAGGCCATCAAAGAGCTTCGTGGCGGATCGTCAGTAACGGATCAGAACGCCGAGGCGAAATACAGATCACTCGAGCGCTACTCCAAAAATCTTAACGACCTGGCAAAAAAAGGCAAGATCGACCCCGTCATCGGCCGCGATGAAGAGATCAGGCGCGTTCTGCAAATCCTTTCAAGAAGGACCAAGAACAATCCTATCCTGCTTGGCGAGCCCGGTGTTGGAAAAACGGCCATCGTCGAGGGCATGGCCCAGCGCATTGTAGATGGTGATGTACCGGAGAATCTCAAAGAGAAGATCATCGTGTCGCTGGACATGGGATTACTTGTCGCCGGTGCAAAATATAAAGGCGAGTTCGAGGAGCGACTGAAAGCGGTGATCAAGGAAGTGACGGATTCAAACGGACAGATCATTCTTTTCATCGACGAGATCCATACGCTGATCGGCGCCGGGGGCGGCGGCGAGGGTGCCATGGATGCGGCAAACCTATTGAAGCCTGCACTCGCCCGCGGGGAGCTTCATGCCATTGGCGCCACCACATTAAAGGAATATCAGAAGTACATCGAAAAGGACAAAGCGCTCGAACGCAGGTTCCAATCGGTGATGGTCGATGAACCTTCGGTCGAGGATTCTATTTCCATTCTTCGTGGTATCAAAGACAAATACGAGCTTCACCATGGCGTGAGGATCAAGGACGATGCGGTTATTTCGGCCGTTGAGTTGTCAAGCCGGTACATTTCAGATCGATTCCTGCCAGACAAAGCGATCGACCTGATGGACGAAGCTGCTTCCAAGCTCAGACTCGAGATGGACTCGATGCCTGAGGAGCTTGACGAATTGAACAGGCGTATCATGCAGCTCGAGATCGAACGGGAAGCCATACGTCGCGAGAAAGACAAGGAAAAGGAAGCCATCCTTTCCAAAGAGATTGCCGATCTGAGCGAGAAAAGGAATTCGCTGAAGGCAAGATGGGAAAGTGAAAAGGAAGTTGTCCACAACATTCAGAAAGAAAAGGAATCGATCGACAAGCTGAAGTTTGAGGCCGAACAGGCCGAGAAAGCCGGAGACTACGGCAGGGTTGCCGAGATCAGATATGGAAAGATCCTTGAAGCAGAGAAGCGCCTCAATGATCTTCAGAGAACGGTGAAGGAAATGCAGGGGGAAAACTCCCTGTTGAAGGAGGAAGTGGACAGTGAGGACATCGCCGAGGTTGTAGCGAAGTGGACCGGCATTCCGGTTACGAAGATGTTACAGAGTGATCGCGAAAAGCTGCTCCATCTCGAGCAGGAGCTTGGCAGGCGCGTAGCGGGCCAGGAAGAAGCGATCCAGGTGCTGAGCGACGCGGTAAGAAGGAGCCGTGCAGGTTTGCAGGATCCGAAACGCCCGATCGGTTCGTTCATTTTCATGGGAACCACCGGTGTCGGAAAAACAGAGCTATCCAAAGCGCTTGCCGATTATCTGTTCAACGACGAAAACGCGATGGTGCGGATCGACATGAGCGAATATCAGGAACGTCATAGCGTGAGCAGACTGATCGGCGCGCCTCCGGGATATGTTGGATATGATGAAGGTGGTCAGCTTACGGAAGCGGTAAGGAGAAAACCTTATTCAGTGATCTTGCTGGACGAAATCGAAAAAGCGCATCCGGATGTCTTCAACATTCTGTTACAGGTACTCGATGATGGGCGACTGACCGACAATAAAGGTCGTGTGGCAAACTTCAAGAATACAATCGTTATCATGACGACAAATATCGGTTCACAGATCATCCAGGAAAATTTCGAGAAGATCACCGATCAGAATTATTTCGACGTCCTGGAAGACACGAAAGACGAGGTGCTCGCGTTATTGAGGAAATCGGTGAGGCCGGAATTCGTGAACCGTATCGACGAGATCATCATGTTCCGTCCACTCAGCAGGAAAGACATTCGCAAGATCGTCGACATCCAGCTGGGCCTGATTACAAAACGATTAGAAGAGGCCGGCGTGAGACTCGACATCTCCGAAGTTGCAAAGGAAAGGCTTGGAAAACTGGGATATGATCCGCAGTTTGGCGCACGTCCCCTGAAGCGTGTTCTGCAACGCGAGCTCCTCAATGAGCTGTCGAAGCAGATACTGGCGGGCAAAGTTCACAAAGATTCGATCATCTATGTGGACTTGAAAAACGAAACAGAATTTGTTTTCGAGAACGTTGAGCCAGCGGAAATAGTCAGTTAATAACTATCCGGAAAATTTGAAACTGAAAAAGCCGGAAACGGCTTTTTTCTTTTCTTATTGCGGTGCGCTGAAAAAATAAAAGTTTAAACACCTTGAAACTATGAAAGCACTTTTCCTGTTATAG
>CBHTUB010000529.1:0-3458 GCA_966095595.1 uncultured Chryseosolibacter sp. | reverse complement strand
TTTTATATGCGATGAGTGCGGCAACAGTTTGAGTACCGAACAGGGCAAGCAGACCGATGATCACTATCCAGTTCTGAATAAAAAATAAAGGTTGTACGATCCACAAGGCAATGATCGAAACCAGCACCGTAGCATCATCGGCCACCGAATCGAGTCGCGAGCCGAACACACTTTCCACTTGATACCTGCGAGACAACGGCCCATCGATCGCATCGGTAAGAAAACTGAATGCAATAAGCCACTGGAACCACACATGTCGCCCTTCTATTGCAAGCAGCAGCAAAAAAGGAGCGGACACCAGGCGATACATGGTTATCGCATTGATGATATAGTAGCTCGTGCGTAATTTCCTATCCATAATCATTCAAACTCGATAACGTCGGCAACAATTACCGTTGTAACTTTTGTATAGAGAATAAGGTTTAAAGATTCGGAATCCTACCGAACATTTACCAATGCAACTTTTCGATTGGATACCCGGCCATTCGCGTTCTCAAAATTGGCCCAAAGATTTTTCATAGCTATTTTATAAAGCATTCGGTCTTCCGTCAATGGGATCAGCGCCATCTGCGTTGCCGCCATTCCAAACCCGTAGCTTACTCCGAGAATACCCTTTGACGACGCTTCCCCGGAAATATTTGTTGCAATCACCCGGAAGTTCGGATTGGTAAGCTGCACGTTGGTGATATGGCTAGAGGCAGTCAGACCTGTCGATGCGCATCCACCAAATAGCAAGCCTGCCATCAACAAAAAGAAGGTGATCGATTTTTTCATGAATTGTTTCTTTTTGCAGCAATTACATGGTCGGCCGAAACAAATTACATGACCAAAATCACGGAGACGTGATGATTGTAATCGCAACGGTCGTTCTCCAGAACACACAACTTGCTGACCATGTTTGAGGCCAATTCCACTGTACTTAAAATATAAGCCACTGAGATATGGCGACAATAAGTGAGGTCATCCATTGGCTGCTGAAGGGAGATGTTGCGATCCGCTATCAGGTAGGCAGGGACTTGCTGCACCTTGGTCAATCCGAGACCGAAGGACTTCAAGACAAGATCGCCGGGGAAGGCTGGGGAGCGAGGTTTCTCAGAGAACAGAAAAGCACGGGACACTGGGGAACGTCGTTTTACCAGCCAAAGTGGACGAGTACACATTATACGCTCCTTGATCTCAAGACGATCGGGCTATCCCCGAAGAACGAAAAAGCACAAAAAGCTGTGAATATGGTTTTGCAGCAACCTTCCGGCAACAGCGGAGGGATCAATCTTGCTGTCAGCCTGAAAGACAGCGATGTGTGTGTCAATGGAATGATCCTGAACTACGGATCATATTTCTTGCCCCGACATGGGAGGATCAAAGAGATCATCGACTATCTTCTCAGCACACAAATGGCGGATGGAGGATGGAATTGCCAATACAGGCATCCGGGCACGACTCATAGCTCGCTCCATTCAACACTAAGCGTACTTGAAGGTCTGCTGCAATACAGGAAATCATCGAACAAATATCGTATCGACGAAATTACAAACGCTGAAAAGGAGGCTGTCGAATTCTTACTCCGCCACCACCTTTATCAGTCACACCGAACAGGCAAAACGATCGACGGGCGTTTCCTGCGACTTTCATTTCCAGGTCGCTGGCGGTATGACATCCTGCGTTGCCTTGATTTTATGCAGGATTCTAAACTTGCATACGATCCCAGGATGCAAAACGCACTCGACATCCTGATCAGAAAACGAGACAAGAATGGAAAATGGCCGTTGCAAGCAAATCATAAGGGGGCCGTCCACTTCAACATGGAAAAAATAGGTGTCCCAAGCCGATGGAACACCCTGCGCGCGATGCGTGTCCTAAAACATTTCCTGCCGGCCGAAATTAAGCCCGGGCAGTGACTCCCGCGCGTATATAGAAGACATTATTCTTCTTTCTCTCATGCGGAGTTGGGCTCTCATTCCCATACCCGATAGTCAACGATAGCAGTACCTGCTCGGAAGCCGGTATCTCCAACAGCGAATATAAACTGGTGCGTTCGATAAACTTTCCCAGACCCACAGGACACGTATCCAATCCCGCAGACTTGGCAGCAAGCATAATATTCTGTGCACACATGCCGACGTCGAGAGCAGCCCACTCATTTTCCCTTGGAGCCGTCAAAAAGATAACTACAGGAGCGCCATGAAATATCGGATTCTTCGTTCTAAGAAACTCGACCATGACAGGTGATGTATAAATATCGCTTACCGCGATGCAGATCTGACCGTCCATATCATTGATCAGATCATGTTCCGTCACGACATAGAACTTCCATGGCTGAAGATCCATACCGGACGGTGCCATTCGCCCGGCATCAATCAGCTCTTCGATGGTTTTCTTGTCCACAGGCGTATCCTTGTATTTTCTTACGGCCCTTCGCTCGTAGATGATCTTCATAAAATCATTCATGACTAATAAATGTTTATTTGTTTGATATCGTTTGGTCCGTGACCGATGTAAGCCGTTCCTTTTCGACCAGATCGCGCATGCTGACCAACATCTTTCTCTCCATAATGAAATGCGGCACTTCGAAGAAAAAATATCGAAGTACCTTGTTTGCAAAACCGATCTCGCCTTCTGACGATCTGGCAATCAACCAGGTTTGATTCTGACCTGCAGGGTACAGGTAAAAGGCCCACGAGCCCAGAGCATGGTCGCCGTTTTTTATTCGCAAATAGTCTTCACCTCCAACCATCACAAATGATCTGAACGGCGTGACCTCCGCCACCATCTGATAGCCTTCGCCGCCATAGTGTTTTTTATTCGCCAACCATACGGTATCACCGATCTGCCTGGGGAATTGAAATTCAGGTTTGATGACCGAGACGTTTCTCATATCGGCCCGAAAAAGATTCTCGAGCCATTCATAGCTATAAAACCCACCCCGGTCCTGTCCGACCTGAATAAGCCAGGGCCAGATTTGCTCAGGCGTTGCATCGATCAAAACAGCCCGTGTGTGATTTTTTCCGTCTGTAAGCCCGTCCCCGGAAAACTCGTGTCCCCGAACATCAGCCGGCGCGCCCCAATCGAGCATGATCGGTCGCAAAATGAAATGGTGACAGAAGAGCAGGATCGCCACGACATAAAGGAAGATGAAGAACTTTTGGGAAGACCGGAATCTTTTCATGGTGCCTGATTTTAACTGAAAGGTATCGTCCGGACAATGCGATGTCAGTGATACTGGTCATTGAATCCGAAGACCTTGATCATAATGATGAAAGTCTCGACGCTGCAAAACATTTGTCACCATCAGCGGACACATAACCATTTAGCTTTGGTTCCCAATTAATCTCATCCTGATGAAAAAGATACTCGTGCCGTGCGATTTCTCTGCTCCAGCACAGGAGGCGTTCAAATTCGCCGTAAAAATTGCCACGCGCAGCAACGGCCAGATACATGTGTTGCATGTTCTGGACATC
>CBHTUB010000528.1:0-3469 GCA_966095595.1 uncultured Chryseosolibacter sp. | reverse complement strand
GGCTTGCCTGAGCCCGAAGTGGCAGGTGGGGATGGAAGGCGAGGCCGGAAAGCCCGACCCGATGCGGGTGGAATTCAAGCGCCTGGCAAATCGGGTGGACCCCAAAACGGGCATTCGGTCTAACTTCCTAAAAATCAAAATTATTCATATCTGTCCAGCCCTGCTCGAACGAGTAGGGCCTTATTCTCCGGAAAAGGTCATTTTTAACCAAAATTTGCAGCAAACGCCCGGTTGTTGCATGTATCGAGGGCAACTTAATTTATTATGGCAAAAGCACAATCAGGTCCTGCATCACGCGGACCTAAAAAGCCAACCGGACCTGCGGGAGCAGCTCCTACCAGCAAGGCAAAAGGATCTAAAGCCAAAGATGCAGATGATGAAGATCCGATCGAAGCAGCAAAAAGACGCAAGCGTGAGGAAGAGGAGATCACTACAGAGGCTATCCCTGTAACTGAACTCCGCAAGGAGCTTTACGCGAAGCAGGTTCCTGGTGAATTCGACTGGGATGCTTTCGACAGCAAAGGTTTCGGCGAAGGCTACTCGAAAGAGAAGCGTGACGAAATGAACAAGCTTTACTCTGGAACAGTGACAACTGTTGATTCAGGTGAAGTAGTATCGGGTGTGGTTGTCGGTATCAATGACCGCGACGTGATCCTGAACATCGGTTTCAAGTCTGACGGACTTGTGCCATTGGCTGAATTCAAGGACATGACCAATCTGAAGATCGGTGATGTTGTTGATCTTTTCATCGAAGAGAGAGAAGACAAAATGGGTCAGCTCGTTCTCAGCCGCAGAAAGGCGAAGCTTGTGAAGGGCTGGGAATATGTACAGAAGGCATTGGACAAGGACGAGGTTGTAGAAGGTTTTGTGAAACGCAGAACCAAAGGTGGTCTTATCGTGGATGTGTTCGGGATCGAGGCGTTCCTGCCTGGTTCACAGATCGACGTGAAGCCTATCCGCGACTTCGATATTTATGTTAACAAGACTATCGAGGTGAAGATCGTGAAGATCAACTACACCAACGACAACGTGGTTGTTTCTCACAAGGTCCTCATCGAGAAAGATCTCGAGCAGCAGAAGGCGGCTATCCTTACCAACCTCGAGAAGGGTCAGGTATTGGAAGGCGTTATCAAGAACATGACCAACTTCGGTGTATTCATCGATCTTGGTGGTGTCGATGGTCTGCTCCACATCACAGATATTTCATGGGGTCGTATCAATCACCCTGAAGAAGTTCTCAAGCTTGATCAGACTGTTAAGGTCGTTGTTCTCGACTTCGACGGCGACAAGAAGAGAATTTCACTTGGTATGAAGCAATTGACTCCTCATCCATGGGATTCACTTCCTGCCGACATCCAGGTTGGTTCGAAGGTTAAGGGCAAGATCGTTAATGTTGCCGACTACGGCGCATTCCTCGAGCTTCAGTCAGGCGTTGAAGGTTTGATCCACGTAAGCGAAATGAGCTGGTCACAGCACTTGAGAAATCCTCAGGACTTCCTCAAGGTTGGCGACGAAGTTGAAGCTGTAGTATTGACACTCGACCGCGAAGAGCGCAAGATGTCACTCGGCATCAAGCAACTTACTGAAGATCCATGGACACGCCAGGATGTTCTCAGCAAGTACGCAGTGGGTACGAAGCACAAGGGTATCGTTCGCAACCTTACGAACTTCGGCTTGTTCATCGAGCTTGAAGAAGGTATTGACGGACTTGTTCACGTATCTGACCTCAGCTGGACGAAGAAGATCAAGCATCCTTCAGAATTCGTGAAGGTTGGCGATACCATGGAAGTACAGGTTCTTGAACTCGATGCTGCTAACCGCAGACTTGCATTGAGCCACAAGCACCTCGAAGAGAACCCATGGGATACTTTCGAGACTGTATTTACTATCGGTTCAGTGCATAAGGGAACGATCCTCAGCAAGAACGACAAGGGCGCAGTACTCGAGTTGCCTTACGGTATCGAAGGTTTTGTGTCTATCAAGAACCTGCAGAAGGAAGACGGAAGCAAGGCTGAAGTTGGTGATTCACTCGACTTCAAAGTGCTCGAGTTCTCCAAGGATGACAGAAGGATCGCACTGTCGCACAAGGCTACATGGTCGGTTGAAGAAGAAGTTGCTGCTGCCAAGAAGAAGCCAGCACCTTCCAAAGGAAAGACCATTCAGAACATCAACCAGGCGACTGAAAAGTCGACACTTGGTGATCTTGACGCGCTTGCAGCGTTGAAAGAGAAGATGTCTGGCGGCGGCGAGAAGTCAGAATAATCTGATCATCAGCAATCATAGAAGAGATGGTGGTGAAAATCACCATCTCTTTATTTAAAAGCAGTTGCAATCACATTCTATTTTTATAGTTTTGTGACTTGGGTTTCAAAATTTCAGATTCCGGATTTCAAATTGATTGATCTGAAATATGAGATTTAAAACCTGAAATTAATATGGTTCCGTGGCCGAGTGGCTAGGCTTCCCGATGGGTATCGGGATGCAAAAGCTCCTACAGCGGTTCGAATGTGAGAAAAGAGTCTGTTGGACTCGACTAAAAGAAATAATGGTTCCGTGGCCGAGTGGCTAGGCTGAGCTCTGCAAAAGCTCCTACAGCGGTTCGAATCCGCTCGGAACCTCTGGAAAGCCGTGAGATCGAAATGATTTCGCGGCTTTTTTGTTTTCAAGTATCACAATCAGTTGCACAAATAAGCAATGCCCGGGGTTTTTTGCGATCACTTCACGATGCGTTTTCTTTTTTTGTTCGATGGAGGCTCAGACTCAATATACAATGTGAGCGAGTGAAGGATTGAATGGAAGATAAACAGAAATTCATTGTATTCGACTTCTGGGCAAAAATGTTCGATTCGCGGGATGACCGACAATAACACCTTGCATGAGTTACATACTGATTTGGTCAGAGCGATAAAATCATCCTCAAATAAAAACCTACGGTTAACCATATTAACTGCATCGACGTACTGCCCTTCGCAGTAACCATCCGTTTGAATTGCCGAAGTATGGATCTTTTCAAGATCGAAGGCGAGTTCATTAACTAAGTGCGCGGCTTTTCTTAGTTCTTTAGTCCATACATCATCAAAATGTACCGTCACCATAAGGAAATTAAAAAGTCTCCTAAGCGTGTCTTTTTTATGGGCCCATTGATACTTGCCACTATCACCTGCGTTATCGTCATGGACGAATCGCTTCGATGGTTGAAATACACTTACGAGTTGATTAACAATCAGTGAATGAAATTCTGGCGTCCTGGGGAACCGCATAACGCCGGTCTGCAAACAATCCTCTAATTTTTTCTCAAGGCTTTCGGAACGCTCGATATGATCTTTTGCCAGCTTAATTAACTGATCCTTCTTTAGTGTCTTAATTTTGGTTTTCGCTTCCATAGTTTTATACTGTTAGTAATTACTTAATTTTCGTAACTTTTTAGAACAAGGTTATATATACATTTTGATATATACAAATGTATATA
>CBHTUB010000527.1:0-3471 GCA_966095595.1 uncultured Chryseosolibacter sp. | reverse complement strand
GTACGATCAATTTCCATATGTTAAGAGTGTGTCACTATAGTACCCAGATAACAAAAGGAGAGTTTGAAGAATTGAATTATGGAAGGTATCAAGATATTTCAGAAAGCGCGAATAGCATCGTCTACCGTCTTGGATACTTTCAATATAAGTTTGCCGACGATGGAAGTCTTGTTGAAATATCGCGTATTTAAAGAACGATCATTCAAAACTTGGTTAATGCTTCTCGCCAAGTGCAACACTTAATTGAACTTTTGATGTAGCAGTCTGGTAATGATGATCGATAATCTTTCGACATCGTCGGACTCAAGCAACGGATTACGGCCCGTTTGTTTCCGGATTTCTAGGCAGTTCTCATATCTGTAAACACCGGACACAGTGTTATATTTTATCGCTGTTTGTTTCTCCACGCTTTCAAAGATCAACCTTTTGTTGGTGAGGTATAGTCTCCCCTGATACAGTAATCTGGGGCTACGGACACCTTTCTGAGATCTAAGCTCATGCCAGCTTACCATTGGAAACTCAGCATAGCATGCTTCATTCTTTTGAAGCGGTATCGTCACTTCAATGGCCTTAATAGGCCCATTTTCAAGAGTCCATAACGACCGCGCACGTTGAAGTTTGTCTTTTATTTCTTTGTCGAGTTTTGCATGGACGCCGAGCTCGGCAGCTAGTGCTTTAAAGATCATCTCTTCATTTTCGGAAAGGCGGTTCTTCTTTATAATTTCATCGTAAAAGCTTTTTGCGTATCTATCGAACTCTTCTTGTCGTAAACACTGAATCTGCGATTCCGGAAGATTTAACTCCTTTGCAAGGGCCAATAGCTTATCCTCCACCTTCTCAGCACCTCCCATGCTGTCTATCCTGCGTTTAAAGCTGCGTCGATAAAGTTCGTATCCTAACATTTGATGAAGAGTCTCTACCTTAACTTGGTCTATCCGAAAGACGCTTCTAAGATGAGCAAGGCTCTTATGATTAGATTCTGAGAGCCTTCCATCGACACCCAAGCAATGATTCAAGTATACCACATACAATTCTTGAAGATTCAGCGAAAATTCCTTTCTAACGTCGACTTTATACTTTCTCTCTATCTCACTTACCATTTCTTCGGTGAGTTCAATGACAGTTCCAGACGCGAGGACGTTGTTAATCTCAATCAACGCATTTTCCTGCGGATATTGCCGAAATAGTTTTTGCAGAACACTCTGCTCCGTCAATTCTTTTTCTACAAATACCATTTAATAGTCTCGATATGTTTCGTAGATTGGGTCGTTCCAATTGCAAACTCCGTCATGGTGTGAGCATGCTCCTCTGCCCTTGGCACTTGAAGTGGTCCCATCGCAGCAACGTGTGACATAGTACAGCAAACGTTTTTTAAGTGGATTGATCCGTTCAAATAATGTTTTTGCCTTCTGATGACCCTGGTCTACGGCATTGCGCAAGTCATCTACCGCCAGCTTCTTGTTGCCCAATTTTGCATGACAAAGGCCCCGGTAATAAAATAGTTCACTATTTGATGTGCCTGTGAAAGCTTGGTCAAGTAAGGGTAAAGCATCTCTATATTTCCCTGCACTAACGCTGGCGATACCTTTCGCCATCGCGACTTGCGCGCGGATTTCTGCGACCTGAGAATAATCAGCCGATTCCTTACAAAATGCCTGCGCCTTATCCAGTAGAGCGTCAGCATCCTTATACTGTTTACCGGTTAGCGATTGCTTGCTACTAGTAAGCAGAACCCGAAGCGTATCCTTTCTAAATTCCTCTTTTTTTGCAAGAGCCTCTTGCTCTAGCTTTTGCCTTGCAATCCTAGCCTGTTCAAGCAACAACTGCTCCTGATCTACATGCTTATAGTGGAAGTGCAACGGGATAATGATCAGTGTTAAAATCGACGTTAGGGCGAGATTAACCCTCAACTCAAGTCTCAGCCTCAGCAATTTTTCCACCCAAGGCCTACAAAGCGGGAACGTTACTAGTCCAAATCCTACAAACAACAATGACAGAAAAGGATGCTGAATGCATGCTAAAGCAAAAAGAAATGCAAGGGTTCCAATAACGTACGAAGCGATTGTCCTTAAAGAGTTGTTCTGGGACTCTGAGTGTCTCTGGTTACTAAAATATTCCTTTAACAGCTTTTTGTCTTCAGGTATAATGTCAGGTATATAGCGCATGAGGAAAGATTTAAAAATTTCAAATTCCCAGTGGGCTATCGATCAGATTGGATCAGGTGGGTCAAGGAATCTAAAACAAGATAAAAAGAGCAGCGAAAACTTCAAAATACTGCCAGCAATTTCCTATTCTCCGACAGTGTCAGTATATATCTTGACATCTCTCAGAAATCAGTCATTTATATTTAAAGCAACTCCTGCAGATTGCTACGAGTAAAGTAGTGTGGCCGATGATATGACACTTATTGTGGGTAGACAAATTGTTCAATATGGCCGTACTTCGTTAAAGTAAAACAGATTTTAAACTAATAACCATGAACCTCTCCACTCCCACCGCTCACAACGGCGACTCCTCCAAGTCCCTCGACACCATCCTCTTTCTCATCAGCCAGGAGTTGAAGATCCGCAGACTGTTCGCCGGTTTCAGACAGGCCGGCATACATGATCTTGACTTCGAGCCTTACCTGGATAGGATCATCCTGGCAGAGATGGGCCTGGAGGATTCGAACGAAATGATGGAACGCTACTTCAAAGTGATTGAAAAACGTAGCAGAAAAATCAGGGCGGATAACGAGTCCGTGATGAGGCAATCGCTGAAAGTGTATATGGAGTTGAAAGGCAGGGGGCGGCGCTAGCTGTTGGGTATTGGGTGTTGGCAATTTGGACAATGCCCAATGTACTCGTAAACCCTCGCTCCTCTAACGATGTCGGTGAAGACCTGCCATGAGCGGACATGGGTAATATTGTTATTCCAATGCTTCTTACAACTTACAGCTTATAGAGCTTAAAGCCTGACATTCCCAACAAAGCAATCTTGAAATTCTGAACAAAGCCTTCCGGAGCGATCACCGCTACTTTTGTTTCAACGAAAAACAAACACTCTTTATGAAAACAATAGCAGCAATCGACAACTACAATGGTAAACTTCAAAAGCCGATTCATTCAGGTTTCAACGCAAAGTCAACGGCATCCGACGTCATCAGGGGTATTGACCTGACCGGGAAGGTAGCCATTGTCACCGGAGGCAATGCCGGCATCGGGTTGGAGACAACAAAGGTGCTGGCCGCAGCAGGCGCCACCGTCATCGTGCCGGCAAGAGATGTTGACAAAGCAAGGAAGAATCTTCAAGGCGTCCCCAATGTGGAATTGGCCACGTTGGATTTGATCGACCCCCAATCCATCGACGCATTTGCCCAGGGCTTTCTGGACACAAAACGACCACTGCATCTGCTGATCAACAACGCAGGCATTATGTGGGTGCCCCTGCGCAGGGACAGCCGCGGAATTGAATCTCAGCTGGCGACCAATT
>CBHTUB010000526.1:0-3481 GCA_966095595.1 uncultured Chryseosolibacter sp. | reverse complement strand
AAAAAAGAAACTCGCGGAAGGCGCGGCCGACACCGGCCGCATTACCCGTTTACTTGCTCATCCTGGTTTGATGACCCTGATCGAAGCACACAATGACCGGTACGCGCCACAGCGATTCGTTACCGCCTATACACCCCGTTACATGCGGTGGCGGTATATCGAGATACCGGTAGCCGCTTACAATGCTGCCGGTATCGAGTCGGACGGGAAACTACAGGGTCTGTTCGTCTATCGGGTAAAGCATACCCGCTGGGGACGTGAATTCAGGGTGACAGATCTTTTTGCAGAAGATGATCGCCAACTCGCTACCTTGAAGGAATTGATCAGCAGCGAAGCTGACAAGATGCATGCAAATTTTATCACATGCTCGGGCGCAGGACAAGGCAAACTATTACCCGGTATTTTAAGTTATAAAACGCAAAAGCTCGGACCTATCGTAACCGTACGGGACATTCTTCCGGCAAAGACCAACGACTTCAAACAATTTACAGCATGGACGCCGTCACTGGGTGACATGGAGCTATTCTGATGTTAGGTGGATTAGCAGTCATATTCGCAACAGCCATTCTTGCAATGGTACTCGTTCAATTGCTGAAGTCGAGGTATCCATTCATTAACGTGAACCTGCTGATCGGTGTATATTTTTTTCACTTGTTGCTGTCCTTTGTTTACTACGCATACATTCTCGCCGAAGGGTCCGACTCGATGGCGTACTATCAGAAAGTTGTGATCGGCTTTAGGGGCGACTCCTGGCTTGATTTCTATGGGACCAGCACAACGTTTATCGAGTTTCTGGCATATCCGTTTATTCGGGGGCTGAATTTTTCCTACGAGGCAGTAATGGTCCTCTTTTCATTCTTTGGATACGTAGGGTTCGTGTACTTTTATATTTTCTTCAAGGAGAACATCAGGTTCAGACACCAGTTCGCGGGAATGGACTTGATGACATTGATATTCTTTCTTCCCAACCTTCATTTTTGGTCGTCATCGCTCGGAAAGGGATCCGTGATATTTATGGCTTTCTCATTGTTCTTCTACGGGCTGAGCAATATCAGAAGCCGCCTGGTGGCGTTGATAATCGGCGGAATTCTTATCTATCATGTCCGGCCTCATATTATGCTGATCGTGCTTGTCTCCAGCGCCGTCGGTTTTATATTCTCATCGCGCGGAGTGAGTGCGGTCTGGCGTGTAACCTTTCTCGTGGGTGCGGCCGTGGCATTTTTCTTCATTTACCAGGATGTGCTCACTCTTATTGGTATTGATGAAGATCAATTCGTGTCTCAGGGCCTTGATCTTACGCACCGTGCGACAGAATTGTCGAAGGCTACCTCTGGGATCGATATCGCCAATTACAGTTTGCCTGAACAGATGTTTGCTTTCCTGTACCGGCCGTTGTTCTTCGATGCACCCGGGCTCCTGGGGATCATCGTTTCCTTTGAAAATGTCTTTTACCTGCTGATCACCCTCCAGTTTTTTCTGTCCATGAGCGGATGGCGCTACCTGTTTGGAGGTACGGCGTTGACCAAGACAGCATTCCTGAGCTTCTTTACCGTATCTCTTGCCCTCGCGCAAATAGCGGGGAACCTCGGACTTGCCATGCGGCAAAAAAGCCAGGTGATGATCCTTTTTCTTTTTGTCATCATTTCCTACCTCGACGAGCAGAAGTACCAGGCCCTGAGACGGCAAAAGGCACGGCAAGCAAAGCTCCAGCGCCTCAGAGATCAGCTGAATGCACCTGCGGCCGGGTAAATCTTGAGCAGTACTTGTATATTTGCCCCTTTAAACAACCTACATTGGCTGGCATTTTTACAATTTCTCTCGATTTTGAATTGCACTGGGGCGGGTTTGAAAAATGGCCGCTCGACGATTACAGAACATACTTTCTAAATACACGTGAAGTGATACCACAGATGCTCGCCCTGTTCGAAGAGCATGATGTGCACGTTACATGTGCGACGGTGGGGATGTTGTTTGCGCGGACAAAAGCTGAGCTGATGTCAACGGCTCCTGCTATAAGACCGACCTATCA
Organism: uncultured Chryseosolibacter sp.; assembly: GCA_966095595.1. Taxonomy (GTDB): domain Bacteria; phylum Bacteroidota; class Bacteroidia; order Cytophagales; family Cyclobacteriaceae; genus Chryseosolibacter. Next base: position 1,452 of record CBHTUB010000526.1, on the reverse strand, counting down.
GGTAACATCGCTCTCTGCCTATCATTATCTGGAACATACAGGCATTGGAGAGGACGAATCTTCAGACCCGTTTCACTATGCGCCATCGCTCATTGCCCGGATTGCAGAAACGCCGGGGCAGGAATTGGGGACCCATTCCTTTGCGCACTACTATTGTAATGAAGAGGGTCAGACTGTCGAACAATTCAGAGCCGACTTACAGGCTGCCCAGAAGGCGGCCAGGCGCTTTGATAAAAAGCTGACTTCCCTGGTTTTCCCCAGGAATCAATTTAACGATGCTTACCTCAAGGTCTGTTTTGAAGAAGGGATCACCGCGGTCAGGTCGAATCCCTTAGATTGGTTCTGGAACATTCAAAGCACACAGAACGAATCAGCATGGAAACGGATCAATCGCGGACTGGATGCATATTTTCCGATCGGTAAGAAAAACACATACAGGCTGGAGAATTTAGATGTACGTGATGGCTATCCCGTGTGCTTGCCGGCCAGCAGATTGCTGAGGCCATATAGACCCAAGGAATTTTTCCTGAATTCCTTTAAGATACAGCGAATAAAATCAGAGATGGAGCGTGCAGCGCGAAACGGTGAAGTTTATCATTTGTGGTGGCATCCTCATAACTTCGGTAATTTCCCTACGCAAAGTTTGGGAGGCCTGCGGGAGATATTGGCTCACTATACATCCTGCAAAAAACGGTTCGGTATGGAATCCCTAAACATGGCTGAAAGTGTTGGCCGGCTGATAAATGGAAAGTAAACCGAGGTTGCTTCGTATTACAACGGTACCCATATCCCTGAAGATATTATTGAAGGGCCAGCTGACATTTTTCTCTTCGCAGGGATTCGACGTGCTCGCGGTCTCATCATCCGGAAAGGAAGTAACGGATCTTGCAGCGTTGGGAATACGTCACCATGTGGTTGAGATGACACGTCAGATCACGCCCTTCCGCGACCTCGTCGCCCTGTGGAAGCTGATCAAAGTCATCAGGGAGTTCAAGCCGGACATTGTTCACACGCATACTCCTAAGGCAGGACTGCTTGGAATGCTCGCAGCGTGGTTGTGTGGTGTAAAAATACGCCTTCACACGGTTGCCGGGTTGCCTTTAATGGAATATCGGGGATTCACAAAAAAGATACTCATCCTTGCCGAACGCCTTACCTACTTTTGCGCTACCGGCATCTATCCGAACTCATGGGGTTTACGGACGTATATTGAAATGTACATCACGCCTGAGAATCCGAAATTGCGCGTCATCGGAAAGGGCAGCAGCAATGGCATCGACAGCGAATTCTTCAAACCCACCGTCGCGCTCGATGAGCAGGCCGTAGCGATCCGCGAAAAATGGAACGTTGGAAGAAACGACGTAGTGTTTTCCTTTGTTGGGCGAATCGTAAGGTCCAAGGGCATATCAGAGCTCATCCACGCTTTTCGCGAAATCCTAAGGCAGAAGGCTG
>CBHTUB010000525.1:0-3491 GCA_966095595.1 uncultured Chryseosolibacter sp. | reverse complement strand
ATAGATCCTTGTGATCCCGTAATCCATCAATTCCCTGATCTCGTCCGGAAGGATCACCCCGCCTCCGCCGCCAAAGATCCTGATGTGTCCTGCGCCTTTTTCCTGGAGCAGGTCGTACATGTATTTGAAATATTCATTGTGTCCGCCCTGATAGCTCGTCATGGCGATCGCCTGTGCATCATCCTGAATGGCGGTGTACACTACCTCCTCTACGCTGCGATCATGACCCAGATGAATCACTTCACAACACGTTGCCTGGATGATCCTGCGCATGATATTGATCGCCGCATCATGGCCATCAAAAAGGCTGGCGGCGGTTACGATCCTGACCTTGTTTTTTGGCTTATACGGGTCCGGTGCCTTATGTCCTGCAAGATTGGGGTGTTTGTCTTTCTTTTCTACACTTAATGTATTGGTACTCATACGTTTACTCTGGATGCTGTTGAATCGCAGCCGAGAGGCAAAAATAGCGTAAGTGATCGATAATCCCTAACGGGCATTAGGGGTGTTTAGGCAGGTTATTGATCTGTTCTATGAAAGCCTTTAATTGCTGCACGAGCTTGTCGTCAAGCAAAGAATGGTCTGTATCCTCCGGGCCGAGTTTGGATGCGAAGGTCAGTTTAAACGGGAGATCGTCGACACAGAATGTTATGGTATAACCAGCGCCGCCCGGGCCGACACCGTCTATCTGCGGCTTTTCCAATTGCGAGCTATCGGGACATTTTCCTTTTGGGTCGAACATCAGCGCAACGGCCTGGTAACTCCTTTCTCCTGCGGTTTCGAATGTCGCGATCAACATGACTTTGGTGGAGTCGGACACATCCTCAATATCATAGTCTACTGGAGGAGTTTGTAATCCTATGGCGTCTTCGAAAGCACGGCGAAGTGATTGTCTCGTTAATTTTGTTGACCTGGTATTTTCGGCATTCCTGCATTCAGTCAACATCAGGACGAAAAGCAGACTTGTTGTGACAGCGCTAATTTTCATAACGAATAGCTACGTGCAGGTAGTCGGCTATAACGCGATAATTAATTCACGGCTTACCATTACGAGGATCGGTCACCTATGAAACGCAGCGAATATTGGGCAGTTGAGCCGTAAAAACCGATCCGCTTCCCCTTGTAGATTCTACGGTTATCGAGCCGCCAAGTTTATCGACCATCGATTTAACGATGTAGAGACCGAGGCCTGTACTGCCACGTTCGGCTTTATAGAACATGGTGAAAATGTTCTCCACGCAGTCGCTGTCAATTCCTATCCCGTTGTCTGCAACGGCGATGATCGTACGATCGGCATGCTGATTGATCTTCAGCTTGACCGTCGGATTAGGGTGTTGCGGGTTATGGAACCTGAACGCATTCGAGATCAGATTTTTCAGGATGATGTGAATGCGCGCGGGGTCTGAATAAAATTTGTGATATCCTTCGATCTCCGTCTCTACTTTGATGTTCTGATATTGATGGCGGAAATCGCGCAGGATCACTTCCAGCTCTTTTTCGAAATCGATGACTTCCTGACCTGGCTGGCTCTTATTGAACGTGATGTTCACGAGACTCTTCAGCAGGTTATCGAGGTGATGGACCTGTTCCTGGATCATCGAGTTGTACTCCGTGATCGACGATGAAGGATTCTCGATCGAAATGAGATGCGTCAGTCCCATAATGGTAGTAAGGGGTGAGCGCATATCGTGCGAGGAATGATAAATGAATTTATCGATCTCCTGGTTGAGTCGCTGTAGCTCGGCGAATTGTCTTTTCTTCTCGGTAATGTCGATGAGGATCCCTTCTGCAAATCCCTGCTGCGGAAATGCACGGCAGCTGATGGAAAGCCAGAGGCCCTTGAATTCTATCTGCACTTCACTTTGCTCTTCCGAGAGATGATTTGCGAAGTTGTCGAATGACTGTTTGTCGGGGAAGAACTGTGAGAACATCGTATCCTCCCATTCGCGTACGCTCAGCAGCTCTTTTGCTTTTTCGTTGAGCAGGATGATCTTCGAATCGCCCAGTCTGAACTTGAATATCCCGATGAAGCTGTTGTTGAAGAGATTCAGATATTCATCGCGAACGCGTTTAACCCTGTAATTGTAGAGTGCGTTGTGCGTGGTATCCTTCAGGATCATTCTGTATCCGGTGAACTCGCCAATGTCATTCTTCATCAGGCTGATGCGAACTTTCGCAAAAAAGGCTACTCCCTTTTTCTTAAGTCTGTGACCGGAGTATGATATTTTTCCCACCTCGCGCGCCGAATTCAGATCATCTTGTGGCCTGCCCGCCTGAATTTCCTCCTGTGAATAGAATATCGAGAAATGTTTGCCAATGACTTCCCACTCTTCGTACCCCGTGATGTTTACAGCTTCAAGGTTACTACTGATGATGATACCTTCCGGGTTGATAATAAACTCCTCATACCCGCGCAGCGTGTTCGCAAATGAAGAGAACCGATCCTGATCGGAAGTTTTTACCGATTGCCCGAACAGGTCTGCCGTTTCGTCAGCAATGAAGTTATACTCTGTGTCGTCCAGCTCTTGCACAGTTTTAGGGATATAGGGGCGAATTAAATCAATTACAAACCCGAAACTTACAAAAAAGGGTTAACAAAACGGTAACACAAACGTTAGCAATTGGTTACCATAAATGTTACTCGCCTGATAATAAGCGAGTTAATTCTTCGACGAGAGTTCTTCAACGACAAATCCCGGTGACTTTTCCAGGGAGTTGAAAAATGCGATCAAGGTCTGGTCAGGTGGTAGATCTAGTTTTTTGCGGAGTCTATGCCTTGCGACTTTGGCACTCTCCTGCGATATATTCAAAATGGCTGCAATGCCGCGATTGTCCAGGTTAAGCTTGATCAGGGAACAAAGCTTCAGGTCGTTGGCGCTCAGATCGGGATACAGCTCCAGCAATTTTTTGAAGAAGTTCTGATGTACCTGTTCGAAATGCATCTTGAAGTTCTCCCATTCCCTGTCGAGGTGAAAACTGTAGTTTACGATGCTTGCGAGAGCACCGAGCTTTTGCTTGATCTGTCCGTCCGGCGTATTTCTGATCTCGTCAACCGATTCTTTCAGGTTGTGGAGGATCTCATTTTTTTGAATCAGATTCAATGTGTAGGAGGCAAGCTCCTTGTTCTTGAACTCCAGCTGGCTTTGCAGTTGTTGTTCGCTGAGCTCTCTATTTTTAAGCTCTGATTCGAGCAATGTCTTCCGTTCTTCGTTCAGTTGGTTCTCTTTATCGGCAAGCTCGCGTTCCGCCTTGATCTTCAGTCGTTGTCGATTTACTGCGAGAAAAGAAATGATGCTGATGAAAAGAATGAGGCCAGCCGCAATGAAAAGGTAAACCTGGTTCAGCGCTTTCTCCTGTTTTAACACGACGATCTCCTGTTCTTTCTTTTCAGTTTCGAACCTCGTTTGCATCTCTTCGATCTGCTTGCTCTTTTCGGAGCTGAAGATGCTGTCGTAGTATGTTTTATGATTTCTGAGATAGGTGTATGCACT
>CBHTUB010000524.1:0-3506 GCA_966095595.1 uncultured Chryseosolibacter sp. | reverse complement strand
AAGATTGAAGGTTTGGAACACAAAACCAATTTCCTTGTTCCTCGTTTCGGCAAGCTCATTCTCCGTCATATCGCTGACCAGCTTCCCGTTCAACGTATAGGTTCCACTGGTAGGAGTATCAAGGCAACCCACAATATTCATCAATGTGGACTTCCCGGAGCCGGAGGGGCCCATGAAAGCTACATATTCTCCCTTATTGATTGAAATCGAGATGGACTGTAAGGCATTCACAGTCTGATTTCCCATGTGATAGACTCTCTTGATTTCGTGGGTCTCAATTATTCTCTTCGATATTTCAATACTCATCGCAATTCGGTCTTTTCAATTGATCAAGATAACAAAATCAGCAGCTCAATAAGCCATTAGTAACAATTCCGGTCAATTAATTACAGTGACGGCAGAAAATCAGAAAAAGTTTTAATTGTGGCCGCCCGTATAACCTTCTTCGTTCAGACGTAAATCTCCGATGAAAGTTACGCAACGCCTGATGACAGCGTCATCTTTTAATATTCGGGTGTGACCAAGGCCTTTGGTTTGATACAATTGCACCTTCGGATACTGCGCAATCAGGCGATGGGCATGCTCGATCGTTACCTCCTCGTCGTCCTCGTCGTGAACCAGCAATATGTCGATCTCCCGTGGTAAATGGCGAACAAAATACAACGCGCTGAATTCATCAAACGGTTTGCCGTAACGGCTGCGGACATATTCCTTGAAGAACTCTCCGGTGCGCTGGCTTCCGTTGATTGCCCGGAGATAGGTATTGATCACTTCGTCACCGATAGTGGGACTGGCAATATTGATCAGTTTCTTAACCGGCAAACCTTTCATTGCTGAATAAAGAATGGCAGCGCCTCCGAAGGAGTGACAGATGATGGCCACAGGCGCGCCGACTTTCTCATAGATCAGGCGATGCACCCGTTCGAACTCAACAATGTTTGTCGACGTCCCTTCTGATTGTCCGTGAGCTGGTCCGTCGAAGCCGACAACGCAATAACCCTCCCGGGTCAACACATCGATGAACTTCCGAAATTGTGTCGCCCTTCCTGCCCATCCGTGCGCCACGAGAACGACCGGCCCCGCTCCCCAACGGTAGCACTGGATCTTTTTACCATCGACGTAAACTTCGAATTTTGACGCCAGACTTTCCGTTACACGCTCTTTTTCAGGAACCTTATAGTTGAGCGGGGTGAAAAAGATCTTGATGAAATATTTATGAGCCAGTGACGGCGCAACCCGCTCGAGCTTCGGAAATCCCCACCTGACAAATCGCAATAAAAATGGGACCTTAGCTCGCTTCACGGTTTGCTGATTTGAAATTTAAAGGTGTTTGTAATGTAGCTGAAGTCGTCTGTGTTATAAACCCGTTCCGTGAATGATACATTGTCCTGATGATCGACGAGCACCACCGTAGAACACCTTGTGCCGTAGCCAGGACTCTTGATGAACATTGCAGAAAGCGCACGCTCCCTTTCAAGCCCGATACCTGTGTCCGGCAACTGATCATCTGATGCACGCATATCGTCGAACAACATATCGAATAACGCATTTTCCTTCAGTTCACCGGAGCTTAGCACTGCGGCAAAATTCTGCTTGCCACGTTTTACTTTCGGCCAGGGTGTTTCAAGCAGATGATTGCTCAAACCGAATATACCTTTCGTGAGTTGATCGACCCCCGATTTATAATTCGAAAGATACCAAAGCTCCTCGGGGGAGCCCACCAGAAGGTTAAATCCATTGTAATGCTTTGCGCGAGGCTCAAGCTCCTCCACGTAACGCCGGGCAGGCACGGTATCTTCCAGGTAGCCCGACACAAGATGACCCCGCGAGGGTGCGTTGGGATCTATGTTCCTGGGGTCGCGATAGTTGGTGACCATGCTGATCTTACCATTCAGGTTCATGCCCAGCCAGGTTCCGCCAGCTTCGAGATCACGTCCCCCGATAATGTTCAGATTATCCGGCCAGTGCGCTGCCGGCGAGGTTTTTCGCTTGTAAAATTCATCTCGATTCGCCGCGAGCACAAACTTATAGTCAGGATGCTGCTTCAGACCGATAAAGATCAGACACATAGTAACTTTAAAAACCGAAAGGTAATGATTTAACGGAAGACCGCAGAAAAAGGCTACTCTTCAAAGAGCTCGAGCTGCTCGGGAAGCAATGTAAAAGACCTGCGATGATACGGTGTGATACCCTGTGCTTTGATACCTTCGCGATGCTCGAGCGTAGGATAACCAACATTGGTCGCCCATCCATACCCCTCGAATTGTGCCGCAAGTTTTGTCATGTATTCGTCACGATGCGTCTTCGCCAGAATGGAAGCAGCGGCAATGGACAGATATTTTCCGTCGCCCTTGATAATACACTCATGTCGAATATCCTGGTATGGCTTGAACCGATTACCATCGATGAGGATCAATTCCGGCACCACCGTCAGTTTTTCGAGGGCAAGATGCATCGCCTTGAATGATGCGTTGAGAATATTGATCCTGTCAATTTCCTCGTGGTCGACTTCCGCTACTGCCCAGGCCAACGCATCACGCTGAATATCAAATCTCAACTCTTCCCGTTCTTCCCTGGTGAGTTGTTTGGAATCATTGAGGCGCTTGTGCCTGTACTTTTTTGGGAACACTACAGCCGCTGCAACAACAGGGCCTGCAAGGCACCCGCGTCCCGCTTCATCACATCCAGCTTCAATTAAAGTTTTTGTAAAGGACGACCGCAGCATATCATTCTCAGTGGGTTGTGTAAAAATAAAGCAAAACGTTTCACACAAAAACAGTTTGACAGTTTTGAATTTTACTTTCTTTTTCGTTGAAAAAATCACCTACTTGTATACTTGTCACTATCAGGCAAATAAATCGAAAGAGTTAAAGCGCAATGGGCAACTCAGAAAAAGAAAAAAATCCATGGACCACGTTATCGTCAGAAGTGAAATACGACAACCCATGGATCAACGTCACCGAATTTCAGGTGATCAATCCGGGAGGCGGCCGCGGCATTTATGGGAAGATCCGCTTTAAAAACAAGGCCATCGGTGTTATACCGATTGATGATGAGATGAACACCTGGCTTGTCGGCCAGTTCAGGTATACCTTGAACGAGTGGTCATGGGAAATCCCGGAAGGTGGCGGAAGTCTGAATCAGGAACCGCTCGAAGCCGCGAAACGCGAACTGAAGGAAGAAACCGGTCTAACCGCACGCCACTGGAGAGAGATCGTTCGCCTGCACACCTCCAATTCCGTGACCGACGAAGAGGCATTCATATTTCTTGCAGAAGGCCTCACCGAGGGAGAAAACCATCTTGAAGAAACAGAAGCCGACATGAAAGTCTGGAAACTCCCATTTACCGAAGCACTGCAGATGGTGATCGAAGGAAAAATAACAGATGCGCTGAGTGTGGTGGGGATTTTGATGACGGCGAGAATGAAGGGATTATAGGGAGTGTTTAGAATTTAGAATTTAGAATTTAGAATTTAGAATTTAGAATTTAGAATTTAGAATTTAGA
>CBHTUB010000523.1:0-3564 GCA_966095595.1 uncultured Chryseosolibacter sp. | reverse complement strand
AACTATTGAGTGATGCCTTTGCTCAATACAACATAAGAAAAGGCGTATTCGATTTCAAAGTAATTGCAGGCGCCCAGTGGCGCCAGGATCAATCCAAATCGGTTTCAGTGGCAGCAAATGCTTTGGCAGTATACTACCAGACCATGGGTGACTATGATCACGCGATGTCACTCTTTACTCAGATCCGGAAAAAGCTGGAGGCGGGCGATGCAAGGAATTCTAACGACTATTCGACAAATCTTCAGAACCTTGCAACATTGTATCAATTGCAGGATAAGCCGGAATCAGCGAGGCCACTACTTGAAGAGGCTTTGAATGTTGATAAAAAAATATTTGGAACGAATCACCCGCAGTATCTGATCACACTTCGGAACCTTGCGGCGCTTTATCAGAAAACAGGCAACCTCGAAAACTCACGGATCCTGCTTGAGCAAGCTCTGGCGTCTACCAGAAATATTTTTGGTGAGGATCACCAGGAGTATGCATCCACACTGAGCAACCTTGCGTCGCTGTATCAGGACCTGAAAAAGATGGGTGAAGCCGAGAAGGCGTGGCTTCAGAGCGCAAATCTTCGCAAGAGAATATTCGGAGACCAGCATCCCGATTACGCTCGATCGCTGTATGGATTATCGAACGTTTATTTCGCCCAGGGCAAGTTGAACGAAGCCAGGCAGAATTATTCTGTCGTCGTCTCTCAATACCTTAAACAGATCCGTGAATACTTCCCGTCGCTGAGTGAAAAAGAAAAGGGAGCTTTTTACCAGAAGATCAAGCCTGTCTTCGATACCTATCAGGATTTTTGCATGCAATACTATAAAGCAAATCCCTCCGACGCCGGTATACTCCGTGATCTTTATAACATACAGCTGTCGACGAAGGCAATCCTGTTGAATACCACCAATAAGGTGAGGCAGACTATTCTGACCAGCGGCGACACGGCACTGGTCAGCCGTTTCAGATCGTGGTTGGCCGAAAAAGAGAAGATCGTCAGATACTATGGTTTGTCTGAAGAAGAGCGAAAGACTTTTGGCAGCATACAGGCTGTGACACAACGGGCAAATGACATTGAAAAAGAACTATCGTTAAAGTCGAGTTTGTTCAAGTCTGAATTTCTTCAGGAACAGCCAACCAGTGCGAAGATTACGTCGGTCTTGAATGACGGAGAGATAGCCGTTGAAATTATTAGGGTGCAACGCAAATTTGTCGCCGATTCGATTTACTATGTGGCGCTGATGCTGCGGAAGAGCTCCGACATTCCATCCGTAGTCGTCTGGCCTTACGGAAAGAAACTCGAGAACAGATTATTCCGCTTCCATAGAAATGCGATCAAATACCATTACCCGGACACGCTCTCGTTTACCAATTACTGGAAGCCGATGTCATCACAGCTCACCGCGTCAAATCGCGTTTTTATAAGTGCCGATGGTGTTTTTAATAAGATCAATTTCAATATCCTTCAGAATAATAAAACAGGTCGGACAGTACTTGAGGATTATACAGTGCATTTGCTAAGCAATACGAAAGAATTGATGGATAGGAACGCTTCGTACGGAAGCGGGCGGAACATTCATTTATATGGTTTTGCGGATTTTCATTTGAAGCTGGGGGCGGACCATGTAGCTCATCACACGTCAAAGAACGTCAGTCGCGCATTTGGATTCACCGACGAGATCCCTGTCCTGCCGGGAACCGACAAAGAGATCCGCGAGATTGGTCAGTTGTTCTCTGCAAATCAATTCAATATTGTGACCTACAAGCTGGCAGATGCGAATGAGTATAATCTCAAGAGGACACCAAATGTAAAAGTGCTACACATCGCGACGCACGGATTTTTTATGAACGATGTGGAAGTCAATGATACCGAGACGCAGGAATTCTTTTCGAATCCGTTACTGCGCTCCGGCATCCTGTTGTCTGGAGCTGGCGTTGACAAATCGGAAGTAGACTTAAAGGGCGAGGATGGCATTCTTACCGCATACGAAGCGATGAACCTGGACCTTAGCGAGACTGACCTGGTTGTGTTGTCGGCATGCGAAACGGCTCTGGGTGAGTTGAGAAATGGCGAAGGAGTTTATGGGTTACAGCGCTCATTTATCGTTGCCGGCGCAAGCGCAGTGATGATGAGCTTGTGGCAGGTAGATGACCTTGCTACACAGGAGCTCATGGTTGCATTTTACCAGAATTGGCTCGCCGGAAGCACGAAGCACGAAGCTTTCAGGAAAGCGCAGTTACAGATAAAAGAAAAATACAGCTCTCCATTCTATTGGGGTGCATTCATATTGGTTGGACATTAATCACTAAATCATGGCAAGAAGGGCAATTCTTTACATTGCTTTACTACTGGTATTCACCGGGCATGCATTCGCGCAGGTAAACGTACCGCAGGATCCAGACTCGATCGAATACTACAACAAAACAAAAAAACCTCAGATCAGCGATCCCACCATCACGGAATTCGCGGCATCCATTCAGGCCGATGGTAAAGTTATGATCGTGGAGTCAAATGTGCCGGGCCACGTGGGCAGGTGGAGACTTTACGAACATAAGCTCGATGCTTCGAAAAAATGGGGGCCGCCCAAGCTCCTGGATAGCATCGATGCGAATGTCGATTCAACCGCTCTTGTGGGAGGGCCGAGCATTACCTTCGATGGAAATACGATGTATTTCTTTATGAACAACGACATCTATTTTTCCGACCGTCAGAAATATGGCTGGAGCAAGCCCATAAACATCGGTGCGCCCATCAATACAAAGGGCTACGAAGGATTTCCATCCGTGACGGCTGACGGGAAGACGCTTTACTTTGTCGGTCAGAATATGAACGGACCAAAGTCGAAGGAACTGCGTAAGAAAAATATTTTTTGTTACTGTATCCTCAAGACGGAAAAAGATGTGAATGGAAAATGGGGAAAGCCTGAAATGCTTCCACCGCCCATTAATCAGGAATGTGAAAAGGCCCCGCGAATTATGGCGGACGGGAAAACGCTGATCTTTTCGAGCCTTCGTGCAGGCGGCAAAGGAGGTTACGATCTTTACCAATCACAGCTGACGGATCTGGGAACCTGGTCAACACCAGTGGCACTGAATTTCGTGAACACACCGGAAGATGATCTGTCGCCTTCGATCTCGGCAGAGGGGGACCTGATGTATTATACTCATGGGGAAAAGGATATTTATTCGGTTGTTATCCCTCCGAAATTCCGACAGTTTCGAAATACAATTCTTCAGGGGTATGTCACAGATCAGGACACGCACGTAGGTCTCGAAGTAGACATCATCGTGACAGATGCATTTACATCGGAGACTGTGATGACGTTGCTGAGCAATCCCGATGACGGTCGCTACACCGTAGTTGTTCCTGTTGGAAGGAGCTTTAATGTCGAGTTCAGGCGTAAAGGATATTCGAGCTTCACCTATTCACTGGACCTGACAAAAGTTAAGGAATATAGGGAGATAGAGCAGAACATCGAGCTGTTCAAAACTGTCAGGCTCGGAATTACGGTTAACGACAAAGAGATCTTTGAGCCGATCCATGCTGACATTAAGGTTAGAACGAAGGGGAAA
>CBHTUB010000522.1:0-3567 GCA_966095595.1 uncultured Chryseosolibacter sp. | reverse complement strand
CATCGGATGATCGTCGGCTCTACCGGCCTGAACAACGCCCGTGTGTAGATGTCTTTAGCAACGCCGATCACGTAAAGAGGGACCGAATCACGCAACATGATCCGTTTACCGATGGGGTCGTCTTTCCATCCAAACTGAGTGACAAACTTTTCCGTAACAATGACCGACTCGACCCGGTCCGATTCCGACTGATAGTCAAAGTCTCGACCTTTCAGCAACCTGATGTTCATCGCCGTGAGATAGTTTTCTCCGACCTCCAGTACATCGGCCTCATGTGATTCCGATTCGAATCTTACAGATGAGCGTCCGAACCAGTTGACAATATGATTTCGCGTGCCGGCCAGAACCTGAATATCGGGGTGGGAGGCGATCGCATCGCGGAAAGTGTTGTATCCGCTTTCATTCTGAACATCAACCGAGATCACGCCGGTCGTGAAATATCCCAGGTCGTAATTTTTCTGATAATGTGCATTCTTATAAAAACCAACAGCGAATACGATCGTGAGCACGGAGATCGAGAATTGTGTCGACAGCAGCACGCGTGTCAGCCAGGTGGTGCCTCCGAATTTGCTTTTTCCCTTGAGGATCTCGATCGGACCGAAGCCTGTGATGTAAAATGCCGAGTAGCTCCCCGAGAGTATTGCCGTGAGGACCAGCAAGCCTCCGAGAAATAATATCAGCGATGCGTTTTCTCTATAGTCGAGGTCGAGCTCGAGCCACGGCCACAGATTGTCATAGGCAGGTACGAGAAATTCTGCCAGTATCAAACCGGTGGCAAGTCCGAGTAAGCACAACGCGATGTTTTCGGTCAGGAATTGCACGATGAGTTGCACGCGCTGTCCGCCGATCACCTTTCGGATTCCGATCTCCTTGAGTCGCTGGCCCGCCAGCGAGATGGATGTATTGGTGAAATTAAAGCAGGCGAGCAGAAGCAGAAGGGCCGCCATGATGGAAGGGACGTCAACAACAACGGAAGGCAATGCCGAACGTAGCTGGTTCCATCGCAGCCGCGGCTCCTCGATACTCCGGCGACCAAGGCCTTTGAAGTTGTCGAGATAGAATTCACGGATCTTGATATCTTCCCGCGAGTCGTTGTGAACATTGACATACCGCTGAAGCTCTTTTGTTATAGCGCTGACCCTCGATGCATTGGGCAACACCACAAAAGTTGTGTTCCATTCGTGCCATGCTGTCGTGTTCAGGTTGATATCTGCCGTGTTTGCCCACTGTGTGATCGCATCGAAGCCAAAGCTCGAGTTCAGCTTATGCCGTTTGAATACCGCGCCGATACGAAACTCGCGTAGCTGTCCGTTCATGATCTGGGTAATCGTCTCGCCCGTGACGTCGGTTTTCCCGAAGTAACGCAAGGCAAGCTCGTCGCTGACGAAGATGGTATTTTTGTCGCGGAAGTCATCGGCATGTCCGCCGAGCAACGGAATAGTGAATGCCTGGAAGAACGTCGAGTCGGCATACGCGGTCAGCGTTCTGAATACATCATCGCGAATGCGGAAGCTGTTTGTCGACGTGGTAAAACGGATCAGCTGCTCACCCTGTTGCAATGTACCCTCGATCTTATCGGCCAGCGGAACAGGTACGATGGCATAACGCTCCGGCCCCTTTTCGGAGTCTCGCCACGATTGAATACGATAGATCTTTTCTCCGTTTACATGCTGGTCGTCCCAGTCACTGGCAAATTTCCAGTTTAGAAATGCGACGATACAAAACGCGGTGGCAAGCCCGAGGCCGATAACGTTAATGAAGACAAATAGCTTGTTCTTCATGATGCTCCTCAGGGTTATGAGAAGGTAGTTTTTGATCATGGGAGAGGTGTTTCGAATGTTGGTCGAAAAAGGAAACGGATCATTACAACGTTGATAATTAACCTTACGGTAAGTACTATTTAGCAGCCATTTAACCACTGACCCGCTGTTCTGTCCCGGCCCACTTTCTAATCTTCTTTTCCCAAATGTCCGAAAATACTGATTTAGTCACTTTTTAGCCGTTGAAACGCTTCCCTATAAATATTTACCGATCAGTAAGTTACAGAAGTGCCACGTAAGCTTTTATAACATGGTACCTGAAATCCGCCCGGATAGCCTCCATTTTATAGGGTGAAGCGAAGGCCAAACGCAGCCAGTGCACTTTACATGAGATTTTAGTCAATGGACAAATAGTCAATAGTAATGCATCCCATTGACCAATGGCCACTGACCAATGACCACTGACCACTAAACTACCTTAACCCAAACCAATGAGAACAATGTGTAAAAAACTCACTGTGCTTGCCTTGATCGCGTGGCTTGTCGTCTGCGCGATTCCCCTGCGGGCACAGGTCGATTTCCGGAAGGAGACGATCTACTTTTTGATCACCACGCGTTTCTTTGATGGCGATCCTTCCAACAACCGTCCCAACGAATGGTGTTCGTATGGGCCGAACAGTCCGGCCATCACCGATCCGAACGATGTGACGTGGCGTGGTGACTTCAAGGGATTGATCCAAAAACTGGACTACATCAAGGACCTTGGCTTTACGGCTATCTGGATAACACCGATCGTGCAAAACCGCGGACCGCTCGACTATCACGGTTATCATGCGTGGGATTTTACGAAGGTCGATCCGCGTCTTGAATCTCCGGGTGCGACGTTTCAGGATCTCATCAACGAAGTTCACGCGCGAGGCATGAAGATCGTTCTTGATATCGTCACGAACCACTCCGGCCGATTCGGAATTAAAGGAAAGGCAGAATTGAAATATAACACCGATCCTACAGCATCGTGGTACGCCCCCGCCAATCCATCATGGCAGTATGATGGGATGACGCCCAACCCGCAGGATGGAAAGATCTGGAGTCGCGCAAATCTCGCGAAGTTGCCCGCTCCCTATAATGCGAATCTTGCCAATTACAACTGGCCGTGCACGGAGAGCTTTGTCAGCACTTCCGATATCAACTGGTTCCATCATTCCGGAAATGGTTTCGCACAGGGTTGGGACGACACTGAAAATCTGTACAACCGTGCGCTGGCCGGCGATTGCCCGGACCTGAACACCGGTAGCCAGTACGTTAGGGATTATCTCGTTGCCGCATACACCACATTCATCAACATGGGTGTCGACGGTTTCCGGTGGGATACGATGAAGCACATGGACAAGAACGACGCTTTGTATTTTCTCGACAGGTTCAAGGCCGCGAATCCCAACCTCTTTGTCTTTGCCGAAGTAGCCCAGAAACGTCATGAGCTCCATAATGTGGAGGAGATCAATCCTCACTGGTACACGTGGCGCGGGGCAGTGGGATCATCGGCCAACTCTGGAATGTCCGTGATCGATTTTTACGCTGAGGCTACCTTCCATAATATTTTTGAAGATGGCGGAAGCATGAACGGCGTCAAGGCGGCGGCACGTTATGATCACCTGTACAGCGATCCATCCACGTTGATCACATGGCTCGACAACCATGACTTCGGCCCGAACAACGATTGGAACAGGCGGTATGGTGGAACACCTGAAAACCTTGCTGCATGTATGAACTTCATGTTTACCTGGCGCGGCATTCCCTCCGTGTACTA
>CBHTUB010000521.1:0-3583 GCA_966095595.1 uncultured Chryseosolibacter sp. | reverse complement strand
CGAACCATTGCATTGGCGTCATCTTTTCCCGGATAAGAACATAACCCAACACAGCCGTGATTACCGGACAGATCAGGTAAGAGAACGATGCGGTCTTGATGTTGATGTTATTTACAATGTGAATGAAGGTGAGCCAGTTGACCGTGAGCAGCAAACCGCCCGCAAGGGTAAGGCCGATAACCTTCAACCGTTCCGTGGTTGAAAAAGTCTTAAGTCGTTGAATGTCTGCCTTTAATGACTTCCTTCTGAAACCAAAAATTACAAGTACCAGAACAGCCAGGGAGAAGACGATCCTGAAATAAAGTATCTGGCCCGACGTATAATCCGACAATGCTCTCAACGGGATCGAAAAGAATCCCCACACCACAAAGGCGGTGATGGCCGCCACATAATACTTTCTGTTCCCCATAAGGGCGCGAAGATAATAAATATGGTCAAGCTAGTGCTCGCTGGCCGCTTTTCTGGAATGTCGATGCCCGTTGCCGTTCTGGGCCTTCTTTTCCTCGATGCTGGTTATGATCCGCTCTTTCTTGATGTCGATCCGGATAAAAGCATAGAGGCTCATATAAATGTTGGCGACCCAAACCATGGCAAAACCGGCGATCAGGTATCCACGCCAATCGGTGAAGAGCAGGTGGAATCTCGTCACGGCGAGCATAAAGATCGTGACGTAGTGGCTAAAGCAATATTCACAGGTAAACAGGTAGAAAAATTTCCGGGTCACGATCGAACGACCATTCTTGCTGCGTGCCACACAATATTCCCGCGGCTCCCTGAAAACCTCCTCGTGTGTCACCGTCCACGCAATGCAGGCGGTTGGGATAGCGAGTACAAACAACCATATCAACTGTTCATGAAGCTCCATGGGGCCTATGGAAAAAAACTCAGTGCCAGGCCTGCCGTCAACCGCTGGCAGCTCATAGCTCACTTACCGTTGCTTCACTTTTTCTTGCCTAATGCAGCTTCATACGGCGATCCGATGAATTATATTTGATAAACAATCTCGCCGGAGATTGAACTTACCCAACCTACCAGCTTATGAGAAAAGTGCAGTTGAATACTACCGGGATCAAGTATACCCCCTCGACTTTCGTCACCTATTATGAAGTCAATACAAACTTTGCAGTGGCAAACAAGGCAGAGTTACTGTCTCTCGAAGAAGTCAAGTCTGTACTCAACCAATACGAGCCTGAGGTTTCCGGAAAAGAAGGTGTCTGGAATATCGGCATCTCGACGCCGTTAAAGGAAATGCATAAGACCCTGACCCACAAGCTCCCTAAATAACTACCGTCGCAGTCGTTTGCGCTGAAGATTCTTTCTCCCGTGCCTTACGGAACGAATTTTATCGTTCAAAAAAGCCTTTATACCTTTAGGCAATATTTTTCATTTTCATGGTAGAAGAAAAGAGTCTGAATTTTCTCGAAGAGATCATCGAGAACGACCTGAAGGCAGGTAAGCACAAAACCATCGTCACCCGTTTTCCGCCTGAGCCCAATGGATATCTTCATATGGGACACGCCAAAAGTATTTGTCTCAATTTCGGGTTGGCAATCCGTTATGGGGGTTACACGAACCTCCGGTTTGACGATACCAACCCCGTTACGGAGGAAACGGAATACGTAGAAAGCATCAAGAGCGACGTAAGATGGCTTGGCTTCCAATGGAAGAATGAGCTGTACGCTTCAGACTATTTCGACCAACTTTATCATTTCGCCCTGAAGCTTATCGATAAGGGCCTTGCCTATGTGGACGATAGCACAAGTGAGGAGATCGCAGCCCAGAAGGGAACGCCTACGCAACCTGGTACCAATAGCCCTTACCGTTCACGCTCCATCGAAGAAAACCGACGTCTCTTCGAAGAGATGAAGGCTGGAAAGTACAAGGATGGTGAAAAGGTTCTCCGGGCAAAGGTCGATATGGCGCACCTCAACATGCACATGCGGGACCCCATCATCTATCGGATCAAGCATGCTCATCACCACCGTACGGGTGACAAGTGGTGTGTTTATCCGATGTACGACTTTGCGCACGGCCAGAGCGATGCCATCGAAAAGATCACACACAGCATATGTACGCTGGAATTCATACCGCACCGCGAGCTGTATGACTGGTTTATCGAAAAGCTCGAGATCTATCCCTCACGCCAGTATGAGTTCGCGCGTCTGAACATGACGTATACCGTGATGAGCAAGCGCAAGCTGTTACAACTCGTGAACGAAAAATATGTCAGTGGATGGGATGACCCGCGCATGCCAACGCTCAGCGGCGTTCGCCGTCGCGGCTATACACCCGAGAGCATCCGTGAGTTCTGCGATAAGATCGGTGTCGCCAAGCGCGAGAATCTGATCGATGTAGGATTGCTGGAGTTCTGCGTGCGTGAGCACCTCAACAAGATATCACTCCGCCGCATGGTGGTATTCGATCCCATCAAAGTAGTGCTGACCAATTACCCCGAAGGCAAAACCGAAATGCTTCCGGGAGAGAATAATCCCGAAGATGCAAACTCGACGATGCGCGACATGCCCTTTGGCAGGGAGCTTTACATCGAACAGGAAGACTTTATGGAGAATCCTCCAAAGAAATTCTTCCGGCTTGCCCCCGGACAGATGGTGCGCCTCAAGCATGCGTTCATCATCAAGTGTGAAAATGTCGTTAAGGACGCATCAGGAAATGTGAAGGAACTGCATTGCACGTACGTACCTGAAAGCAGAAGCGGATCGGACACTTCAGGCCTCAAGGTTCAGGGAACACTTCACTGGGTGAGCGCAGCCCACGCCGTGAAGATCGAAGCACGCATTTACGATCGACTGTTCAAGGTTGAAGACCTGAACGATGCGGAAGGTGACTTTAAAGATTACATCAACACGGATTCCTTGAAAGTTGAAACCAACGTGTACGCAGAGCCCGCTTTGCTCGATGCCAGGCCGGAAGACCGATTCCAGTTCCTGCGCAAGGGATATTTTTGCCTCGACCCCGATTCAACAAAAGACAAGTTGATCTTCAACAGAACAGTGACGCTCAAGGATATGTGGGCGAAAGAGCAAAAACGTTAAACAACGGAAACCATCATGTGAGCTCCGATCTCTTCAACGAAAGGGTCGGAGTTTTTTTTATTGGTTGATGTTCGGGTTGTTGATCAGCTGCGCATTTTGTGCCTGCTGTGATGCCAGAAGGATCCTTCTCTTCCGCTTGTAGAGGCCTTGCAGGAAGGTCTCGGGAGGTGGCGGAGCCAGCGTGTCAGCCATGATCACGGAGTCCCTCTTGTATACGGATTGTTCGATCTTTGCCATCAACGTTTCATTCAGCTCGTAAAGGTCACAGCTCATTTTTTGCCGTAACGCTGAGGGCAGCGGCGTGAACCTAGCCTTCGAGATCGCTTCGTATGAGGGGTCTTTATTTACCTCTTTCATAAAATAAGCTACCATCGGCAATGCCGTACTGGAACCTTGTCCAAGCTCTGTGCTTCTGAACCTGATCCGCGGGTCATCTCCACCCACCCACGTGCCGATCACAAGATTGGGTGTCATGGCCATGAACCATCCGTCGGCATTTGCCTGGGTCGTGCCAGTTTTGCCTGCTATAT
>CBHTUB010000520.1:0-3613 GCA_966095595.1 uncultured Chryseosolibacter sp. | reverse complement strand
AATACTACTTCCCCGTTGGGACTGATCAGAACGGGATCCTGAGTAGAATACTGGTAGGTATTGAAATCGAACGTTCCGATTTTTTTTACCGGATCCAATCCCCAGAGCTGAGGCTTGCGATGACTGTTCGAGATGATCACATGTCTGGCGTCGGATGTAAAATGAAATTTCAGGTCAAAGCGGTCCTCCCCAAGCTCCGTACTATCCAAAGCTGTTGTCGTAACGGAACTGCCGATTTGCCATATTTCAGCGCCGGACTGATGGACGACAATTAGTTTCCGCGAGTCGGGACTGAAGAACGTTTTCCTGGATTCTATGGAGGACTCAAAAATGGTGTCGTTGGAGGCTGTGTTGATCAATGCAGTCTTTCCGGTAGAGGCAATTGCCTGGTATTTACCGTTGGGACTGAAGGTGACGTCCTCTGGTCCGTCCAGTATTACTTCGATACTGTCCTTTTTCAACCCGAGCACCTTGCTTCGCCATGGCTCCTCTTTGGAATACAAGTACGCGGTATGGATAACCAACTGTTTCCCATCAGGGCTGAATTGGTCGAAGTACAGACCGTCTTCTTCAAAAATTATTTTTCCTGTTTTTAAATTCCAGAGCTTGAACTCTGCTTCAATGCCTTCGTGATCGACGAGGGTTACAAGGTGTGTCGAGTCCGGACTAAAGTAAAAGTAAACCGTTCCATCTGTGAGGTCGCTGATCTGGAATGAGTGACGAAGCTCCCCCGACCGGAGATTCCAGATCTTGCAGAAAATGGGAAGTGAAACTGCTCCCACTGTTTTAACGTCCAGTGTTTTCTTGCTAACCGCGATGAGGTGCGTTTGGTCAGGGCTCAATTCAGATTCCGCTCCCCCGAACGTATGCAGTAATGCGCCGGTTTTCGCATCCCACACGCGCGTGTCCCTCCAATCTGCAGTGGTGATGATGTATTTCCCATCCGATGTGAAATGGCTAAGCGTGCCTTGCAGGGTGTACAAAAGCCTCCCGGTTGCGACTTCCCAGACCTTGGTTGTGGCATCTCTGGCACTTGTTACGATCAGCTTGTTATCAGGGCTGAAAATGCAGGAGGTGACCATATCGGTGTGTCCCACGGGTAAAACAATTTTTGGCTGTTGGCCATATACTTGTATCACGACAAGGAGCAGCCAAAACACGGGGAGCCGTCTGATGAGTTTGTTCACGATATATTCTGGTGAGGTCAGATACAAAATTTACAGATTTTTCAGATCACAAGTATGGATTGTCGGAGGAATAGTTCCGCGTGATGGTTTTGAAGTGTCTGACCTGCCTTCCCATCGATCACGGATTCGATAATTCAAATGATACACGGCGCAAGTTGTATCGTTCGAAAAATCCGGGTTGCGGTGAGTGACTGACATAAAACAGTCATCTATAGTTCTGTGCGTGGCCTTCCCAACGCACGGGGTGCATCAGCGCCATACATGATCAGGGAAACCGGAAAGTTGGAAAGTCGGGGTAGTAAAACCCGTTTTGAAATGAAGCAGAAGCAACAGTGTCTACTTCGAGCCTGTCAGCAGCTTCCTCACGGTGATGCCATATATTATCAATGGCAGACCGATCACTCCGACTGGATCGCCGTGATCGGATTTGCCCTTGATCCCTGATATGCGTGAAACGCCACGGTAGCAAGGCAGAGTCCGGCGAGTGCGAGTGATGCGCCCGCGAAAGTAATTGCCGAGATCGGAGTACGATAGGCAAAAGACTGGATCCAGCCAGACATCGAAAAGTACACCAGCGGAATACCGACCAGCGAGGCCACGATTACCAGGATAAGGTATTCCCGCAACATCAACACAAGGATCTCGTTGTTCGAGGCTCCAAGCACTTTCCGCACGCCGATCTCTTTACGACGCTGTAGTGTGGTATACGATGAAAGACCGAGCAATCCCAGCACGGCGAGCACGATGGCGATGATGGAAAAGATCACAAAGAGCTTCGATAGTCGCATCTCCATTTTGTACTGCTGATTGAAATAATCGTCGAGGAAAAAGTATTCGAATGGGTTGCCGGGAAATGCTTTATCCCATGCCTTGCGCACATCGTCGACGACAACGCCGAATGGCGATGCCTTGTTGATCTTTGCCGAGTAATACTCGCCGTCGTACATGGTGCAATAAAAGATGGTCGGCTCGAGTGATTTCCTGAGAGACTCCTGATGGTAGTCGTTCACCACGCCGATGACGGTTGGATTCCACTCCCAATCCGGTATTTCGATCTGTTGTCCGATGATGTTGGCAATGTTCTGATAGCCGAGCTGTCTCACGGCGGTTTCCGTCAGGATCACGGCGGTCTCCGGATCAGCGGGAAACTTCTCGGAAAATCCGCGGCCGGCCTTGACCTCGACGTCGAAAACGTCAATGAACTCGTAGTCCATGCTGTTGACGCGTAACGTGACGAGTTGTTCGTCGGCAGCCCCGAAACGTTTGATCATGGTCTTTGACTGGCGTTGCTTTCCCGGGATCGTTGATGAGGCGGTGACAGACTGGATGTCAGGATTCTTGCGCAGCTCATTGCGGAATACGTCGATGGATCTGGTAAACGCTTCTCTTTCCTGCGGCGCGATGGCCGGGCGTTCCACCACCAGCACCTGATCGATCCGCAGTCCGATGTTCCGATTCATCATGTAATTCAATTGATCATTGACAATGAATGTTCCCGCGATCAGCGCCAGGGATGCCACCAGCTGAAACACTACCAGGGATTTTCTCAGTAAGATTCCCTTTGTGTTATTCTTCAGTTTGCCTTTCAGAACGGTCACCGGCTTGAAAGCCGAGAGTACCAGCGCCGGATAGAAGCCCGACAACAATCCTCCGGCGATCCACAGCAAGGCGGCGAGTGCGATAAACCAGGATTGGCCCAGGTCTTTAACGGTGAGCGACAAGCCGGAGAGCGAGTTGAACAAAGGCAGCGTCAAAATGACGGCGATCAGCGCTACGACGACGGCGATGAGGTTGATGGCGAGGGCTTCCTGCAAAAATTGACTGATCAGGTTTGTCTTGAGGGCACCCATCACTTTTCTTACACCTACCTCCTTTGCCCGCTCCATTGCCTTCGCCGTTGAAATATTGACGTAGTTTATCCATGCGACGATAAGCACAAAAATACCGACTATCCCGATGGTCTTCACGATGGTGCCATCGCTATTGATCTCGGGCTCATCCGACAAGTGTGACTCCAGATGGATGGAGGTGAGTGGCTGGAGCGACATGATTTCCCTTCTGCCCTGCTCTTTTGCATCCGGAACATATTTATCCACGATCGCCGGAAGTTTGCTTTCGATCGTGCGCGGATCGGCGCCCTCCTTTATCTGAATGAAAGTATACATATCCTTTCGTCTCCAGCCCAGGTCAAACCGCTGCGATGCGTAGTCTTCCGTATCACCTTTCCGTTGAAAGAGTGTGCTATAGGAGAACAGGATATCGAATTTCAAATGCGTATTTTCCGCAACCTCGCCGATGACGCCGGTGATCGTGACCAGCTCATTGTTATTATCGTCGTCGCGCATTCTCAGCATCCTGCCCATAGGGTCAGCGTTGCCGAAATAGGCTTTTGCCATTTGCCTGGTGATCACCGCTGAATTCGGCCT
>CBHTUB010000519.1:0-3648 GCA_966095595.1 uncultured Chryseosolibacter sp. | reverse complement strand
AAAACGGTTACAAAGGGCTTTCCGAAGAAATTTTCCGTTTCACCGATGGCATAGGATACCTTTTGTCTTATTCGCCAGGGGTCGCTTATGTCCGGAAAACTAAATTGCACGGCTTTGGCAGGGGCCGGCTGTTGTGCATTACTCCATAACGGAACCAGCACGAGGGCCACAAGATATTTCACAATTTTCTTCATGGCGTCTATGACGCAATACCGGCAAAAAGCGTTACAGGATTGAATTTATTTGTGCACGATTTTTTTGCATCAGGAACGTGTAAAAATTCAATTCGGAAATGAAACACATGAATCAACTCAAGGCAGCTGTATTGGTGATTGCAGCCGGAATTTTATCGATAGCCTGCGAGCGGACACCCAAGGGCGATAACGCCACAATTACCGACCAGCAGCAGGCAACAGAGGTATCGGGACAGAAGTTTGTCGTCGATCCTGCTGACTCCAGGGTCAGGTTCACCGGATATGGCGTTGGAAAAAATCATCCGGGCAAGTTTAAAATCCAGTCCGGAGAAGTTGCCATTGCGGATAACAAGGTCACTGGCGGAAACTTTGTGATCGACATCAAGTCAATGGATATGGAACAGGACGGTCCGATGATCGACTCCAAGCTTCGTCCGCACTTATTGAGTGGAGATTTTTTTGATGCCGATAAATTTGGAACGGCACGGTTCGAGATCACGAAGGTGGAGCCCTACGTCAAAAGCGATGAGGATAGCTCTATCGTCGATGGTGCCAACTTTAATGTGAGTGGAAACTTCACCTTGAAAGAAGACACCAGGAACATCACATTTCCGGCACGGATCGATCTGGACGACAATACGCTGAAGGCAAAAGCCGACTTCGATATCGACCGGACACAATGGAGGATGAACTACGGCAACGATAAAACTTTGGGCGATAAGTTTATCTCAGAAAAGGTGAACATCGAGCTGGATCTGAAGGCGAAAAAGCAGTAAAGGAAAATAATAATGACTAAAAGAGGTCGGCGGGGAGTCGGCCTTTTTTTGTTTTGAGGTCATCGATAGGAGTTGAGGGTTTCGGGTTGGTTGTTGTTCCGCGTTTATGCGTTGCAGGTTGGTCGAGGGGGTTTCTTCCTGGCTTCCCGGGCAATTTTGTGCGGCGGACTTAAAATGGGAGACATGAAACAGTTCCTGATAAGGAAATAAATATTAAATTGATAGAGTACTGCCCGATTGGGTGAATAATTAACTCTATTTCATGGAAGCGCTTTATCTTGAAGGTACTGACGAGACAGCCGGGATCATCCTTGACAGTAGCAAGGGAATATTCGAGGTCAACGGAAGGTCACTTCCCGAGGATGCGGCGGACTTTTTCGAACCTGTTTTCAACTGGTTAAAAAAATATGTGCAACAACCGAATCCGGAGACGAACTTCGTTTTTAAGCTTGATTATTACAATACGGCGTCGTCAAAATTCATCCAGGACATCCTGACCCTTCTTGAAACTGTCAAGGGTGTAAAGGTCACGTGGTATTTTCATGAGGATGACGAAGATCTTGAGGAGGCGGGAAAAAATTTCAGCGAGATCATCGCATTGCCTTTCGAATTCAAGTCCTATCCCTAGCTGAATCCAATCGACTTCGTTAATGTCACGAGGTCAGGGCTATGAGCAGTTTTTCTTCCGACAGCGGTTTTGTGAGGTAGTGATCGACTCCCATCTTCTTTGCTTTCTCCATGTCGCGGGGATCTATTGACGAGCTTAATATTATAACTCGCGTTTTCGATTTATGAACAAGGGGCATTTTTCTGAAAGCCTCCAGAAAACTGAACCCATCCATTACGGGCATGTTGAGATCAAGAAGAATGATATCTGGCGTAGAGCGTATGCCTGAGAAACAGTCATTAAAAACACTGAGCGCCTCTTCGCCGTTCATCGCGACATCGATCTCCGTCACCATCCCGGTCCTTTCAAGGATCTTACGACAAATCAGATTACAAACAGCGTCGTCATCGACAAGGAGAACGTTCATTGTTACGGCTTTCGGTGAAAAGTTTTAATAAGGTAATACTTTTTATTACTCCTTACAATCGCCAAAATATGGCATTTTCAAGATTTAGGCGATGCAATTCACAACGGTACGGTTATCTTTGCGTCACTTTTCCTCAATGAAACTGGTCAATATCATCGGGTTGCTATTGAACCTATCAGGCGTGATCCTGATGTTTTATTATAGTCCCCGCAGAACCCGCCAGATCTCCTTCCACGAAGAAAAGGAACTGACGACCATACTCGAGAAACAGGAAAAAGACAGAAGGCGAATGAAGGCCGGATTGTTTCTGCTGGCCACAGGGTTCGCGCTACAATTAGTTTCGGCGATCATCACATACAGCACCGAATGAAAAAGGAGCCGCTTGAAACGGCTCCTCATACCAAATTAAAGTTAGCATTCACCTGCCTATTTGTTATCTGGTTTACCCTTCAATTGCTCTTTGGCGATGAATATCTTTTTTCCTGTATTGTCAATATAATAGTACTTGCCATCCTCGTCGATGTAAACGGTTTCACCGGTAGGGCTTTCCTTACCTTCGACCTTCTCATCCTTGAGGTCTGCAGCGACGTCCTTTGTCACTTCTTTGGTCTTGTTCTCAGCCTTTTCTGCGCCCTGTTCTACCTCAGCACCCACTTCATCGGCTTCACGTTCCATCTCATCACCAGCCTGTTCGAGATCACGTTCAGTTTTATCAGCTGCGTGGTCTATATCTTTCTCCAACTCCTTGCTGTCTTCGCGATAGGCATCGGATTTGTCTGAATGATTGGTCTTCAAACCATAGAGTTCGATTTCAGCCTTTTCATCTTTCGAATTGGGAGCGGTCTTGTACGTAAACGTTACTTTTTTAATATCGCCCTCCGGATGTTTGAGGTTGATCACACTGGTCTCGGCGTTCTCGTTGATCTGGCTTCGAACATTGATCTCCTCCATGTCACCCGACTCATAAAACACCTGCAATCTTTCGATGTTGATCGGCGCATCGGTTGCTTTCAACTTAATTGCGGTGAACTCATCGGCACCAAGAACGGAGATCGATTCAGTATCCATATCGAAATCAGCTGTTATCTCCCCGATCTTATGCCATCCTGGCTTATCACTAATAACAACTGCTGGTTTCTGAGCATATGAATTCACACCCACCAATGTTCCCAGCAACATTAAAATCCCTCCAAAACTTTTCTTCATATCCTTTAACATTTAACTGTTTATTAAAATGGTCTCAACTGATATTGGTTGTGTAAATCATATGCCTGCTCATAAGCGGGGCGGCCAGGAAGATAATGTCGGTCGGGATGTAGAAAAATTCAGCAAATGGTTGCATCGTCGCGGAGAAGGCTTCAGGCTGCACGCTTCAAGTTGCAGGCAGACATCATGACGATGCCTGGCCGGCCGGCAGAGAGGTCTGCAATCAGCAACCGTAAATTGGTATCCTTTTCAGCCGATAGTGCTCCAGGCTTCCTGTAGAATGCTATCAGATTACAAAGCCATAAAAAAAGCCAGGCGCGTTAACACCTGGCTTCCGACCCAAAACAAAAGTTACCGTTTGTTTAATCTGCGCCGTCTGTCGCTGCGTAGTTCACAGTGTAGCTGGCTATATCTATACCATGGGCCATGCCCATTTCG
>CBHTUB010000518.1:0-3666 GCA_966095595.1 uncultured Chryseosolibacter sp. | reverse complement strand
GTCACGAAGAAATAGTATTCACGCTATATGAAAACCCTGCTGATGATTTTGTTCCCCGTTGCCTTTGCGTTGGGCCAGACAAATGTTGTTTTCAAACAAGACTTCACAACCAATGCGAGCGGCTTTCAGCTCAACGAGCACCAGCGCGTTGCCGATGGAGTGTTGTTCCTGAACACCCCTGAAGAGGGTGACCAGGCAATTGCAAATATATACCTGGACCACAGTAAAGATTTTACCATCTCCGTGCAGTTGAAACAGGTCGCAGGTCTCACGGAAGAACCCTTTGGTCTGCTTTGGGGAAGTGACAACGAAAAGAGTAATTTTTTCATGATCACCTCGGGTCAGGAATATGCCATTCACTCGGGTGATCCTTCACAGATAAAAAAATGGAAATCATTTCCCTCCCTTAAACCGCTTGGCCAGGTCAATGAGCTCAGGATCCAGCAAACAGCCGGGAAAGTTACCTTCTACATCAACAACCAGATGGTGGAGGAGCAAAAACCGTTGGCACTCCATGGTAACTGGCTAGGTGTTTTATCACTCGCGCAGATGCAGCTTGCCATCGACAATTTCGTGGTAATGCAGGATCAGAAGATCAACCTCCCGCAGAACGTAGCGAATTTTGCAGCGAAAGAAAACCTGGGCACAGGCGTCAATAGTGCAAACGATGAGCTGGGTCCGATCATTGCTGCCGATGGAAAAACACTGTATTTCGCGAGACAAAACGTTCCTGAGAATATCGGTGGTGAATATGACGATGAAGATATCTGGTATAGCGTCCTGGAAAATAAACTGTGGCTGACAGCGAAAAATATGGGCCGGTCACTTAATACAGGCCTCGCTGATAACCTTGTTGCCGTGAGCGCAGATAACAACACCATGTTCTTTGAGAAGGACAACGCGTTTGCTGTCCGCCACCGCTCTGCGACTGGTTGGTCCGAATTTGAAAAGCTGAACCTCACGTTCAGGAATGAATCCGATTTCTTTGTCGCCAGCATCTCGTCCGACGGGAAGGCGATTGTGTTCAGTGCAAAGCTCCGGGAGAATGGATCGTACGACCCCAACCGGCTGGAGACCGCTCTGTATGTGTCGTTGAAGGATAACAATAATAAATGGTCTGTGCCCGTGAATCTGGGAAAGATGATCAACACACGTGGTGACGAGACCTCACCGTTTCTCTCAGCCGATGGAAGAACATTATACTTTGCCACCGATGGAAGGCCGGGCTATGGCTATCAGGATATTTATGTGAGCCGTCGCAATGGTGAAGGCTGGACAGACTGGACGGAACCCGTTAACCTTGGTCCGGCCGTTAACACGCCGGGATTCGATGCCTACTACACAGTGCCGGCCGCAGGAGACTATGCTTACTTTGTGAGCTATGATAACGGTTATGGAAAGGCAGATATTTTCAGGATCAAATTGCATGAAGATGTAAAGCCGAATCCGGTAATCCTTTTGAAAGGTGTCGTGTTGAGCAGTTCCACGAAACAACCGCTGTCTGCAACGATCCATTTTGAAAATCTTTCCACGCGGACTTCCGTAGGTGATGCACGTTCAGATCCGAAGACCGGTAAATATCAGATCGTATTGCCCTATGGTGCACATTATGGTATAAGGGCAGTTACAAGCGGTTACTATTCTGTGCATGAAAATCTCGAGCTCGAACAAAAATCGGACTATACGGAGATCACAAAAGACCTTGTGATGGTGCCGATCGAGATCGGTGAGACCGTAAAGCTGAACAACGTCTTTTTCGAGGCTGGTCTTCCTGTTTTAAAAAATACATCGTACCCTGAGCTCGACCGCCTGGTGATCATCCTCAAGGAGAACCCCGGTATCCACATTCAGCTGGAAGGTCATACCGATGCAAAGGGAAATGCCGAGGCGCTGATGAAACTGTCGCAGGAGCGCGTCGATGCTGTTAAAAACTATCTCGTCACCAATGGCATCACTGCGGAGAGAATATCCGGCCAGGGTTATGGTGATACGAGACCTGTGGCGCCGAGCGATACCGAAGAGAATAGCAGGCTGAATCGCCGCGTAGAATTCAAGATCACGAAGAAGTAATGGAGAAGATTTCGAACTACATCAATGGAAAACTGGTTGCCCCGATATCGGGCAAGTACCTCGATAATTACAGTCCCGCTGAAGGAAAAGTTTACAGTCTGATCCCGGATTCAGACCAGGCCGACGTCGACGCTGCCACCAGCGCTGCACTGGCTGCCTTCGACATGTGGTCCGGGATGTCGGTGGAAAACCGCGCAGCCATACTACAACGTATTGCCGACCTGATCGATCGTGATCTCGACAAGCTTGCCGTCGCAGAGAGCATTGATAACGGTAAACCCGTAAAGCTTGCCAAAGCAGTGGATATCCCAAGGGCATCGTCCAATATGCGATTCTATGCAACGGCGGGGATACACTTTGCGAGCGAAGCACATGTTACCGGGACTGAAGCAGTCAACTATACGTTGCGAACTCCGGTTGGTGTTGCGGGTTGCATCTCGCCATGGAATCTTCCGCTTTATCTCTTCACATGGAAGATAGCTCCCGCCCTGGCCGCTGGCTGTACCGTTGTCGCGAAACCGTCGGAAGTAACTCCCATGACAGCTTATCTGTTTTCCAAACTTTGTATAGAAGCCGGTTTGCCGGATGGCGTACTGAACATTGTGCATGGCCTCGGCGGAAAAGTAGGTCAGGCAATTATTGAACATCCGTCTATACCTGCCATTTCTTTCACGGGAGGAACCGTCACCGGAAAAAAGATCGCCGCTACTGCTGCGCCGATGTTTAAAAAACTTTCGCTTGAATTGGGTGGAAAGAACCCCAACATCATTTTCGCGGATTGTGATCTCGAACAAACTGTGAACACCACCGTGCTTTCCTCGTTCTCCAACCAGGGTGAGATCTGCCTTTGTGGCTCAAGGATCTTTGTTGAAAAACCTATCTATCAGAAATTTGTCGATGCTTTTGTGGCAAAAGTAAAGACATTGAAAGTTGGCGATCCCAATGACGAGCAGACGAAGGTGGGAGCGCTGGTATCGGAGCCGCACATGAAAAAAGTTTTGTCCTACATCGAGCTGGCCAAACAGGAAGGAGGAGAAGTGATTCTTGGTGGCAAGCAAGTCAATCCCGGCGGGCGATGTGTCAACGGTTATTTCATCGAGCCTACAATCATCACGGGATTGGGATCAGACTGTCGTACGAATCAGGAAGAGATATTCGGTCCCGTCGTCACGATCATGCCTTTTGAAAATGAAGATGAGGTAATCGAATATGCGAATAGCACAACATACGGGTTGTCGGCAACGATATGGACGGAAAACCTCAAGAAGGCTCATCGCGTATCGGCAAAAGTGAAGTCGGGGATAATTTGGGTGAATTGCTGGTTGTTCAGGGATCTGAGAACTCCCTTCGGAGGAATGAAACAGTCCGGCGTAGGAAGGGAAGGTGGCTGGGACGCACTGAAATTTTTTACCGAGACGAGGAATGTTTGTATAAAGCTTTAGGGTGCTACAGTGTTTTTATACCTGACAAGGTATTCCCTGATGCCAAAACCCGAGGTCATTCGTATGAGTCCCTGCCAGAATTATCCTTTTCACTAACAACTCCTTCTTCAAAGTAACAATTTCTGTCTTAGCTTTGGCACCGTGCAATTCTTCA
>CBHTUB010000517.1:0-3680 GCA_966095595.1 uncultured Chryseosolibacter sp. | reverse complement strand
CCCTCGTGATGGCGTTGTAGACGCCGCGCTCATAGACGAATGTGCTGCTGTCTTTATTGACCACCGTGGTTTGACTCACGAAGTAGATGAGCTGTGTGCGCGTGTTGTACTGAAGGCTGTCGGCCGTCATCGTATAGTCGGGGTTAACCACCTTGACGTTGCGCTTGAAGCTCGCGAGGTTATTATTGAGGTTGTAATAGCCTTTGCTGCTCGTCAGCACGTTGGCGCTGTCGACAAGTTTTCCTCCATTGTAGTAATAGGCCATGTTCGTCGGTCGCATGTAATCGAGGAAGTCGGTATACAGGGTGGCTGTTCCGAGCTTGGTAAACACCACATTTGTCCTCAGCTTGGCGAGCTTTTTATCTCCGTCATATTCCAGTTTACGGCCCGTGATCGTCACCGAATCTCCTTCTGTGATACGAACTTTGCCGAAAGCGTCAAGCGAATTTTTTTTCTTGAAGAAGTGCGCTGAGTCGCAATAGATCGTCGTCTTGTTCTGCACAAAGATCACGTTTCCAAGCAGTCGCTCGTATCGGTCCCCGTCCTTGCGTCCGCCTTTCGCACGGTCCGCCTGCTTGAGCTTCACTTTCTTCTGGGCAAGGGCCGGCGCGCTGACGATCAACAGGAGTATGGTGACGAATACAAGGCTTTTCGAATTGATTAACTGTCGGAAAAGGGACATGAAATTGTAAATTTGGGCGTGGTAGAGCAATTTTTAAACCATATCCAGCGCCATAACCTGTGCAAAACTAATGATAAAATACTTCTGGCAGTCAGCGGAGGCATTGATTCAATAGTGATGGCACATCTCTTCATTACGGTGGGATTTTCGGTTGCCGTGGCACATTGCAATTTCCAGCTTCGTGGCGAGGCTTCGAACGACGATGAGGCTTTCGTCAATATGTTTTGCGTCGATCATAAAATACCTTTTCACGTGAGGCGATTCGAAACAGCGTCCATAGCGGCAGAAAGTGGTGAGTCGATCCAGGTCTGCGCACGCAAGCTGCGATACGACTTTTTCAATCAGCTGTACAGGGATCATGGGTATAACTATGTGGCCACGGGGCATCACCTCGACGACAACATCGAGACGATTCTCCTGAACCTCACAAGAGGCACCGGCATCGACGGGCTGGCAGGTATTCCGGTAAAAGTGGAAAATATCATTCGACCGCTTCTGTTCGCATCCCGAAGCCAGATCCATGACTATGCTGCTTTTCACAGACTTGCCTGGCGGGAGGATGAGAGCAATGCAGGGGATGACTACGCGCGCAATGTTATGCGACATCATGTCGTCCCAAAGCTTATGGAGGTAAACCCAGGCCTGCACCGCACATTTCAGAACACCATCGAGCGCCTGGGCTTTTCAGGGGATATGAGTCGTGAGCATATCCGACAGATCTCGGAACGGTATTGTAAAGAGGTGAGAGATCAGCTTCATATCGATAAGAAGATTCTTCGCGAAGTCGATCATCCTGAAGTTTTGCTATGGGAATTGTTGAAATCGCGCGGCTTTAACTACGAACAATGTAAATTGATACCTCGCCTCGACAGCACCGGAAAACGGATCTTCTCGGGAAGTCATTCGCTCACGTCGGACCGCGAAGTGTTTATCATTGCTTCGGCCGGCACCAACAATGATTCGGTGACGATCATGCCTGACACCCTGAGTGTTGCGGGACATGGAAGGAGCCTTGGGATAGCGATGGAACCCGTCAGTACTTTTCGATTATCACTTGATAAGTCACTTGCGCAATTGGATATGGCAAAGGTTCAATTCCCGATTACATGGAGGAGATGGCGTGCCGGAGACTCGTTCAGGCCATTCGGGATGAGCCATTCGAAAAAGGTAAGTGACTTCCTCATCGATTTGAAAGTTTCGTTGCCTGACAAGGATCATGTTACGGTTCTGGAATCCGCCGGAGAGATCATCTGGGTGGTAGGTTTTCGTATCGACGATCGATATAAAGTGACTCAAAAAACCTCCGAAGTGCTGATTATTGAAGTGAATGCAGTATAATAACCCTTATTGTTTCCAAAATCACTGGTAATTGATAAATTCACGCCCGGTTTAATGACCGTTGCCCTTCTTTTCGGTGATGATCATCTGGCCCATTAGCAAAAATCCATCGTTTCTAAACCTAAATGATAGAATATTATGAAAGTAACTGTAGTTGGTGCAGGTAATGTGGGAGCAACCTGTGCCGATGTCCTGGCGTACCGCGAGGTTGCGAATGAGATTGTTCTCGTCGACATCAAGGAGGGTCTTGCTGAAGGTAAATCACTGGATATCTGGCAAAAGGCACCGATTGATCTGTATGACAGCCGCACAATCGGCGTAACCAACGATTACGCAAGAACCGCAAACTCGAATGTTGTTGTCATTACTTCCGGTCTTCCGCGCAAACCTGGGATGAGCCGTGATGACCTTATTGGAACCAACGCCGGCATCGTAAAATCAGTTACTGAAAATATTATCAGGCATTCGCCTGAGGCAATCATCATTGTTGTCTCTAACCCGTTGGATGTGATGACCTATCAGGCACACATCACGTCCAAACTTCCACGGACCAAGATCATGGGTATGGCTGGCATCCTCGACACAGCGCGATACAGAGCGTTCCTTGCCGAGGCATTGCACGTCTCTCCGAAAGACATCCAGGCTATGTTGCTTGGCGGTCACGGTGACACTATGGTACCGCTTCCAAGATACACTACAGTATCAGGTATCCCTGTTACCGAGCTTATCGACAAGGACAAGCTGCACGCGATCCTCGAGCGCACAAAAGTGGGCGGAGGCGAGCTGGTGAAGTTGATGGGCACTTCAGCCTGGTATGCACCAGGATCTGCAGCAGCGCAGATGGTGGAAGCGATCGTTAAGGATCAGCGCAGGATCTTCCCGGTTTGCGTGAAACTGGAAGGCGAATATGGCATCAAGGATTGCTACCTCGGCGTACCTGTTATCCTTGGTAAAAATGGTATCGAAAGGATCATCGAGCTCGATCTGAATCCTGAAGAAAAATCACTGATGGAAGCCAGCCGCAAGGCAGTTCGTGAAGTGATGGACGTTCTCGAGAGACTCGGATAAGATATTTTGTTTTTTGTTTTTGTTTCTCAAGGTGTCGGGGTAACTCCTGGCACTTTGTTTTTTTAGGGGTTTCAGTCGATGCGGATACTTTGATACCTCGCCTTGATGAACATGAATATGCCATAGCCCACAAGTCCCAGTGCGATCAGCATCATCAGAAAGCTTCCAAAATTGTTCTCCAAAAAGTTGAAAGCGCCCCTGGTGCCTTCGGCTTCGTTCGGATTTGAAGTCATGCCTGCATGCCATAAGAGATACCCGATGATCAGCAACACGACGCCACGGGATATATAGCCTACTGTTCCGGCCTTTCTCACCAATTCCCGGAGCTCGGTTTTTCTGACCTGTATCTTCTTCATGAATTTGCTTGTCACACCACGATAGACCTGGTATACGCCATTTCCAAAAATGATCAACCCTATAGCTGCGACGATCCATTCGCCGCCGCTCGTCCGGAGGATCTTTGCTACCATAAACTGGCGTGACTCGCCGCTGCCCGCTGATCCTGTGATGGCCAGTTTGGTTGCGTAGGTGCCGAGGCCCATATAAATGAAGCCGCTGATCCCGTATCCCATTCTGGTGGCAATGCCTTTCG
>CBHTUB010000516.1:0-3685 GCA_966095595.1 uncultured Chryseosolibacter sp. | reverse complement strand
GATAACACGAGTTCCGATGTCTTGATTGGCCTGGCCTATCGTGTCAAGCGAAAGTAACGCAAGTCTTATTTCATATAGCTTAGGGTAAAGCCGTCCGGACTCTGTTGTAGAGGAGAGTGCTGTACTTGAACTGACGCTGGGTTTTATCGCTTCCCTTGTCAACTTCAAGTAGGTAAGCTCGAAATTCTTCCAACCAGATGTCGTCAATCCCTGAACTGTCGTCAATCCCTGAACGGTTGGGTTATCGTCACCATGACGTAACCGGAGTGCCGCACATACTCAATCGCTTTGCGAAATGCACACCGCGTATTGTGAATGTCTCGCTGACATTCCCCTTTCCATCTAACCTGACTGTTGAGCTGAACGGTTAAGCGTAGTTAAGCTGATTGTGAATATTCTGCATGTAAAATCTAGTCGCATTCAGATATGAAATGACATCGGCTTTCGAGCCCTGCTCGATATTGGTTACCGCGGACTTCAGATTTTCGGTGATGTCGGCAGCCATATTCCTGATGTTGGTAGTGGCTTCGCGAACATTAAGGCGCATGTTCATTTCATCCATAACAATATCACCCAGTAACTTCAGCATGTGCTTTTCTTCCTGGGAAAATGTTCTGGGTTTTTTATCGATGATGCAAAGTGTCCCGAGATTGTGATTTTCTTCTGTTTGCAAAGGCGTTGCCGCATAAAACTGTAAACCAAACTCGCCCGCAACCAACGGGTTGGCGAGCGTTCGCGGATCTTCCCTGGCATTCTCGATAATATAGAGATCTTTTGAAAGTATAGCAGA
This sequence comes from uncultured Chryseosolibacter sp., assembly GCA_966095595.1. GTDB lineage: Bacteria > Bacteroidota > Bacteroidia > Cytophagales > Cyclobacteriaceae > Chryseosolibacter. The sequence continues at coordinate 2,895 of CBHTUB010000516.1, read as the reverse complement.
CGCGCATAACCCGGGGTCGCGGTCGATCTGCTTTACGTTTAATCCGTGGTGAGATTTGAACCAAATACGATCTGTATCGACAAGGCTGATAATCGCGATCGGCACCTTAAATATGACAGACGCCAGTACCGTTATCCTATCAAAATTACCGTCCGGCGGAGTATCAAGAATCTGATACCTCTGCAGTGTTTTTAATCTTTCTGTTTCGTTAGCTGGTTTTTCAAGAGTTATCATAATAACAAAGTTTTAAAGTTAGCAATGCTTGGCAGGAAGTATAAATGTGAATGCAGCACCTTTGTTCTCAACTCCGTTGGCATAGATTATCCCGTCATGGTTTTCAACGATGCGTTTGCAAAGTGAAAGCCCTATGCCGTATCCACCAAACATGGATCTGTCATTGAGTTGCTGAAAGATCGAAAAGATATGTTCTGCATACTGTTGGCTGAATCCGATGCCGTTATCCGAAACCGTAAGGCGAAAATATATTCGATCTTTTTTAAACCTCACAAATTGCTCAGATTCTTGAGGTGTTAGCCTGCCGCACATTACCTTTATCACCGGATCGACGCCTTTCCGAATGAATTTTATACTATTGCCTATCAGGTTATAGAATAACTGATTCATTTGAATCGGGATGGCTTCAACGACTGGAAGTGCTTCTGTCTCAACCGTTATCTTCTTTTGTTTGATCGTCAGCTCGTAATCGCTCAATACATTGGATAGGATCACGTTGAGATCAACAGGTTGAAACAGTGGCCTGCTATGAGCAAGCCTTGAGTAGTCAAGGATATCCCTGATCAGGTGAGACATTCTCGACGCCGAGGATGCCATCTTCTCAATATAAATCTGTGCACCTTCACTCAGTTCCGATGAGAAACGATCGCGGAGTAAATGAGAAAAGGTTTGCAACTTTCGAAGCGGTTCCTGTAAATCGTGGGACGCAACATAGGCGAATTGCTCAAGATCACTGTTTGCCCTAACCAGTTGTGTGTTCGCCTGGCTCAGCTCGTCATTTGCCGTGGCAAGCTGCGTGTTTAGTGTCTGCAGTGCTTCGGTTCTCTCCTGTACGAGCTTGTTAAGCTGATCGGTATTGTTTTTTTGATTGGAAATATCCTGAACCACTCCAAGCAGGCTGGCGGGCTTGCCATTTTTATCAAACAATACGCGTCCATTGACACGAACCCATTTATATTGGTCGTTACTAACGATCACACGCACTTCGTAAAATAAATGCCCGGTGACAAGCGATTGCATATTGGCATGCTCGCTGACAGATCGGTCATCGGGGTGAATCTTGCTCACAAGCGCTTCCCTGGAAACATCGCCTTCCAGACCCCATATGTCCTCGAAACGGTCGGACACAGTCAGCTTTCCTGTGAGCATGTCAAGTTCATATGTGCCAAGATCTGCAGATTCGATGGCCAGCCGCAGCTTCTCTTCTGCTTGTTGCACTTTCTTTCGGGATTCCACGTGTTCTGTGACGTCATGACATAGGATCATCACCCCGCTGATGTATCCATCATCTTCGCGGTATGGCTGATAGACGAGGTTCACGTACCCGCATTTCTGCCCACCATCTTTGCTCTGCACGCGGTAAGGATGATCATACAAATAAAGCGGTCTTCCGGAAAGGCGAACACCGTTTATGATTGGCCGGAAGTGCTCTTCGGCTTCCGGAATAATTTCAAACATGTTTTTACCTTGTAACTCCTCCGGCGTTAGCCCAACCAGTTGTGCATACGCGTCATTCGCGACCTCCACGCGCAAGCTTTCGCCCATTAAGACGATCATGCCAACCGGAGCCCGGCGGATGAAGTTTTGGAATCGAAGCTCCGACTCCCTGGTATGGCTTACTCCGTTCAAAAGATTTTCTTGAGTCATTCCAGGCATGCGGTAGTGTTGATCACCACATCCATGGGTATTCTAAATTCAATATGCGCAAGTACGGCTGTGCAGTGCATGCGACCAGTTCCCGTTATTTTATCGATATCGAAAAAACTTTGGTGAGAAAAATTCTGACGTATCATACAGATTTGGTCGGCTATTCTTTGAAAAAAAAATCATACCAGGCCAATCCTTGTCTCCTATTGGGGAATCGCCAGCTGTTCAAGATCATTTTCCAAGGTGTTTCATACCCGGAGTGGGGAAAAGTGATTCGAAATCTGTAATTGTTAGAAAATCTTCAATTATAGGCGAAGGTAATTTTGCTTTGCCTGCTGTCAGGCCATGACAGCGGATGCCTTACGGAAGTATTTCATACCAGCAGGCGAACTGGGTCAAACATCTTCAAATCCGGTGTGCGAACTGGCAAAGCACGAGCGAAAAGTGACTACCCTTGGGCTATACTCCGGAAAGAATCGACAAGCGCTACGGGAGACTTCATTCCCATATCGCGTTCTCGATAATACAGGACAAACAGGAAATATCTGGTTTGACACGGGCTGGCGATCCCTCGACCTGACAAACTGCCTGGGAAAAATTAGCTAAACATCGTGAGTAGATCATTCGACATTCCACAGCTTAAACGATAATATCAGCCTCAGGATCTTTGGGCAAGATGATCTGTTTCTTTAAAATATACCCAAGGCAATAAGCAACCACGAGGCCCGCAGGGATACTGATTGATAGCCACGTTGCCATATCCCGCGCAATTCCCTGTAAATTCTTATAGTATAACACATGAGCGCCCAGCCCTATGACAATGCCAGCTACTGCTGCGAGAAAATAGACCAGCATGCATTGCCATAGCCATCTCTTTGGAAATTTAACCAGCGGCTTGAATTGCAGGGTATTGATTATGCCAATTGACAGGAACATGAATAATATGTCGAAGGGAACGAACAAAGTATAATAACCGAACCAGAATACCCAGGGCGTAAAGAATAAGAACGGCCA